>NZ_JASAUT010000002.1:0-471396 GCF_029952935.1 Bradyrhizobium sp. Mp19 | reverse complement strand
AAGCGGTCTTAGGAAGACAAATATGTCTGGCAACTCCTTGGCGCACAGAACGAGATGGCTACACGACGAGTCGGGCGGAGGTCCAGGCGCGGAGGATTGCGGCGGTATCGATATTCACTTCCGGAACATCGGTGAAGGCGTTCCAGAAGGTGCGATTTTCCACGGCGACCCGCACGGCTCTTTCGAAGGCCGCAGGCACGTCGCCGGCATGTATCGTGTTGATGCCCTGTCCGGCATCGTTGATCGCCGTCCTGAGATTTCGATACGCCTCGCTAAAATAGGCTTGATAGTGCTGGATAACTGGAGAGCCGCCCAAATCCTGGGCGCAGAACGGGCAGACTTCGTGGTCCTGGCCTACGGATGCTGGCCGGATGCGCGTCATGCCGTCGCCGACCCACGCCTCTCCACCGCGTCCAAGGCTGCGTAGATGATCCCTGACACGCGCTGCAGCCTCGGCTTCAAGGTCCGGAAGCGTGCGCGCCAGGAATGCGTTTATCGCGGCGAGGTCGAAGCTGGGAAGCGAAAGCGGTTGGAATTCCGGCCGTTGTCTGATGGCCTCCGCTGAGCGGCCCGCCGCCAGATTCCGTTCGGCGGCGGCGATCGCCGCGTCGATATCGGGGTTCGCCGGCAGCGCGCAGAAATCGTCGGCCTCCATGTCGCCACGGGCGGCAGCGGGGATGGCATTGCTCCTTTGGGTGAGAGCTCGGTTATGCTCCTCGATGCGAGCGACGTGGCCCTGGAGGGCGGCGTTGAGGGCGACACCCTGGGCGCCGAGAATCAGCTCATGCAGGTTCTGACGGTGGCCGGCTCCGATCTCGACGCCCGAGCAGACATTGGCCGCGACGAAAGCGTCGTCGAATATCGCGATCTCGGGCATTGGCGCCGGCCATGCCCCGTTATGAAACTGTACGGTTGTCCCTGCGATGCCGAGCACGACATGCGGCGGATTCGCGGCTCCGAGCCTTTGGCGCTCCAATACAAGATCGGCGACGCCCGTCCCGAGCGATCGCAGTATCGACGCGAGCGTGGTCTTGCCTCGACCATTTTCGGCATAGATCAATGTGAGCTTGGCGAGCGGGAGTTGAGCGCCGGCATTTACCGAGTCGAATTGCCCGATATTGCGAAGCAGTTGGATACGTTCGAGCAATTGAGACCCCCTCTACGCCCCGAGATGTTTTCGGTTACTTCTTCATTGGATTAATCCTTGCCGTCGGAAGCGTTTCACGCTGCCCGATTCCGGATTCCCTCCGCCTGCACGCTGATGCCAAGCTTATCCGAGGCTTGGCAAAATTTCGATTAGTGGAAATCGCGGCTGCGCACTTTTATCGTGTCGATGTGCAGGTCGGGGACATAGATGTCGCGGGTGCGCAGCCCCTTGGGCGGCAGCTCGCGCGGATCGGGACCGGAGCCGCCGTTGCGGATTTGGTCACCGCGGCCGTGGGGCAGCGGAAACGCCGCTTCGCGGCTGCCGACGCTGGCGAGGTCGGCCGATAAATCTGTGATCCGCTGGGCGACCAGATGGACAACGTCGCCCTCGCGTTGAATGCGGCCTCGGACCGCCATCATGCTGGCTGACATAACGGCACGCCGGTTCGCCTCGAACACCTTGGCCCAGACCACGAGGTTGGCGATGCCGGTTTCGTCCTCGATCGTGATGAACATCACGCCCTTGGCGCTGCCCGGGCGCTGGCGGACGAGGACGATGCCAGCCGCCTCGAGCCAGCGACCGTCGCGCGTCGCCATAGCCTCGGCGCAGGTGACGATGCGCCGCCGGCGAAGATCCTCCCGCAGGAAGCTGAGGGGGTGCGCTCGGAGTGTCAGCCCGACGTGTCCATAATCCTCGACGACTTCGCTGCCCGCCGTCATGGGGCGCAGCACGACGGCCGGTTCCTTGAGCTCCGGCACGATCTCGGCCTCGCGCGCCGATGCGGCGGCGAAGAGCGGCAGCGGTTCATCCCGCAAGGCCTTGATGGCCCACAGCGCCTCGCGACGGGCGAGCCCCAGCGCGGGACGGAAGGCGTCAGCCTCGGCGAGCTGGACCAGAGCGGCTGATGGCACGCCTGCGCGACGCCAGAGAGCATCGATCGAGGCGAAGGGCTTGTCGGCCCGCGCGCCGATAATCGTGGCTCCGTGCGCGTTGGCTAGACCTTTGACCATGCGCAGCCCTAGGCGCACGGCAAATCGGCCGTCGTCGTCCGTCGGCTCCAGCGTACAGTCCCACCGTGAGGCATTGGCGCAGACGGGCCGGATCTCCACGCCGTGCTCCAACGCGTCGCGGACGATCTGCGCCGGCGCATAGAACCCCATGGGCTGGGCGTTGAGCAGCGCTGCGCAAAAGACGTCCGGATGCCAGCATTTCAGCCAGGCGCTGGCATACGCGATCAGCGCAAAAGAGGCTGCGTGCGACTCCGGAAATCCGTAGGAGCCGAAACCTTCGAGCTGCTTGAACGTGGCCTCCGCAAAATCCCGCTCATAGCCGTTCTCGACCATTCCCTTGATCAGCTTCTCCTTGAAGCTGGAGACGCCTCCGGTGAACTTGAAGGTGGCCATCGACTTGCGCAGCATGTCGGCTTCGCCGGGCGTGAAGCCCGCGCACTCAATGGCGACGCGCATGGCTTGCTCCTGAAAGAGCGGCACGCCCAAGGTCTTTCCCAGCACCTTCTCCAACTCGGGCTTCGGGAAGACGACGGGCTCCAAGCCTTCGCGGCGACGCAGATAGGGATGCACCATGTCGCCCTGGATCGGCCCGGGCCTGACGATCGCCACCTGCACCACGAGGTCGTAGAAGGTCCGCGGTTTCAGCCTTGGCAACATCGACATCTGCGCGCGGGATTCGATCTGGAATGTGCCAAGCGTGTCGGCCCGCCTGATCATCGCGTAGGTGCGCGGGTCCTCGGCCGGGATCGTGGCGAGGTCAAGATTGATGCCCTTGTGGTCGGCGAGCATGTCGAGGCCGCGCTTCATGCAGCTCAACATCCCCAAGGCCAAAACGTCGACCTTCATGAAGCGCAAGGCGTCGATGTCGTCCTTGTCCCATTCGATCACTTGGCGATCCACCATCGCGGCGGGCTCGATCGGCACCAGCTCGTCGAGCCGGTCGTGCGTGAGAACAAATCCACCGGGATGTTGCGACAGATGGCGCGGCGCGCCCATGAGCTGACGCGCGAGGTCGAGCGCCAGGCGCAGGCGCCGATCGCCGAGATTGAGGTTGAGCGCCTCGACGTGTTTGTCCTCGACGCCTTCCGACCAACTCCAGATCTGGCCAGAGAGCGTCTTGATGAGATCCTCGGTCAGGCCAAGCGCCTTGCCGACATCGCGCATCGCGCCCTTGGTGCGATAGCGGATGACCGTCGAACACAGCGCGGCGCGGTCGCGGCCGTAGGTGTCGAACACCCACTGCATGACGATCTCACGCCGCTCGTGTTCGAAATCGACGTCGATGTCGGGCGGCTCGCGCCGTTCCTCGCTTACGAACCTCTCGAACAGAAGGTCGTTGCGGCCGGGATCGATCGAGGTGATGCCGAGCACGTAGCAGACGGCGGAATTGGCGGCCGAGCCGCGCCCCTGGCAGAGAATGTCCTTCGAGCGGGCGAAGCGGACGATGCTGTTCACCGTCAGGAAGTATGGCGCATATCGCAGCTTCTCGATCAGGCGGAGCTCGTGCTGCAGCGACGCCCGGACGCTATCCGGGACGCCTTCGGGATAGCGCGCTTCAGCGCCTTCCCACGTGAGTTTTTCCAGCGTCTCTTGCGGGGTGAGCGTCGGGTCGTCGCGCTCCTCCGGATATTGATAGGCTAGTTCCGTGAGGTCGAAGCGGCAGCGCGCGGCGATCTCGATCGTGCGAGCCACCGCCTCGGAATTGCGGGGAAACAGCCGATACATCTCCTCCGGCGGCTTCAGGTAGCGGTCGCCGTACTCGCGCCGGTCGCCCAGCTCGTCGATCGTGATGCCGTGCCGGATGCAGGTCACCACGTCCTGTAGGATTCGCCGGTCAGGCGCGTGGTAGAGCACGTCGTTGGTGGCGACGGTCGGCACGCGCATCTGCGCGGCCATGTTCGACAGCTCGTGGATGCGGAGCTGGTCGTTCGGCCGGCGGCGCAGCGTCAGTGCGAGGTAGGCCCGGTCGCGGAACGCGTCGCGCAGCCGGCGAAGCCGCAAGCCACAGTTTTCATCGGCTTCATCGGGAACGAGAATGCCGAGCAGACCGTCGCTGTAGGCGACGAGATCGGGCCATTCGAGGATGCACTTCGCCTTGCCGCCGCGCTTCTTGCCCAGCGAGAGCAGCCGGCAAAGTCGGCCGTAGGAGGCGCGATCGGTCGGATAGACCAGGATGGAGGCGCCGTCGGCAAGATCCAGGCGGCAGCCGACGATAAGACGCACGCCGGTCGTCTTGGCAGCTTCGAACGCGCGCACGATGCCGGCGAGTGAGTTGCGATCGACCACGGCGACCGCCTCGATGCCCTGGATGGCGGCCTGGGCGAACAGCTCCTCGCAGGACGAGGCGCCGCGCAGAAATGAGAAATGCGAGGTGACCTGAAGCTCGGCATAGCGGGATGGGCCGGTCATCCGAACACCCCGTGCAAGAACCAGCGCTGCGAGCCGCTATTGGGGTCCTCGCCATCGCCGGAGCGGAAAATCCAGTAGCGCTCGCCAGCATCGTCCTCGACGCGGAAATAGTCGCGCACGGCGGTCAGTTCGGCATCGCGCCGCCACCATTCACCCCGGATGCGCTCGGGCCCGTCAGCGTGACGGACGCGTCGTCGGATGCCCCGCCAGGTGAAAGCGACCGGCGGATGATCTGGCAACAACGCCATCGTCTCGATGGGCTCGGGCGATGCGAGCAGCCGCGACGGCCGCGGCCAATGGCCAGGCCAGGTCGCGCCCGTGTCCGGCGCCATCGGCGCGATGCGACACACCGAGCGCTCCGGCACCTCGGTCGCGACTGGCGCGGCCCGGTAGAGGCTGCGCTCGCCAACCCGGTTGATCAGCGTGTCGACCAGATCGGATACGTCCGGCACGCCGTCGTCGACCATCGACGTCAGCGTCTGCTTTTCAGAAAGCGGCTCGGCCAGCGTCGCCGTCAGGCTGAGGATATCAATGCCGAAACCGGGCTCGATCGTCTCGATCTTGTCGGTCAGGAGCCGCGTGAGACGCTTTGCCTCGCGCACCGGCATGGCGGTGCCGACGCGGACGGCTTGCAGCCGATCGTCGACGCGGTAACAGATCAGATCGAGGCGCTTGGCTCCGAGTCCCTTCGCCTCTAACTCGGCGCAGAGTTGCACGACCAGCTTGCCGATGTAGCGGGCGATAGTCTCGGCCGCGCCGATAGGTTCGGCGAAATTGCGCTTTACCTGGATCAGCTCGTCGGGCCGGATCGGGTCGATCGGCTCGCGGAGCGCCCCAAGGGCTTGGTCGATGCGGCGGCCGAGCTGCGGCCCGAAGCGCAAGGTAAGCGGCGCGCGCGGCTGCGCGAGCAGATCGCCAATGCGCTCGAAGCCGAGGACATGGAGCGCCGCGATCATGTCGGCTGGCAAACGAAGGGCCGCGAGCGGCAGGCCCGCCAGGACCGCGCTTCCGTGACCTGTCGGTGCGACCAGCGCAGGCCGGGCGGCGTAGCGAGCCAAGGCGTGCGCCGCGCCCCAGGTATCGGCAATCGCGGCGCGCGCCTGCACGCCGGATGCGGCAAGCCGGTCGATCAGGCCGGCGAGCATGGCGTCTTCGCCACCATGGAGGTGATCGGCGCCGGTGGAATCGATCACGAGCCCGTCCGGAGGATCGGCGGCGACGATCGGCGCGTAGCGTTGCAGCATCCACAGCGCGAGGCGGTCGAGCGCCCGGACGTCTCCGACCGCGTCGTGATTTTGAACGATGAGGCCCTGGACGAGGACCCGCGCCTTCGTCGCCGGCATTCCGACGCGCACCCCGGCGGCTTGTGCCGCAGCGTCCACCGCCAGCACCACCTGCTTTCTCCCGTCACGGCCTGTCAGGGCGAGCGGCGCCTCAGCCGGAGGCGCTGCGTCGCCAGCCTTCCGCCGAAGCCGGTCGGTGGACCAACTCGGCAGGAAGAGCGAGACGACCCGAGTCATCACACGCCTCCACTTCAAAATCTGCGCTTTCGCCCGCACGGGCGCGGATCAGCTCCAGGAGCCAGCGATGGCGGCCGACGCCGGGGACCGGCAGGGCTGCCGAGGGCATGACGGCGACGCGCCATCTGGTTGCTGCGGCCGTGGGCTGGCCAAAATCGGCAGCATCGGTCTGGCGACGCCACCGGCGCAATGCGATGCCTATCGTCCCGCTTCCCTCCGCACAGAGCTGGAGCCGCCGTGATGCGGTCATGTCGAGCCGTGCCACTTCGCCGACGACAGCACCGAGCCCGCCGTGGCGCAGACCTTCCTCGATGCAGGCGAGCACGGTCTTGTCGTTGCCGGCTTCAACGTAGATTACGCGGTCAGGTGCGAGACCTGCCTGGGCCAGCGCCGGCGCGAAGAGATCGGGCCGCGTGATGACCCAGAGAACTTTGCCCTTGGTTCGAGCCGCGATCCCGGCGGCAAAGAGCGCTGCTGCCGCGCCATCGACCGCGCCGTTACCGCCGCCGGCAATCTCGTGGAGCGCGCCGAGCGTCAGCCCACCGCCTGGAAGGCGCGAGTCGATGTCGATGATCCCGAACGGGAGCACCGATTTCACGCGCCGGCTTCTGCCTTCGATCTTCTCGATCTGAGCGCGCAACGATTCTATGGCGGGCTCGGGCCGCACGCTCGTAATTCACCTCCTGAGGCACGATAACGGTCATGTTCTCTATTTGTTCTAACTTCGAGACCTAGAGTCAAGGAGATTCGGGAGACGGACAACGGGATTGGACCAAGCTGCTGATGCCATATCGCTCTGACGGCGGCTCCTCGGTCGTCGTGGCCTGGGAATTATGCGAAAAACAGTGCATTTTGGCTCTGGTGGTGGAGCACGATACTTGCACGCCAGCTTGAACATCCCCAAGATTTGAACGAACGGCGAACATACGGGGGCAGTGCCCCATTTGGGGGGCAAATGCCAGTTCCGCAGGCGCGCTTTACTGAACTGCTCGCAGACATCGAGCCAAGCCCAACCACGAAGTCCCAGGCATCCGGCGGTCACACTGGAATTCGGGATCACCTTCGAAAGCAAGAAAAGTTCAAGGACAGGTACGTCTCGAGCTTCCTGTCGGGTAGTTACGCGCGGAGCACGTCAATCCGACCGCGGACATCGACTGACGGGGAGGAGCGGCCGGACGTCGACATCATCATCGTCACGAATTTCGAGACCAGCGACCATCCCGATGACGTGCTGAAGGAGGTCTGCCGCGCGCTGGAAGATGGTGACGATGGCTACCCCGTGGAGCGGATCAATAAGCGCTCCGTGCGGGTCGAGACCTGGCAGGCGGATATGGATATCGTTCCGGTCGTGCAGACGTGGAACGGATACATGATTCCGGACCGCGACAACGGCACCTGGAAGTTCACCAACCCACCAGTTCATACCTCGTGGAGTGCGAAACAGAACGAGAGGTTCGACGGCCGCTTCAAGCCGCTTGTGAAGCTGTTGAAGTGGTGGCGCCGTGTGAACCCCAGTGGCCGGCGTCCGAAAGGCTTTGTGCTCGAAGTGCTCGCTTCGGTCCACGCGCCGGGTGCAGAAACGCATTATGGCGAGGCGTTCGCACAGCTTCTCAAGAATATCCATGATGCGTACGGATTTCTCGCCTCGATGGACCAGAAACCTTTCATCGCGGATCCTGCGGATCAGTCGAATGACATTCTCGGCAAGGTGACAGTCCCTCAGTGGAAGGATTTCATTGAGAAGGTCCGTGTCTACGCCGACATTGCGCGTCGGGCGCAGGACGCAGATGACATGGAGGAAGCGACGCGCCAATGGAGGCGCGTCTTCGGCGATCGATTTAAGGCGACCGCGAACGTGGCGAAGGCGGCATCTTACGGTGGCTTCGCCGCAGCACCACCTGTGGCGGCTGGCTACTCATTCCCCAGTGCGATGGCAGCGCCTGCCAACAAGCCGCGTGGCTTCGCTTGAAGTTCTGGTGGCTGACTGACTCACCGAGGCTGGCAGCCGAGAAAGCCGCAATCGAGGCGCTTGCGCGTGACGAGACCTGGTATGAGCTCGTGCGCTGGCGATTCCACGAAGGCAGACTGAGCGCGGAAGGCATTCTGGTAGCGCACGGGCACCGCTATCCGGTCCGTCTGGCCTATCCGGATCAATATCCGGAGGTTCCGGCTTGGGTGGAACCGCAAGGCGAGATTCGCTGGACAACTCATCAGTACGGCAAGGGGACACTCTGCCTGGAACTGCGGCCCGACAACTGGACGCCGGGTGCGACTGGCGTCGATGTTCTCCGCAGCGCGCACAACCTTCTCATACTCGAGAACCCTCTTGGAGAGGGTGAGCAGCGGGCGCCGTCGGCGCACGACGTCGGCGAATTGCAGGCCTACGATTGGGGTGCCAATCCCGTTCTGATCGGCTCGGGCTGTGCCGCAAGGATCCGGGCGGGCGTCGCGAATGTCCTTAGCGCGCTGCGGTGGATGGCTAACGATGATGTGTGGCCTATCATGATTCACGACGATGACGACCGACGGTTGCCCCGACGGCCGCCGGGGCCTGACCTCAACAGTTGGCGTTTCGAGGTGCCGGTCTACGTGTCCGATGCGCCAGCCCCGTTGGCGGGGGTGCTCGACCGAGCAGAGTTGGTTCAAGCCGCCGGCTTCGATCCGGAGACGGCGGCGGTGGTCGCGGAGTCGACCGCTGGCGTCGTCATCTTCAAGGGAGCGGAGCTTGAAGTAGTTCATCTCATCGCCGCCGGGGGCACCCATCGTCGCCGGGTCTTCGTTCTGCCTGACGAAGACGGTACGCGGTCGGCGCGGCCAGCGGAGGCCGCGGCCAAGCGTGTTACGATTGTTGGTGCCGGTTCGGCTGGATCCAAGATCGCCGAGGCAATATTGCGCTCCGGTGTCTATCGCCTGACCTTAGTGGACGGCGACGTCCTGTTGCCTGGGAATCTGGAGCGTCATGCGCTTGATTGGCATGATATCGGCTTCCGCAAGGTCCACGGGCTGAAACGGCGGCTTCTCGGGATCGCGCCAGGCGCAGACGTTAGGACGATCGACGTCAATTTGAATTGGCAGCGGTCGGCAAAGACTCATGCATGGCAGGTCGAGGCGGTCGCAGAGGGGGACGTCATAGTCGATGCGACAGGCGATCCAGCGACCGCACTGTTTCTGGCGGCTATAGCGGAGGCGAATGACCGGGTGTTTGTGTCGGTCGAGGTTTTCGAAGGCGGTCTCGGTGCCCTGATTGCAACCTGTGTGCCGAGCCGTGATCCGCCATTCGTCGAGGGTCGGGCGACGTTTTTGTCCTGGTGCGATGTTCAGGGCGTCAAACCGCCAGAGGCGGGTCCGCGGCGCTACGAGATGCTTGCGGAGGATGGGACACCCGTGGCCGCCGATGACGCCGCCGTCACGATGACTGCCGGCCACGCGGCGCGCGTGATCCTCGACACACTCGACGGCAATCCGCCGTCGCTCGATTCAGCTTGGCTGCTGCTGGGATACCGAGCGGCTTGGTTGTTCGACGGGCATGGCCACACAATCCGCCTCAATGTGGGCGAGCGCGGGGAGCGCATCCCGGCCGCTGACGATCCGGAGGCTCGGTCGTTCGCGCTGAAACTGTTCAGGGAGTGGCTTGGTGAAGATAGCGCTCCCGGCTGATCAGACCGGAACGCTTGTCGCGGCTCTTAAGCGCGCGGGCGTCAGGGAAATCGGCGGTCAATTGTTCGGCGAACAGCTCGCACCGTCGGACTTTCGTGTGACGGAGCTGACTGTGCAGTCTCGGCCTGGCACGATCGCCCGTTTTATTGTCGACTTGCTGCAGGCTGCAAGAGATGCAGTTCGGTTTTTCGATCGAACAGAGCATCGATATACGAGGTACAATTATATCGGCGAATGGCACAGTCATCCGAGCTTTGCTGTGCAGCCAAGTGGTACGGATGTCGCGACAATGCGGGACCTTGTTCGGGACTCGCAGTTTGTCGGCACTTTTGCCGTTTTAATGATCGTACGGCTCGATACGGAAACGCTGACGGCTGGTGCGTGGGTGTTTGATCCGCAAGGAGGCGAGCGCACGGTTTCCCTGGAGATTGAACTTGAGCAGCAATGAGAATGCACCGGCGCTGACCGACGCGCGCGGGATGGGGGGCGTCATTGCCCAGGATGGGTTCGATTATCAGCTTTGGGATGGCCTTGCGCGACTACCGGCCTGGCTGGCGAACCCCGCCTGCGAGCAGATCATTTTTGAAGGCCTGGAGGACTTGGAAGCCCGGTTCTTTGCCCCCCATGCGCCAAGAGAGCGGTTGCTCGAGCGCTTCCAGGCGAAAGCCGGTTCGTTGGCGCCAGCAGATGTGCGCGAGGTCCTTGAGACGTTCTCGCAATTTGAAACCGCCTTCCCGCACGCGGCGCGTGTTCACACGTTGGTAACGCCGCGACTGCCACCCACCATCGCCTGGCTCGCACGGGATCCAAGCCGGGTCCGCAAGGCGCGTCCGTTCTACGCGCCGTTCGCCGACATGATGGCGGCAAGCGACGCTGAACTGCGAAGGCGGCTCGTTGAGACCTATGGCGCTTCGTTAGGGGCGTTCATCGCCGAGTCGGTCGAGGTCAGCGAGCGCAATCTGCCGGATCGCGATGCTGCACTGGCGACTTTTGGAGTTGAGCTGGACCGGACTTATCCTTCGCTCGACGCGCCGCAGAAGAGGGTCGCCGAGGTGTTCGAAGCGCTGAGCGGACTGGCGCGGCGATCGATCGGCTTGCCACTCGGGCGAGCGGTCTTGCTCCAGACGATCGAAGAGGGTTTGGGCAGACGGCTCCCGCTCCCGCAAAGCTTCCCGCTGCACGTTCGATCGGATCGAAACGAGGCAAACGAGCGTAGCCTGGAAATTGATGCCAGTGGGCTTTCTGGCCGGGAAGGAAAGTTTCCACCTGCCGCGCAATGGGCGGCTGATCTCGTTGCGCCTCTGGATCGCACGGCGCGTTGGCTTCGTCGCCATGCCGAGCCGCGGATCGCGCTCAGTGGATCCTATCGTTTGACAACTGCGATCGTCATCGGCTGGTCGCTGCGTGCAGCGATAGGGTTCGAGCTTGAGATCCCGACGCGCGAGGGCGCGTGGGCGACCGATGATCGGCCTTCAACGAGCGATACGGTGCCAACTTGGCAGATCGCTCAGCCGATGGCCTTGCATGGTGATCAACTCGTCATTTCGGTCGGCATTCTACGCGATCCCGCGGCGAATCTTGGTCAAGCGATGGGAGTCCCCAGCGAGGCGGTGCTGAGGCTTTTTCTCGATGAACCCGTCTCATCGGCCAAGGCCGCGCAGGCCGGTGTCTCGACGATCAAGCGGTCGGCAGACGCCGCGGTCGCGCGCCTACGACCTCAGGGGATTCAGTTTTATTTTGCGGGGCCGGCGGCATTCGCCGTTGCGCTCGGTCATCGCTGGAACGCGATGCCGCCAACGCAATTGCATGAGTTCGTCATCGCCAATCGCACCTATGTCGCGACCGCGCAGATTTGATCATGAGCGGCGGGCGAGGTTGTTGATCCATGCCATCGCCGTTTCGATGGCCCAATCTGTTTGATGGGACGTAAGCGTAGGCGCCGGCAGGCTCCCCGCGCCATGGCCATGTGGACTCCGCACGTGGGCGAAGTAGGCTTTCAGCATGTCACCCTCCCACGGAGCGAGGAAGCGACCGTTCTGTTGACTGACGAGGTTGTCGATGTAGTTGGCGGCGCCACGCTCGGCCGGAACCGACGAGCGGACTGCTGCCGCTAGTCGTTTTCGGACTTCATGCCCCAGTTAAAGGCGGCATGGAGATAAGAGCGCACATGATGGGCCATCGACTTGGCGCCGCGCTCGTAGATTGCCGTGATCGAAGAAGGGGTAGTGGGGGTGGTTTCGCAAAATGCGTTGGAAAGGGTCGTGTATAGCCCATACGGCGCATTTTTCGCGACCGGGAGGCTGCCCGCTTTGTCGAAGTCAGCCCAGGCGAGCTGACAAGCGTGGGTCCGGATGCAGTTATGCCGGAGGCTGACGGTCTACCATCGCTGCGGCCTCCATGAGAAAAGGCGCAAGATCGTCCACGACCAATGCGAGCTGCCTGGGAGCATTGTCGATATCGGAAGCGAAGGCCGCCCATTGCCGCTGCTTCAAAGGATCTTCAGCAAAAGCCGGCGTGAGCGCGTCTGGCCGAGCCGTGGGAACCGTGGTTTGCCGGCGCGCAAATGTTGCTGCGATAGCCCGCGCCAGTCTATCCGGCACGAAATCAAATATCTTAGTCAGGATCCAGATGTCGTAGAAGTCCTTCATCCGGCTGTTGGCGCGGCCGAGCGCAACCATGGCCTGGAATTTTTCTGCGATGACCGTCTCGGGCGCGTAAGCACGCAGCCTCGGCGCCGGAAGGTCGAGCAGCGCGGGATAGTCGATCGTCTCAAGGCCCGGCTCCACGGAATCCCCGAAGCCGATATCGACAACGACGGCGATGCGCGCGCCGGAGAGCGAGGCTGCACCCCGCAGACGGACGCCGCCATACTCCAGCTCCTCCCGGATCAGTCCGACCTGCAGCGCATCGAGATCGAAGGCGACGCCATCGTCGCCGGCGATCGCCAGCACTTCGCGAAAAATGCCGAGGATGCGCTGTTCACTGGCATCGCCAAATCCCAACAGATCGAGATCGCGCGTGCCCCGGGCTGTGTCCGGCAGCCAAGTGGTGAGCAGCATGGCGCCCTTCAGGACAAAGCGGTCTGCGTGGGGGGAGAGACTAAGCCGGTAGAGCAGGCGCTCATGAACGAAGCGCGTCAGAAGGACGTCGAACGGCTGGTTGGTCCGCCGCGCGAGATTGAGCAGGCGCGCCCGAACGGATGCGGCGATGTTTGCCGGCGGTTTAGCCATCGGCTGTGAACGCTTCGAGGTAGGGGCGAAGCGCGTTCCAGACGCCGCTTCCCATGGCGCAAGCCGAGATTTCGGATGGGGTGGCTTTACGCTGGCGCAGCGCCTCTTTCAGCGCGGGGACGGCGATGTCGGTCCCAACGGAGCGGCGGTGGCGAAAGATATCGGCGATGGTCTTTGCCACGCCGAAGATCGGGACCGAGACTCCCTCAATGTCGTGCGTCTCGACGCCGTCGCGAAGAAACTTGTCGGCAAATCGGACAATGCGCAGCGGTGGGTAGTCGATCTGGGGCTTCCAGTCCTTGGGACCGATGGCGATCCACACCCGACGCGGCATTTGATCGGTGATGCCGTGGAAGGCGAGGGCCGAGACGAGGCAGATAACGCCCTTGGGCACACGCTTGGCGGCCTCGGCAAGGCTATGATTTCCTTCAGGGGCGGCGTCCGCAAGCTGATAGAGTCCACGCCCGAGCCTGGTGACGAAGCCCTCCCGTTCCAGCCGGGAGACGGTGGCCGCAGTGATGCCAGCCCGGCGGATTTCGGCCAGGCGGGCGATGCCCCGCTCGCGCAGAAGCATGGCGAGCCGTTCGCGCTGGGTGCAGGGCTCGGCCGATACAGTTCCTCGGGTCGCTTGAGCTTTCATCCGAGGAAATGTATCATGTGCTGCGGTGGTTGCCAAAGGGCTGCTCATAGCTTCGAGGCCGCGGCGGGAGGTAATTTGCCGATAGATCCTGACAAGAGTGCGCCGAAGCTCTCCGTTCCCGACCTTGCGGCGGCTTCTCTGGTCTCCTGTGAGCGCAGGCGAACCTTTACAAGCCTCCCGGCGGCGCTGCCGCTAGAGTGCAATTAAGACGCGAATCGGGGGGAAGAGTTGTTATGAGCGCTTGGGCTAACGTGGCGGCGCAACAGCCTGGGTGCAAGGCCGGGGAAGTCGTCTCGTGACAATAAGGGCGATTTCGCTCTTCTGCGGCGCCGGCGGATTTTGCGAGGGCGCGCGGCTGGCCGGCTGGCAGGTGGTGTCGGCGGTCGAGTCCGATCCGCAGGCCTGCAGGACACATGCGGCAAACTTCCCGGAAGTCCAATTGCACGAGGGGGATATTGGGGGCTTCCTGAAGGGGCGAGGCCGCGCGCTTCCGGACCAGCCGATCGACATTGTGTATGGCGGCCCGCCCTGCCAGGGCTTCAGCCAGATCGGCCCGCGCGACCTCTCGGACCCGCGCAATGCTCTCTATAAGGAATTTGTCCGCATATGCCGGACGGTAAAGGCCCGTGCGTTCGTGATGGAGAACGTGCCGAACATGGTCGCGATGAAGAACGGCCATTTCAAATCTAAGATTCTGTCGGCGTTTGCTGCCGCAGGCTATCGCCGGACGGCAGTTGTTCCCGTGCTCGCGTCCGACTTCGGCGTGCCGCAGGACCGACGCCGCGTCTTCATCTTCGGACTGAGAGATGACCAGGAATTCGAGGGGAACATCGCCGAAGCGGCGGCGGCGCTGCTGAACGGCCAGAAGGCGAGTGCCATTGTAACGGTGCGCGAGGCGCTATCGGACCTCCCGCAAAAAGTCTCCGCAGATGACGGCCCGCTCCCTTATCCGCGCAAGCCGCGGAACGGCTATTCCGACTATCAAAAGCTGATGCGGCTGGATTGCGACCAGCCGCTCCTCTCCGCGCAGCAGAAGCGGCGCCGGCTGGAGACGGACGAGCTGTTCAACCATCATACGAAGGGAATCCAGGAGCGCCGCAAGGCCATTCTTGCCGCGCTCAAGCCCGGCGCGAGAGGAGATTCCCTGCCCAAGGAACTCTGGAACGGCACGCGAGGCCATAAATGGCGCCGGCTCGATCCTGACAAGCCGTCCTACACCATCCTCGCGCAAATGCACCGCGACTTGTCCGAATGGATTCACCCGAGCTACGACCGCTGGATCACGGTCCGCGAAGCCGCCCGTCTCCAGTCTTTTCATGACGGCTTCATATTTCATGGAAGCGAGTGGCAGCAGCTGAAGCAGGTGGGGAACGCTGTCCCTCCGCTGCTGGGCCTGGCTGTCGCGAGAGTAGCGGAAGGCCTTCTGGCGACGAGCCGCGCACTCGCAAGCGGGTAACCATCAGCCGATGGCGGAGGGGCTCATTCTTCTGATCGTTGGGGCGGCGGCTGTGGGCGGTCCGGCACTCGCGATCTGGCTGTGGGTGCGGCGCGGCCTCCCGGCGGCGCCGGTGCGAGATCTTCATGAGTCGGGCGAATCAGCAGACGTGCCCTTCGATGCGCCGGTTGAGAGTCCTGGCCCAGCTGCTGCACTCGCCCAGACAGGTGCGAATCTGCCTCTGGACGGCCCGTCGGCGGAACAGGACGAAAAATCTATCCCCGATGGGAATTCGGATGT
Organism: Bradyrhizobium sp. Mp19; assembly: GCF_029952935.1. Taxonomy (NCBI): domain Bacteria; kingdom Pseudomonadati; phylum Pseudomonadota; class Alphaproteobacteria; order Hyphomicrobiales; family Nitrobacteraceae; genus Bradyrhizobium; species Bradyrhizobium sp. Mp19. The sequence continues at coordinate 456,048 of NZ_JASAUT010000002.1, read as the reverse complement.
CCCGAGGTCGGCTCCCAGCGCAATCCCCGCGCTGGAAGCAATCGTGCCCGCTGCGCTCGCCGATATCGTCGTGGAGAGGGATAGGGAATCCGGCGGTGAACACGATCCGGAGATTCCGGCGGCGGCGGTGACCCCGGAGCTCACATTCGTTCGGGACGAGAGAGGTGACGCCGGGTCGCGCGCGGCGGCGCTCGCGGTCACGCCGGCGGACGTGACGGCCATGGAGCTGTCCACCGATTCCGGCCCCGACTTGGCAGACATTCCCGCGCCGCCGGTGGCCGGCCCGCAGGACGGTGCGCTGGGTGAAGCGGAGCATGAGGCTCTGGCTGCGTGCTCGTCCGAGGAAGCCCGGCCGCAGGAACCCGCTCCTGAAGATGAACCTCCGGAGACGGAGGCGTGCAGCGGGTTCGCGCGCGAAGGCTGCGACACGATCGAAGAGGATGAAAGCATCGAGGCCGTGGGGTGCGCCTCCGCGGGAAGCGAACTGAATGCTGACGCGTCCGCGGTTCAGGCTGATCCGCCGGACGACGATCTGGGACTGGGGCTGCAGGCGGAGCAGGAGCCGGAACCGGAGCCGACGGCCGCCGATCCTCTCTCGGATTCGATTTCCGAAGAGGCAAATGGCGAGGCCGCGAGCGCGGACGCGCCCGTCCGGACGCGGAAGCGCCGTTCGAACCCTGCTCAGCATCGGGATCGCCGCGGACAGCGAAGAGCGGTTGCGCCGCAAGCGGCGCCGGGCTCGGAGCGGGCAGCGGCGGCTGACGCCGCCCTTCGCGCCCCAGCGGAAGCGAAGCTGCGGCTGATGCTTCATCCGATACGCCGCACGGCGACGATTTCCGCGGTTCTCGCCCGTCCTGCCGGCTATCCTGACCGCATTACGCTTCTGCTCGGCGAAGGCGCAGAGGTGGGCGCCTACAGCGAGGATCGGTACGACGACGTCGACATCGAGTGGACGGCGGACCTGCTCTCAGGAGAGGTCCGGCTCGATTGCGAAGAGGGCTATCAATGGCTTCGCAGCGGCCGGCGGATTCATATCTTCGGCGAGGTGGCCGACGAACCGGGGATTATCTCGGTTGGATCTGCGGGTCTGCTTTCGCCAAGCACGATCGTCTGCCGGTCAGAAAACGCTGCCGCGGTCCACGCAGCGGCGGCGTCTTGCGGGTCGCCGGCGCTGGTGTCGCACGATCACTGGAGTGGGATTCCGGATGGCTGGACGGTGCTCTCGGGCTACCGACCGGCCCGAGCAGCGGCATCCGGACTCGCGGCAGGTCTGACGGTCCTGGATCCTGGTGTCGGATCGGAGATACGGTTTTCGGAAGGCCTGCGCATCCGCGCGGCATCGTTTGCGGAGGGCGGTCCGCCGAGGATCGAAATCGCGCCGTTCCCAGCGGGCGCGACCGTTACGATCGATGGACGTCCGGCCGAGCTGGGCGAGGATGGCGCCTGGACCGCCGATGGATGGGAGAGGCCGGGCGATCATCTCGTCGATGTCGTGCCCGGACCCTCGGCGGCCTACCGGATCATCGAAGACCCTTGGATTAGGGACGGCTGGGAGGCCTGGGACGCGCATCCGCAACGCTTCGGCGCTTCGGCGCATGCGCCATGGGCCGTCGCCCAGGTCTGTGGCGCGGCGGTGTCGGGCCCTGGCGGAGAATATGTCGTGGCAGCCGATGCGATGCCGTCCGTTGTTTGCCTTGGGCTTCGGCGCGGCGCCGTCGCGCTCCGGGGACGGCCAGATGCGCCAGTCGCGGTGGGTCTGCTCGGAGAACCTCCAGCATTCCTCATCTCCGCATCGGGACAGCGGCGGAGGCAGGGCCGGATTGCATGGCTCAGTCCATTACCAACTGCTTCAGGCACGCGCACGATCGATCCGCTATGGGTCGCCGAGGTGCGAAGCGCCTCCGCCAGGAGGCTTCCGCTCGATGGCGGCGGTGCGCCAGCTGAGGACGCATGGCGAAAGGCGCGAGAGCGGGCGCGCCGCCACAAGAGGCCGCGCTCATGACCGACAGGGCCTTAGAATGGATGTCGTACCGCCGGTCGGGAAAAATCGGCGATCTGCCTGGCCAACTGATCGGCACGGCGAACGAGCGCCGTTTCGTCGACGACGCGGTGACGCTTGGTCATGCCGAGTGGACCGCGCCCAATGCCTGGCAGATCGCGCCGCCGGTGCTTGCCGGCCTGCCGAGGAATGGCAGGATTGCAGCGGCCCTTTGCGGCGCGCGGACGCCGAAACTTCTCGACGCCCTCACGGCCGCCTGCAGCGCTGCCGGAACGCACCTTAGCGCAGAACGCAACGGCGACCGGCCCGCAACGGTGATGGTGGTGGCCTCGTCTCAGGAGCTACTAGCAGACACCGCCGCCCGGGCGGGCATCCCGCTCCAAACCGAAGCCGCCATCCGGATTCTGGCTTGCACACCGTCAGTCCGCCTGTGGCCGCGCACGCCGTGCCCCATGGTGCAGGGGCGTGTCGAAACCGTCCGCCGCTTCTCCAGGTCCAAGATGCATTGGGTGTCGTCCACGTTGGCGGAAGCAGCTGCCGCAAGCGCGGGCTTCTTCCGCATCCAGCGCGACTGGGACTGGGTAAGCCTGATCAAGAGCAGCCCGCAGGATGCCGCTCTGATCGACGACCGTGCCGGACGCATGGCCGCTGCGGCAAAGTGCAAGGTGGTGCGATGGGCCCCCGATAGCGGGACGCTGTCGCTCCCGGCGCAGCTCTATCCGCCGGGGATCATGGCCCGCGGCATGGCCCTGTGTAGCGGCGGACTTCCGCGCTTCGACCGCGAAACTAGGCAGATTGAATTTGCTGGCGTCCGGCCAGAACACCTAAGGCTGTTTCTCGCGCTCACGGGGCTGAGACTGATATGACCGATCCGATCCATACATTCGACAGCCTAAAGAGCGCCTATCTCAGGTATTTCGACAGCCCGTTCGATCTCCGCTTCGAGGACCTGGTTCAGGCGCGCCGCCGTCTTCTCGACCGCGACGGCGTCCTGTATCGCGAACCGCTGATCGAACCTCAGCCCGGCTACGTGCTGAGCGGACATGATGTTCGCACCGCGACCGCCAGCGTCCTTGGAGGAAGCGCGGGCTGGTCCCAGCAGCATATCGACGATCTCGCGGGCGTTGCCGAGGAGGGGCTCTTTCTTCCGCGGGGCAGCGCGCCGATCGAGCTTTACCTGCATCAGGAGGCGATGCTCCGCTCGAGCGTCGCCAATCAGTCGGACACCGTGATCCTGACCGGCACGGGCTCGGGCAAGACGGAGTCGATCTACCTTCCTGTCCTCGCCGCCATTGTCCGCGAGTCTGCAGGCTGGCCTGCCATTGCGCCCGCTCCGCGCAATGACTGGTGGTCGATGCCGCCGCCGGCCGGCTCTCCCGCAAATCGTGTTTATCACCCGCGAATCTCGCAGCGGGCGCACGAGATGGGGAGCCGGCCGCCGGCGATCCGCGCGCTTGTTCTCTATCCGCTGAACGCGCTGGCCGAAGATCAGATGTCACGGCTTCGCCAGGCGCTTGATAGCGACCGGGTGCGCACGTGGCTCGGCGCCAACCGCCCGGGGCACCGGTTCTGGTTTGGACGCTATACGGGCTGGACGCCAATCTCTGGAAGTCCGCAGCGGGACAACGCAGAAGCAGAACTGAGAACGGAGCTGCGCCGGCAGAGTTCGCTCGCCCAGCGGGTTGCCGGCACCGACGCACAGCGCTTCTTTCCCCGCTTTGACGGCGGTGAGATGTGGAGCCGGTGGGACATGCAGGATGCTCCGCCCGACATCCTGATCACCAACTACAGCATGCTGAACATCATGCTGATGCGCGATATCGAGGATCAGATATTCGCCGCGACGCGGCGCTGGCTTGAAGATCCCGCCAACGTGTTTCACCTCGTCGTTGACGAGCTTCATACGTATCGCGGAACACCCGGAACCGAGGTGGGATACATCCTCCGGGTTCTGTACGAGCGGCTCGGGCTGAACCCCGACCATCCGCAGCTCCGGATCCTCGCGTCGAGCGCCTCGCTCGGCGATGACGACGCACGCGCCCAGGACTATCTGCGCCAGTTCTTCGGGCGCGCGCGGCCCTTCACGCTCATTCGCGGCGGCGCTGAAGCCCTTGCTCCAGGGTCCGCGCACCGCCTCTCGGCGCTAGCTGGGCCCATCGAACAGCTTGGGAGCAGCATCGTATCGGCGTCCGACGCTGACGTGGCGAATGCGGTTGCGGCCTTTGCGGCCACCGCATCGCTGAGCCCGCCAGATGTGGCTCTTTCCGCGGGCCAGCAGCTCGGCGCGGCGCTGATCGAGGCGGGCGCTCCGGAGGCTATTCGGGCGGCCTGCAATGACGGGACCGATGCGAGCCCGACGGTCGTTCCGCAAACGATCGAGGCCCTGGCCGGATCGCTGTTTCCCGGTGAGCCGGGGGACCGCGCTGCGAACGCCGCAGCCGCCCTCATCATGTCGCTGTCTGCGGCCGAGTCGGCTGCAGGCACGCCCCTTCTGCCGACGCGTGTCCATCTGTTCTTCCGGAATGTTCAGGGCGTGTGGGCCTGCACCAACCCTGCGTGCAGCGGCGCGCATTGGAATGAGGCGAACATACCGGTGGGCCGCTTGTTCGACCGTCCGACGACGACGTGCGGATGCGGTTCGCGCGTGCTGGAAATGCTCTATTGCGAGCCGTGCGGCGACATATTCCTTGGCGGCTACCGGCGCTCTCTCGGGCAGAACAGCTGGTCCCTGGTGCCCGACGATCCGAATATCGAAAAGGCGCCTGACCACTCAGCGAACGACAGGACCTACGACAACTACGCTGTCTACTGGCCCGCGCAGCTCGCCGACGGCACGCTTCGCCAGCCGCAGCGGGACACATGGACTCAGGAAGGGGTCCAGCGAAAATGGAGAATGGCGCGGTACGACCATCGCACAGGCGAACTCGAGATCGCGCGCCGCAGCGCCGATGCCACGGGATGGATCTATCACGTCGCCGCCTTGCACCAGAACCCGGTGCCTCCTCGCGCGCTTGTTCCGAGCGCGCGCAACGAACGGCCGTCGGTTTGTCCGCATTGCGAGGCCGACTGGAGCCGAATGACCAGCTCCGCGCCGATCCGCACCCAGCGCACAGGCTTTCAAAAGGTCGCGCAGGTGCTTTCGGATTCTCTCCTGCGGGAGATTGCGCCTCCGGAGGTGCAGGCGGGACGTCCGGTCGAGGACCCGCGTCGCAAGCTGGTTCTCTTTTCTGACAGCCGGCAGGACGCGGCGAAACTCGCGGTCGGCGTTGCGAAGTCGCATTGGCTCGATGCCATTCGCCAGGCGCTCGTCGGCGGCATGGAGGACAGCACCAGGGCGGCGATCGCGTTCGAGCTCCAGGTGCAGGGAGGCATCTTGAGTCCGGACGATGCCGCGCTTGCCAGCGTGTTTGCAATCGGCCGGCAGCGGGAGGCAAACGCCATCCTCGCCTCGCGCATTCCCGCCATGGCCGCGATGCCGTCGGCGATAGGCGGGCTGACGATGCAGCAGCTCGCTGACCGGACTCTTGCGCATGCGCGGGCCGGGCTCTCGAAGGCCACTGATCTCGAGGAGGATGCGGCCCGGCGCCTGCTAATGACCGGCATGAATCCGGGCGGCGTCGACCGCAGCGTGATGTGGACGAACCTGGACGATCAGCGCGGTGAGTGGCAGCGGCTCTTTGACTGGGCCGTAGTGCCGCCGGTTTACCGTGCGGGCCTGAGCGGCGAGGAGAACGACCATCGCACGCGCATTCAGACTGCCGCGCGCGAGGCGGTTGCGGAGTCCCTTTTCTCCGGCGGACGGCGCGATCTTGAATCACTGAAGCTAGGTTGCGTCACCACCGACCGCCTGAGCTATGCGGCGGCGGCCCCCGTGTATCAGGAGGCTGCCGATAGCTGCATCAGGATGCTTGGCAAGCGGCGACGGATCGATACCCACCGTGCGACGGGGGACGACAATCAGCTCCCAAAGTACGCTCGGGACTATCTTGAAGCGGTGGCGAACGCCAACGGGATCACACCGGCCGACTTCGTACAGGATGTCACCGCGCTTCTGACGCGCGCCGGCGTGTTCAACTTGGGCATTCTTCTGTTCGGCGGGCTGTTTGTCGCCGACCCCACGGCAACGTATTTTCAGTGCACCCGGTGCTCGCGAGTTCATCTCCACCGCAGTGGCGGCATCTGCAGTGGCTGCCTCACGCCGCTCGGTCCATCGCGCGTCGCCGGGATCGACGATGCGGGGCAGGAGATCGATTACTACCGCTGGCTCGCGGTCGATGCCGGCCCGATCTTCCGCCTCAACTGCGCCGAGATGACGGGTCAGACGGACAAGGTGCTCGCGCGCAACCGCCAGCGCCTGTTCCAGAACATTCCTGTCGGCGACGAGGTCGCTCTCACCGACAACATCGATCTGCTGAGCGTCACCACCACGATGGAAGCGGGCGTCGACATCGGGTCCTTGCTGGCTGTGATGATGGCCAACATGCCGCCGATGCGCTTCAACTATCAGCAGCGGGTCGGCCGCGCGGGCCGCCGCGGCGCGGCGCTGTCTCTCGCGCTCACGCTCTGCCGCGGCCGCAGCCACGACGACTATTATTTCCAGCGGCCCGAGCGCATCACTGCCGATCCGCCGCCACCGCCATATGTCGACACCAACCGGCTGCAAATTCTCCGCCGCGTCCTTGCCAAGGAGGTGCTCCGCCGGGCGTTTTCCGAGCTCGGTTTATTTTCTGGTACCGCCGGTGACAGCGTGCATGGCGAATTCGGAACGGCCACCGCCTGGAATCTGCCGCCGGACAATCTGCCGGCGGGCTATGCGGCCGGTGATGTCGCGAGCGTGGTTTCGCAGTGGATTGGCCGCAATCAGCCTCTCGTCGAAGACATCTGCGATGCGCTGCTCGTGCAGACGCGCCTGGCTGCCACGGCGACCAGCCGGACAGATGCTGTCGCCTGGATTACGAACAGCCTCGTCGGAGAAGTCACTGGCGCCGCGCGCGATCAGGCCCTGGTGCAGGACGGCTTGAGCGAGCGGCTCGCCAATAAGGGCATTCTGCCGATGTTCGGCTTCCCGACGCGCGCGCGGCTGCTTTATCACAAGCAGCCGCAGAACTGGCCGCCCCGCCAAACCGTGGACCGGGATCTCGAGCTGGCGGTGAGCATGTTTGCGCCCGGTGCGGAGACTGTGAAGGAGCGGACGATCCACACGGCGATCGGCGTCGGCCACTATATTCGACAGGGCCCGCTTGCTGTCCAAGACCCGAATCCCTTGGGTCCGCCGGTCGTCGTTGGGCTCTGCGGCAACTGTCAGCACGTCGAGACTGCAAATCCGAACAGCCCTGCTTGTCCGGTCTGTGGAGTGCCGGCAGGGACTGGCGATCGGGACTATCAGGTTATCGACCTTCGGCAGCCGAAGGGCTTCGTGAGCTATTACACCAAGGCCAGGGACTATGACGGCGTTTTCGACTTCGTGCCGCGCGCCGCGCGGCCAAAGGTCGGCCGCCCGCCCTTTGGCATCGGGGTTCATCGCAACTTCGACATCGGCGCCGGCCAGGGCCGGCTTCACGTCATCAATGACAATGCCGGCCGTCTCTTCCACCTGTCGCAGGAATCGTGGGCCCGCGGGGCCATGGTCGACGTAGGCGCAGCCAACGCAGCGGAAGAAAAGCATGCGGCATCGGTCGGCCGGCGGCCCGGTACACCCATGGTCGCGGCGAGTCCCGTGGTGACGTGCGCGCTCGCGGCGATCAGCGAGACAGACATGATGCTCCTCGGCGTGCGCGACTACGGGCCCGGACGGGCCGCGGATCCTCGCGCCCCGGCAGGACGGTCGGCGCTGTATTCGCTGGCCTTCATGATGAGGCGCGCCGCCGCGGTCTACCTTGACATTCAGGACTATGAACTGAAGGCGGGCATCAGGAGCCAGGAAGATCCCGCGTTGGGATCGGTCGTCGGCCAGATATTCCTGTGCGACACGCTCGAGAACGGCGCCGGCTATGCGACCCACCTGGGCGAGCCGGCGATTAGCGAGCAGCTCCTTCAGATGATCGTCCAGAACTCGCACTGGCAGTTCCACGACCGGCTTGTCGACCAGGCGCATGCGGGCGCCTGCGACACGTCCTGTCCGGACTGTCTGCGAAGCTACAGCAATCTCGCCTATCACAACCTTCTCGACTGGCGGCTTGCGATGGACATGGCCAATCTCGCGCTCGACGGAAACAGCGCGATATCGCTCGCATCGCCCTTGTGGGCGCGGGTTGCCGATCTCGCGGCGGCAACGCTCGAGGCCGCCCGGCCGGGTTTTACCCGCACGACCTTCGGCGGCCTTCCCGGGCTGACGAACGGACGGGAAGCGATCATCGTGACCCATCCGCTCTGGCTGACGGATCGTGCCGGGGCCGGCCCCGAGATTGCGGCGGCCTGGGATGATGCCGAACGCGCCCGCGGCCTGCGGGTCGATCCCGCATGGAGCTTCATCTCGGTCTTCGAAGCTTTGCGACGGCCCGCGTAGATGGACGCGGGGCGTCCCATTGTGCTGACGTCGGCTGCGCGGACCACCCCGACGCTCTGGTCGCACATGCGCCTCTGTTCTCTCCGGGCGGCACTTAGCACAAACCGTGAGGCGGACAACTGGGTTCTTCACAGTCCGCGCGCATGGCTGGGCACAGCCTTTCACCGGCTCATGGCAGAGGCGCCCGCAGATTCCAGCGAAGCGGCGAGTCTTTGGGATAGCGCCATCGCGGAGATCCTTGCTGAAGCATCGCGTCACCGTTTGGATGCGCGCTTCGCCAATCCCGAGCGGTGGCCAGGCTACTATCTTGTCCGCCAGCGTGCGATTGCCTCGGCGGTCGGGAAGGGCAGCCGCAGTTCGGGTGTGCGGCGGCGTGCTTCACCGGGCGATTCGCCGCCCGCTGGCGGAAGCGAACGCCTGCTCACGGCCCGTTCGGGACGGCTTGCCGGCCGGCCGGATCAGTTCGACAGCACCGCCGTCACCGAATACAAGTCGTCGCTGCCGGACCCGGTTCGGGCGGACGCCGCCAGCATTGTCGATGGATACTGGCGGCAGCTTCGGCTCTATTCCGTTCTGATCAGCGAGATGGGCAGCTGGCCCGCTACCGCGCGGATCGTGGCGGCATCGGGCCAGGTGCTAGAGCAACGCGTTGACAGGCTGGCATGCGAGGCTGAGGCCGACGCGGCTATTGCCGGGCTAGATGCGATGAACCAGGCGCTCTCGACGGGCCGCGACAGCGCGACTCTGGCAAGTCCTGGACGAGTGGCGTGCGGGCAGTGCCCCTATCTGGCGATCTGCCCGACCTTCTGGTCATGGTGCGAAGCGAACCCATGGCCGGAGCTTCTCGAGCCAGCAGCGCGCGGTACGCTTCTATCGGTTGATCCCGGGATGGACGGCGATCTGTACGCAGTGAACGTGCGCCTGACAGGCCGCTACGGCGCAGGTGGCGACCAGTCGCTAGCATTGAGGAAGTCGGTGCAGGGCGACCTTACGGGCCTCCCCAGTGGGAGCGCGCTCAGGATCGTGTATGCGAACCTCCGGCCCGACGGGCGGCTGCGAGCGGATGTCTCGACATGCGTCTTCGGCGAAGCGGAAATCCCGGAGCTCCGATGCGGGAGCGGGTAGTGTCGATTGGACCTGGAAAAAAGCTCGGAAGGATTGCCCCGCGACGCTTGCGGGCGCCGCTCACGCGGTCGGAGATGATGGGGCGTGTCCGGTCGAAGGATACGAAGCCGGAGGTAAGAACCAGGTCCGCGGTACACGCGCTCGGGCATCGCTTCCGCATCCATGTTGCGGACCTGCCAGGCAAGCCCGATCTCGCCAACAAGGCGCGGCGCTGGGCGATCTTCGTTCACGGTTGCTTCTGGCACTCGCACGTGAAGTGCCGACTGGCGTCGAAGCCGCGGTCGAACACCGGCTACTGGTCTGACAAGCTGGCGCGAAACCAAGAGCGGGACGCGATTCACGAGCAAGCCCTGCGCGACCTTGGCTACCAGGTGCTGGTTGTCTGGGAGTGCGAAACACGCGACGACGCCAAGCTTCGCGAGGTCCTAGCTGCATTCCTTGGCGGGTTGTCGCTTCCGAGCGAGAACTGCTGAATTATTTGATCGACGGCTTGGAACGCGGCACGTAGGTCTGAACAATGATGCTCTCACGCGGCTGCCCCGCGCTCTCCGGCCGAACGAGATACAGGCCACCTGGAAGAAGTGGCTGGTTGGCCATCGGCACGCCGTTGGCCGCCGCCATGGCGCGACGCATGCCGAGCTCGCCCTCAGCCAACATCAGATAGGCCTGCTCGATACGTGAGCCGGGAAAGTAGGTCGCAGGATCGTATCCCTGCATCCGTTTGAAGGACGTAAGCAGCTCATCGCTGAGGAAATAGAAATCGTCTCGCATGAGACCTCGCTCGACGGCGTCATCCGTGAGGATGCTGTAGAGCCGCTCCATCGCGGCCAATTTCTCGCCTCCCTGTGCGTCTACCGGCAATGAAAGGTCCGGGCGGGCGTTGAAGCCGCGATGCACCTCTCGATGACAAGCGCTGCAAAGTGTTATGCCGTTGCCGGTTTCGAACTGCGGCTCGGCGAGAAACGACTTGCGGCAGATGTGGTGCGCGGACAAGCGTCGGCGCGAGTGGCAGTCCACGCATCTGTGCCCGTCACGTTCGCGGATGAACTCGCTCCATCGGCGCAGGCGGCGCTCGCGAGGCAAGTCCCCGGATAAGGCGGCCTGAAGCTTTACCAGCTTGGCCTCAATCGCGTTGATATCCGGGACGTCGGCTGCCGGGGTCATCAGGCTAGCGCTCCCATTGAACTTCGGTGGCTAGATATTCGGAGAGGACTGACCGCACTCGCAGACCGCCAGCCTGCTGTACCGAATAGCGGTAGATACCTTCCTGAACGACGACCCACTGGCCTGCCATATCCTCGCCCGTGGCGAGGCGCGTCATCATGCGGCTGCCAACCTCGGGCCACGGGGCGAGGCTTTCTACCTGGCCCAGCCCCTCGAAGTTGTCACGCTCGGTCGCGGTCATGCCTTCCAGCGGAAGGAGCCGCACATGGGTGGGGGCTTCGAGCATCGGCTCGCCATACTCGAAATATGCGTGCCCCCGCGCGTTCTTCAGAACCACCCGCTCCATGCGGTCCATATCCGGTTTCCAGACGATGCGCGTGTCCCCGCCTTGCGTCGCATACTCGGTCCGTGAAGACTCGATCCGCGCGCGCAGCGCGGCGCTGTCGGCGAGAGCACGTGCGGCGCTCGCGTTCGGCTGTTTCTCCGGGTCCGTGGAGCCGGCGAGGACGCAGCTCAGGAATGTTACCGCGTACTGTTCGTCCAACGAGAAGCCGGTGTTGCACTCTCTGCAAATCGTCACGATCGGCAGGTGATGTGGACGTGGCTTTGCCAGAAGGCTCTTGGACGGAACATGATCCTCGTTCGTTTCGAGGCCCGCGAGTGGCCGCGTGCAGTGGATGCACCACGTCATCTGCCGTTCATCGACAAATTCTTCGATCTTTTGCATCGTTTACCTCACGCGGGATGGATATGGAAAGCTCCGGCGTCGTGAGCGTGCGTCGGCGCTCTTATCCGTCGGCGAGTGCGCCGTGCCGTGCCAGCACCTTCATGAGCACATCGTTCGCGGTGTTGAAATTGTCGAGCTGGCCTTGCAGCTTGTACTGCCACTTCACCCCGTGGAAGAGGTTATTGCGGTAGCGGAAGACGATGATGAGGACGGCCGCTACGCGGCGGCACGCGTCGTTGTCGCTGCCGTCGATCACGGCTCGCACCAGGGCCTCGCGATCGGGATTCCTGAAATGCAGATGGTCGAAGTGATAGGTGAAGGCGCCATCGGCGTAATAGCGTTGCCGGAAATAGGCGAGCTCGACATCGAAGGCGTCAGTGTCGAGCATCCCCGCGTTCTGCCAAGCCTCGACCGCGTCGCAGATCGCCTTGACGTTGCCCTGGGTGTTGAGGATGCGGGACTCGAAGAGGCTCCAGAGTAGCGCGAAGTCAGTAATCGCGGCCTGCTCGTCTTTGGCGAGATGATTGAATCCGGGCGCGTTCGCCTGCAGCCATGCCATGCTCTTGGTCATGGCCGGTCTTATCGTAATATTGCAGAGTCGTGTAGAGACCGGCCGCTTGATGGATCAGGCATAGAGCCTCGCGGCATCGATACCGATCTCGACGACTTCCGTCCCCGCAAAGCTGTAAACGGGCAAATCCGGAAGGGCGGGGATCGCCTTGAGCGGCTTCTTGAGCCATCCCTGTAGCGAGAACGATGATACAAGTCCTCGGAGAATAGACGTCATCTCCGAGCTTGCGTATCGCGCCTGGGTTCGCATCTCAGCGCCGAATTGCACATACTGAAAGCGCGGAGGAGGTGATCGCGGCCACCATGAGTCGAGCACGCATGGCGACCCGCAATGGCATCGACCCACGATGCATGATATGCTCCGCGACGGTACTTTTTGTGGCGAGTTGGGGATACTGACGAACGCCACGGATGTCGGAATCGAGCGATTGACGTCGATAGCTGGCGAAGTCGGGAAAATATTTTTTCGGCGATTTTTCCTTTGAAATCAAAAGCGTAAGTTTTTGACGGCCCGTGCGTCGGCTTTTGATCGCCGCCCGGGAGGATTCTCGTATGTTTTTCAGTAGCTTATGATGGAATTAAACAATCGAGTGGGAGTGAGGGGGCGCACCATCGCCCTTGCATATTACGTGAGGACTTTCAGCCTTCGAGAGGTAGCTGTCAGTCCGTTAGCCGAATCGAGGTAAATGACCCGCACCGTTTGCCAGACCAACGTTGGACCGGACCGGCCTCAAGACGGAGCTCCACGCCCATTCCATAATTTCGGGACGGCGCGCAACCTCGTTCTGCTGGGCGATCCGGGTGCGGGCAAGACGCATGTCTTCAAGGAGGCCGCAGCGGCCGAGGGCGGTCGATTCATAAAGGCCAGGGCTTTTCTTACAACGCCGGCGTCTTTGCTGGTCGGGCAGGTGTTGTTTATTGACGGCCTAGACGAAAAGAGAGCCGGCCGCGGCGATCGGGACACTGTCGACGCTCTCGTGACTAAACTCTTCGAGGTCAATCCCGCGAAGGTGCGAATTTCCTGCCGAGTGGCCGACTGGCTCGGAGAAAGCGACCTCGCAGCGCTGCAACCCTATTTTGAGCAGCACGGCGAGACGCCCGTTCTTCTGCTTCAGAGCCTCTCGCGCGCGGAGCAGTTGGCGGTTCTCGCTGTACAGGGCGCGGGGCAAACGGTCGCGGATGCGTTCCTCACCGAAGCAATTGATCACGGCCTGAGTGATTTCCTCGAGAACCCGCAGAACCTCATCATGCTGTGGCGCGCCGTGCAGGCTGGCGACTGGCCGGCGACGCGCAAAGAACTCTTTGAAATTTCGACCAAACTCTGGCTACAGGAGTTCGACCAAGAGCGCGCGCGATCGGGCAGCGGCTCCTATTCTGCCGCTGAGTTGCGGCCCATCGCGGGGGCGGTATGTGCCGCTCGACTCATCAGCGATATTGATGCCATCAGCCTCACAGATCAGGAGGGTACCGAGGACATCCCTGGGTATCGTTCTGTCACCTTCTTTTCGCCGGAGAAGGTGCAGGCTACGCTGGGGCGCCGGGTTTTCGATGCGGGACAGGAGTCTGAGACAGTCGATTATTCGCATCGCACCACGGCGGAGTATCTTGCGGCTGAATTTCTGGCGGCGCGGGTCCGCGCGGGTTTGCCGTTTGGCCGCGTCGTCGCGTTAATTGGTGTCGACGGGCACCCGGCGCCTGAATTGCGCGGCCTTCATGCCTGGCTTGCCATTCACCTGCCAGAGCGGGCGGACGAACTCATCGAGGCGGATCCCTATGGTGTCTTGACCTATGGCGATGCGGCTTCGCTGACGCCGTCATCCTGCTCTTGTCTCATACGGGCGCTGGATCAGCTTTCCAGAGAAAATCCGTGGTTCCGATCGGGCAACTGGGAGTCAAAAACCATCGGTGGTTTAGCTCGTGCAGATATGGTTGCGGAGTTCCGCGCCATTCTGAACAATCCGGAATCGGGCTTCGGCGTTCGTTCTGTGGTTGCCGACGCACTGGCCCTTGGTCCACCGATCCCGGCAATGCTTCCGGACCTTGCGGCGGTGCTCGCGCGGCAGGCCTCCTCCTTCGCGGAGCGCCTGCAGGCGCTTGTTGCGCTGCTGCGCTACGGCGCGGACGGCGAAGCGGCCATCAAGCAGGTCTTTAATGGCCAGCTTGGCAAGACCTGCAATGACGTACGCCTACGAGCGGAGATCATTAGCGCCCTCTATGGCCGTCCCTTCGGGGCGGCAGAGGTCGTCGCGCTTCTCAACGACGCCCAGGCGGGTGAAGAAACCGCCAGCACAGGCATGTTCTGGAGCCTTGCCGACGATATCCCGCTCGCCGATCTCCCAGCAGTGCTTGATGGAATAGCTGTCCCGGACGAGAACGCCGGGGGTTTCGACCAACGGAACTGGGAAGCTAGGTCGTTCTACGCGCGGATACTTGTCCGCGCTTGGCACGCACCGGGGCCAATTGATCCTGCGCGCGCCATCAGCTGGCTTCGTAAGCGCGCTGCTTTCAAAGGTGGAAACTATGAAAGCCGCGGGCGGGATATGCGCGCGGCGATGCGCGATACACCTGAACGGCTCACTGAGCTGACGCAGTATTTCTTTCGGACCGTGCCGCTGGATGCGAACCAGTGGCTTGCCTGGCATCGCTTTCGTGAGGCGTTGTTGTTCGAACTGAACGCCGACGGATTGCTCGACATCGCGTTGGTGGAGTTGCTTGCTGCAGCGCCGGGAAGCGACCGACGCGTGTTTCTCTGTGAGATCGCATTCAGCCTCTGTTATCAGGCCGCAGAGCCGCAGGCGAGCCGGGTGTTTGACCGGCTTTTCGCCTTGCCCGAAACCGATGCGACTCTGGCGGCCGTCAGCGCTCGGGCAACGGTCTCTAACCTCCCGGACAGGTATTTCGAGGGGCGTGGGGGCCGAGAAGACGACGATGTCGTAGAGACCCGGGAGAAGCAGCGGCAGGATTTCGACCGCGACATCGAGCAAATTCGGAGTGGCCTCCACATTGGATGGCTGCTCCATCTCACGCGGCTTTATTTCGCCTTCTACGACGACGCGGACCGGGCGGCGTCGCCTCGCGCACGCGTGGCGGCATGGATCAGTGAAGGGCGAACCGATGCCGCACTCGAAGGGCTCGCTGCATCGCTATCGCGCGATGATGTGCCGACTTTCGCAGATGTGATGACTTTGGCGGCCGAGCGCCAGCATTATGACTGGTGGTACGCACTTGCGGCGGGTTTGAACGAGCGCATGGCGGCCGGGAAAGGGCTTTCCGGTCTATCCGATGATTTTCTCAAGGGCATGCTGGTCTTTGATATTGTCAATCGGGTCTACGCGCCGCAGGACGGAAACGAGCGTTCGGTGGTTCACCCATGGCGCAAGGAGTTGATAGAGCGTCGCCCCGAATTAGTGCGCGACGCGTATCTGGCGATCACCCGGCTTCGGCTGTCAAAAAATGATCAATTCGTAGACGGGCTCACCGAACTTCTGACCGATCCGGCCTTTGAATCCTACCGGGCCGATATCGTGCTAGGTTTACTTCGGGACTATCCAAACGCATCGCTATTTCGCCTCGACGAGATGCTGGGCGCAGCCGTGAAGCTGCCGGCGATGCATCATAGCCTGCTGGCACTGGCGCGCACTTTGCTGATGGATAGTGTTGTTGAGGAACGGCAGCGCGATATCTGGCTGGCTACCGCTTACATGCTCTCGCCGGCGGCGTTTGAAGACGATGTTCGGCGGCGGTCCGCGGTTCGCAACGCTTTCGTGTTCGACCTTCGTGACAAAGCTGGCTTCGCGCGTCGGGCGCAGCCTGCGCAACCCTTGCCAGTGCCGATGATGGAATTCATGATCCGGTTGGCCGGAAGCCTGTTCCCCGATACGTCGCATCCGCCCAGTGGTTGGAGTAGCGACACGAATGCCTGGGACGCTGCCGATTGGATCCGTACGCTTATCAACACGATTTCTGCATCGCCAAGCCAAGCTGCGACCGAGGCGCTCGGACGGTTGAAGGGCGACAGCCTGCTCATGTCGTACCAGCCGTATATCCTTCACGCTCTTGCGAACCAGCAGCAACGGCGCAGAGACGCGGAATATGACCGTCCTGATTGGTCTCAAACCATTGCGGCTTTGGACAATGGCCCTCCAGCGACGGTGGCCGACCTTCATGTATTACTGGTCGCCCATCTCGTCGACCTGAAGCATCGCATTGCGCATACGAACACAGATATCTTCAAGCAGTTCTGGAATCTTGACGCCTATGCTCGCCCGACCGAGCCACGCCCGGAGGAGGCCTGTCGCGACGATGTTGTGACACTCCTGCGGCCATCCTTGACTCCGCTGGGTATTGCGGTTGAGCCGGAGGGCCATATGGTGGCCGACAAACGGGCGGACATTTCGGTGGCAATGCCATCGCGTAAGGTGCTTTGCGAGCTGAAGCGCGACTATCATGCCGGGGTGTGGACCGGCCTTCAGGGACAGCTTGAGCGATTCTACGCGCATGATCCTGAAGCCAAGGGTTTCGGCGTTTATTGTGTGTTCTGGTTTGGCGACACGAGAAAGCCTCATACGATACCTTTGCCTCCGAACAGCATGAACTGTCCGCAATCTCCTGCTGAGATGGAGCAAATGCTAATCCGTCTCATGCCGCCAGATATGCGCCAGCGTCTGGCGGTTATCGTCATCGACGTGTCTGGTAGGGTCTAGCTCTAAGAAGGGGCTGACGGGGAATACTCAGTCTGCACCTCGCTCTGCCCGCAACGCTAGGAGATCATGCGCCGTGCGGTCAGACTCCGTCACCACTGGCCTGTCTGCTGGTTTCGCGTGGTGGGCAAGTCGCTCGTGCGCGCGACACGATTGATTGCCTCGAACGCAATCAAATCCCGCTCCACCGCCTGCGACAAATCACCCCGACGGGCAACTCAGCAAAACCTGTCAATCCCGCGATAAGAAAATATTCCGCTTGGCGTTTGACCCAACTCGGATGTTCAATATGCGCATCCCACCCGACATGAGGGGCGGATCGCGGTCGTCACGAACGTGGTGTGGGATGCGGTGGACGCTGAGTGCGCGACTGACGAGTGCGCATGAGGCGGACGGTGAAGTCGTGTGGTCCTGACGCCCTAGTGGTAGGTGTCTTCTCGCTTGCGCGATGCGCGTGCGAGGGCGGTGACAACAAAGCCAAGTCTCGCCGGGGAGAGCACGAAGTAAGCCGCACAACCATCGCGCAGGGAAGGCCGGATGTTTCCGGTTACACCTGTGGTCCTACCCCCGAGCTCTCTACCCATTGCTCGGGGCCCATGGGTGCGATCGGCACCCGGTCTTCCCTGCGCCCTCTGATCGAAGAGGGTGAAACCAACAGTAAAGCTCGGACGATTGTCGTCGCGAGAACGTGGTGTCATATCTGACGCTGTTTGAAACCGTTGAACCGAACTGCGCGCTGTTCATCCGGCGCGGCCAGGGTGTCTCCCCGCTGTTCGAACGGCGCCCGTGCGCCGATCACGCTCCTTCTTTAACAAATCCTGGAAGATGAGCCGGCCCCAAACGCGGCCGCGTGCGTGCACCAGTGAGCGTAGCCCGGATGAGCCAACGGGTCGCGCGAACGCGCGCCCGATGACGGGCTCCGCGATATCCGGGGCACTTCCTGTCAGCGTGTCGCGTGGTGTCCCGCATATCGCTTCGCTCATGCGGGCTACTCGCTGCCATGGCTTGGAACGATCGAGTGGGAGCAGGGCGTCGCCGCCTCATCTCGATCTGACATTCGGGCCATCTATGCCGGCAGAAGACCCGCGGCGCGATAGCTGTCGATCATCGAGTCGTAGAGCGAAATATCGAAGCGGCTTCTGGCGACGAGCTGCGCGCCGGCGACGGCGGCGAAGATGGCGCGGGCCCGCTGTTCACTCTTTCTCGAACTGACCAGGCCCGCAGCCACCAACAGCTTGCTCAGCCATGCCACGTTGACGTCGGCAAAGGTCTGGACCTCCTTCTTCACTGCGTCCGGCAGGTGGTCGACTTCCGCGGACATGAAGCTGCAGAGGCACATGCGATTGTTGCTCTCGAGCGCTTTGCGAAACACGTCGGGATATCGACGCAGGCAGCGGACAGGATCGGCCGTTTCTGCCAGCATCGACTCGAGTTGGACGGCGGTGTCCTCCCAGTAGCGCCGCGCGACGGCGACGCCGAGATCGGCCTTGCTCGGGAAATGGTGATAGATGCTGGCGGCCTTGATCCCGACTTCGTCCGCGAGATCGCGGAAATTCAAGCCGCCATAGCCGCGCGCCTGCGCGGTCCGCTTTGCTGCCGCCAGGATGGCCTCCCGAGAGCTTGAACTCACTTCGTCGCCTCACTGCTTCGTTATCTACCAAGTGACAGATAGGCGTTGACCAGCCGGATTTGAAGGCTAGCTTGAGCCTACCAAGTGACAGGTAGACAGGAGTCATGATGAAGATTTACGATTGGCCGACTGGCCCATATCCGGCCCGCGTTCGCATCGCCCTGGCCGAGAAGAACCTGCGGTCGCAAGTGGAGTTCGTATTGGTCGATCTCTACAAGGGCGAGCACAAGAAGCCCGAATTCATCGCCAAGAACTACTCCGGCACCCTGCCGGTGCTCGAACTCGACGACGGGACCTTCATTGGTGAGTGCACGGCCATCACCGAGTACCTTGACGCGCTCGATGGCGCGCCGACGCTGACCGGCAGGACGCCGCGCGAAAAGGGCGTGATCCACATGATGAGCAAGCGCGCCGAACTGGAACTGCTCGATGCCATCAGCGTCTATTTCCACCACGCCACGCCGGGTCTTGGGCCTCATGTCGAGATCTATCAGAACCCCGAATGGGGATTCCGCCAGCGCGACAAGGCCCTCAGGGGGATGCACTACTTTGACGGCATTCTGAAAGGACAGCCGTTCGTTGCTGGCGACGCATTCACGATGGCCGATATCACCCTCATAGGCGGCTTGATCTTCGCGGGGCTGGTGAAGGTGCCGGTGCCGGTGGAGTGCGAGGCTCTTTTGGCATGGTATGCACGGATGCAGGAGCGTCCCAGCGTGAAGAACCGGATAGCCATGTCCGAGCCGATCGAGGCATCTTGATCGAGATCGTCGTTTGCGAACACCGCTCTCGCGAGACTTACGCGAGGGCGGATCGGCAAGATAGCAAGCGTAGCCCGGATGAGCGCAGCGACATCCGGGGTTTTCCGATCGGCGCTCCGCATCTTGTCCCGCATGTCGCTCCGCTCATGCGGGCTACGGGTCGCAAATCCGTTACGGTTCCTTCTTGAACAAATCCTGGAAGATGAGCGGGCCCCAAGTGCGGCCGCGTGCGTGCACCAGCGCGCCACCCTCGTTGAGCTTTCCCAGCTTGACGGGTGCGAACCCGAGTTGCTTCGCCAGGGCTGCCACGGGGGCGGTCGCGTCCTCGTCGTCACCAGACAGAAAGACCACCCGGTGGCCGCCCTCGACGATCGGATCGGCAGCCAGCTTGGCCGCAACCAGGTGATTGAACCCTTTGACGAGCTTGGCGCCGGTGAACGCCTTCGCGACGAAGGCGGAGGACGGGAGGCCGTCCAGCTCTTCAGGGACTGGAAACGCGTTCATCGCGTCGATCACCGTCTTGCCTTTCCAGCTCGGCAGGGCCTTCGCAACCTCGCGATGCTCCCCGAACGGGACCGCCAGGATGATTGTGTCGGCCTCGAGTGCTTCCCGCAGCGACTTGGCGACGACCGCGGGTCCAATCGCCCGAGCCTGCGGCGTCAACGCCTCGGGCGGCCGGCGGCTCGCGACGGTCACCTCGATGTTTTTACGGGCGAAGGCGTGGGCGAGGGCCTGGCCCACCTTACCGAATCCTACAATCGCATAGCTCATGATACTTCTCCGATCCGTGTTGATATTATTCCCCGGCCTTCTCAGATCGCCGAGAAGCCGCCGTCGACAGACAACTCCACCCCGTTCACGAAGCTCGAATCGTCGGAAGCAAGAAACAGCGCGGCCGCCGCAATTTCCTCGGGACGACCCATCTTTCCGCGCGGGATCAGGGATTCGAACATCCGCTTCGCCTCCTCGGTGAGAACCTGGTCCTGCATCGGAGTGGCGATCGGCCCCGGGCTCAGCACGTTGACCCGGATATTCCTGCCCTTCAGTTCGTTGAGCCACGTGCGTGCGAATGAGCGCAACGCCGCCTTGCTCGCCGCATATACGCCGTAACCGGGAAAGCCTTTCACCGACGCAACCGACCCGGTCATGAAGATCGAGCCGCCATCGCTGAACAGCGGCAACGCCTTCTGAACCGTAAACAGCGTGCCGCGCGTATTCAGGCCGAAGGTCGCATCGAAATGCCGCTCGGTAATCTCGCCGAGCGGGATGGCTTCGCCGATACCGGCGCTTGCGTACAGGACATCGATCTTGCCCTTTTCCCGCTTGACCGTATCGAACAGGCGGTCGAGGTCGTCGAGATTGGCCGCGTCGCCGCGCACGCCGGTTACGTTCCGGCCGATCAGCTTGACGGCCTCGTCGAGCACCTCCTGCCTTCGGCCGGTGATGAAAACATAGGCGCCTTCTTCAACGAACCGCCGGGCGCTCGCCAGCGCCATGCCGCTCGATCCACCCGTGACGACTGCAACCTTACCCTCAAGCTTTCCCATGACTTCTCCTTTCGTCGTGTCGGACAGCGTCTCTGGTCCCATTTGCGAGATGGCCCCCGAGAACCTCGACGTAGCTCCGCCGGCGTCAGGCGTTGAGTGCGGAAGCGTGCACATCGGTGGTGCGAAATCGATCCGGCTGGACGACTGACGTCAGCCGCGACGATCAGTGTCCGCCGTTCGGAATTGGGCTGCGCTTGTCCGCATGGCTATTCGGCTTGGGCTATGATGATCGCCCGTGCTACCCACACACGAGATGCTGTCCGACGTATTGGACACGGGCTTTGGAAGGCGCACCCCAGCGGTGCCGGATTGCACCATGATCGACTGGGATGACGTTCGCTACTTTCTTGCCGTCGCGCGCGGAGGCTCGGTGCGGGCTGCCGCCGAGCGCCTCGGGGTGAACCACTCGACCGTGCTGCGACGCGTCGCCCAGCTGGAGGAACGGCTCGGAGCGCAGATGTTCGAGAAGCCGCCTTCGGGCTACCGCCTGACGGCTGCGGGGGAGGAGGTCCTCGAGCTCGCGGAACAGATGGAAGCGTCGTCGCACCAGCTGGAGACGCGCGTTTTCGGCCGCGACCAGGGCGTGCGCGGGCGTCTGCGGGTGACCCTGGCACCGCCCCTCGCGACACACCTGCTCATGCCGGACTTCGCCGATTTCGCGCGTCTGCATCCGGACATCGAGATGGAAATCTTGTCGTCCGGCGAGCTGGCAAATCTCACCAACCGGGAGGCCGACGTCGCGATCCGTGTCGTCTACGACCGCAAAACCCTGCCGCTCAATCTTCACGGCCTGAAGGGACCGGAGCTGTTCGGAGGCATCTACATATCCCGCGATCGACTGGCCGCGTGGCGTGCGGGCGCGCCTGATCCCGTCAGGTGGATCGTCATCAGCATTCACGGAATCCCGGACTGGGCCCACGAGGGCGAGGTTCGCGCCGCCGAGTTTCCGTTCAGGGCCACAGATGCCGAGGCGCAGATCGTCGCGGTGCGGCAGGGGCTCGGGATGACGACGCTGCCGTGCTTCGTCGGAGATGCCGACCCCCTGCTGATGAGGGTGCCGGGCACCGACCTGCACATGTACGGGACGCTCTGGCTTCTCACACAGGGGGAGACACGCAAGACGAAGCGCGTGCGGCTCTTCACCGAGTTCGTATCCCGCAGGCTCGCCGCGTACGCGCCGCTTCTCGCCGGACTGTCCGCATCGCGCGACTGACGCGCGGCGGGAGTCAAGACGAAGAAACGTTCTGCAGCGACAAATCAACTCATTGGGCGCAATGAGAACGATCGAGCAAGCGTAGCCCGGATGAGCGAAGCGATATCCGGGGCATTGCTATCCGCTAGTCGCGCGGTATCCCGCATATCGCTGCGCTCATGCGGGCTACTCCCTGTTTCGCTGGATGTCGCGATGGCGCATCGCGCCGGTCAAGCGGCGAGGGGGCAGCCCGACCGATCGATGCGCGCGGAGCGATCAATATGGACCGGGCTCGCAGGGGACGTTGTTGCCGGTCCAGGGCGCAGTGGCGAATGAGCCGACGCGCGGCGCCGGAATGCAGGCGCGACCGTCGACATAGACGGGCTCGGTGGGCGCGGCGGCGCTCGCCTCCGCGGCGTGGCGGGACACGGCGTGGGTCTCACGCGCCATTGCCGGCGACGCGATCATGGCAACCGCGATCAAGGAAGCCGACAGGAGTTTGACGTTCGTCATGGAGTTTCTCCGTTTTGTTTATGGGGCCAAGGAGTCTGGCCTCGTCAGATATTTGTGCGCAGCAACGGCGGACTTAAATGCAATCATCACTCACGCCGGCTCAACGCTGCGTGAGCAATGCGATCCTCGCCGTTGTGTCGCGCGATGCGGGCCATCACCGACAGGCCGGATGAACAAAGCGTAATCCATCACGTCTTCGCGTGATGATCGTGAGGGGGCGTTACGTCCGCGTTGGCACTCCGACGGGTTCAGCAAGCGTAGCCCGGATGAGCGAAGCGATATCCGGGCGTGTCGTGGCGTCCCGCATATCGCTGCGCTCATGCGGGCTACCCGCCGGCGAACCCGTCCTGCGTGCCTAGGAACTTTCGGACGCAAACGCCGCACAAAACTCCGTCATGGCGCGAGCTCTGCTCGGACCTCGCCGAGCAGCGCCATGCCGCCGAGCCGGCCGAGTTCGTCCGAACATTTTGCGCTCTTGCCGTAGCAGCAGAAGGCGACCGTGACGCGCTCCGAAAGCGGTCCGATGCAGGGCAGTCCGCTGTCGCCGAAGGTGGTCATGCACGGCATGACGCGACGTTCCTCGAAAGCGAGGTCGCGAATGCGGTCAAGGATCTGTCCTTGAAGCCGATCGGCGACTTCAATCGATCCGCCCGAGCGGAACCAGTCCTTGATATCGGCCTCGCTGTCGAGCGGAAGATCGACCGGATCGCCGCCGAGCTTCAGCCAGGTCTGGCCGTCCGGATAGGGGATCGGCGGCAGGATGTAGGGATTGTCGCCCTTGGGCCCGAGACAACGCATCGACGGCATTCCGGCCAGGCGTTGAACCTCCGCCGCACCAAGTCGGAACAGCGCCGCGGTCCGCCCATAGACCGTGAAGCCCAGCGAGCGGCCGAGCAGCGATTGGGTGTGCCCGCCCGCCGCAACCAGAACGCGCTCGGCCTCGACGCTGCCCGATCGCGTCCGGATCGTGACGCCGGAGCCGCTTTCCGAAATCCCCAGCGCGGGTTCGTCGATGATCCGGGCGCCGGCGCGCTCCGCCGCGATCGTCTGCGCGCGGACCAGGCGACGCGGGCTGATGTATCCGGCGTTGCGCGGCTCGAAGTAACCCTGCATTCCCGCTGTCGATTTCAGAAACGGAAAGCGTTCCGCGAGCTCCGCATCATGATAGGCTTCACACCGGATCCCGTCTTCGGCACAGATCCTGCCGATCGAAGCAACATCGGTGGTTTCGCTGTGGCCAATGTGAAGCGCACCGGCTTCCCTATAGAACTCCACGCCGCTCTCCGCTGAAATCTCGCCGTAGCGCGAAATCGCAGCGCGGTTCGCTTGCCGCCAGAACGGCCCCGGATCGTAACTCCGCGTGATGCGGCCCTCGTCATAGTGGCTGCCGAACACGCCGCCATGGCGCGAAAAATCCGCCGGCTCATCGGGCCCGATCAGCGCAACATCGTGGCCCATCTTGCTCAGATGCCGCGCAGCCGCCGACCCGATCAGGCCGCGTCCGATCACCGCAAGTTTGATCGCCTGATTGGTGCTCACGAATAAGTCCTGCGCTCCGCCTGCATCAGCGGTGTGAAATCGACCATGTCATTTCCGATGCTCTGGCAGCAAGCATAATCCACCCGAGCGCGCAGCTGGACTGGCGAAGCGTGATCCATCACATCTTGAAGCCACGCGCGAGGTGGCGGGTTGCGTGTCGCTAACCCGCCCTGCGATTTCAGCCAGACTTTTCGCGACTGCCGTGACGCCGGCGCAAGCCCGTGCCTGATGACGCTGCTTTCCGCACGAACGTTCCACCGCCCCAACTTGAAACAAACAGTCACGGCGATTTCACTCGCGCTGAACGGAGTTGTATGAGATGATGCAACCAAAGGTGAACATCGTGCATCTTCATCGGCAGGAGGGCGAAATGAGCGACCAGATGATCGACGCGACGACAAGTCCGGCACAGATCATTCAGCAGGCGGCCAAAAAATATCTGGGCATCAGCAATGCCCCTGGCTGCTGCATCGCGGTCTATGACGAAAAGTCGTTCGGCACCAAGGGCTACGTCTATCCCAAGGGACTGTCAGGCGTGGCCGGCTCTTCGCCCGCGCCATTCAGTGTCACGACCGACACGGTGTTCGAGATCGGATCGGTGACCAAGGTGTTCACCAGCACATTGCTGGCGGTGGCGGTCAAGGCGGGTGGGCCTTCTCTTGACGACACCATCGGCCCTTATCTGAACCTCTTCAGCGCGAACGCGGTGGGAACGCCGGTGTTGGACGCCATCCAGCTCGTGCAATTCGCCACCCATACCTCCGGCATGCCGGAGCAGCCGGGGGACGGCTTGACCGGCTACAGCGAGCAGCTGTTTGCGGACGAGCCGCCCTCCAGTGAACTCATCAACTGGTGGAATCAATATGATACGCCGCCGCAGGGCTGCTGGCAGTATTCCAACATCGGCTTCGTGACCCTGGGCTTTGCGGTCACGCAGATGTTTGCGAAAGACAAGGGCCATAACTACAACGAGATCCTGGCCGAATACGTCACCGGTCCGCTCGGCATGAAGCAAACGGGAGCCGTCGTCAATTCGTCATGGAAGATCGCGCAGGGATGTATCGGGCATTGGAGCAAGAGTTCTGAGCCGCCATACCAGATCGTTTTCGACCGCAACACGCCGACCGGCGGCACAGCCTTTGATCTGAAAACCACCGGCGACGATATGATCAGGTTTCTCGCGGCGCAGATCGCGGCCCCGAACGGGCCGCTCGGGTCGCAAATCGCGCTCACGCAGCAGAACCAGGGGACATTCCCCGTTTGCGGGGAGAAGACCAGCGTCACCATGGGCCTCGCCTGGCAGATCACCACGGACACCCAGGGCCATACCGTTTTCACAAAGAACGGCGCGACGAGCAGGGGCGGATTCGAAGCGATCGTGATCGTCGTGCCGGAATTGCAATGCGGTGTCGCGGTGCTGAGCAACCAGTATTTCGATGCGTCGGGCGTGCACCCTGCGGGGATCGGACCCGGCCGCACCGCACTGGAGATTATTTCGCAGCTTCATCCAGGATTCGAGCTGACCGAACCGCTG
This sequence comes from Bradyrhizobium sp. Mp19, assembly GCF_029952935.1. Classification (NCBI taxonomy): domain Bacteria; kingdom Pseudomonadati; phylum Pseudomonadota; class Alphaproteobacteria; order Hyphomicrobiales; family Nitrobacteraceae; genus Bradyrhizobium; species Bradyrhizobium sp. Mp19. Next base: position 430,542 of record NZ_JASAUT010000002.1, on the reverse strand, counting down.
CCAGAACACGATCCGTTCGACTAGCAAACCTGGCCCGAACAGGCGCAGCGATGTCCGGCGGCTTTGCGATCTGCGCGAGGGCCTGTCCCTGATGTCGCCAACGTCAGCCGGTCGGTGGTTTACTCGTGTTGACCGCCAGCTGAGCCTCGAAAGCCCGGCGGTAAGCCGGCCGGGCTTCGCCGCGGGCGACATAGGCGGACAGACTCGGATATTCGTCGAGAATGCCCGATGCTCTCAGCCTGAGCAGCACCGACACCATCATCAGGTCGCCCGCACTGAATGCGCCGTCGAGCCAGTCGGCGTCGCCGAGGCGGGGGGAGAGTTGTTTCAGCCGCTCGCGGATGCGATCCATGACCAGAGGCAGGCGCTCTTTGGTCCAGGGCTTGTCGCTCTCCAGAATCCTGGCGGTCATGAGTTCGAGGATCGGCGGTTCCACCGTGTTGACCGCGGCAAACATCCAGGTGATTGCGCGGGCGCGGGCATTGGCATCGCCCGGCAGCAGGCCGGCATGACGTTCGGCGATACGCAGCACGATCGAGCCTGTCTCGAACAGCGCGAGATCACCTTCCTCATAGGTCGGAATCTGGCCGAAGGGATGCAGCGCCAGATGCGCGGGCTCCTTCATCGCCTGGAACGAAACCAGGCGAACCTCGTAGGGCTGGCCGACTTCCTCGAGCGCCCAGCGAACGCGGGTATCGCGCGCCAGTCCCTTGCCGCCATCGGGCGACCGTTCGAAGGCGGTAATGATGGGCGTCATCGTTTCTCTCTCCATGTCCTTGCGTCCCGAGGACGAGCGGACGGCGCGCGCCCCGACAGCCGATTCCGGAATCTTTTGGCCAAGCGTAGCCCGGATGGAGCGCAGCGAAATCCGGGACCGGTCCTGCCAAAGGCGAGAACCCCGGATTTCGCTGCGCTCCATCCGGGCTACAGGCTCGCGCATGCGTGTCACGCAGTCGAGTTTCCCCGACGCAATTCAATTCCTCTCGCGCTGCCTGCGACGGGCAAATCAGCGACTCGCGTAACGCACTCAGTGTCGTCCCTGCGAAAGCAGGGACCCATAACCACCGATGGTCATTGTTGAGCGATGCCAGAACGACGAGTCCTGTTCCCAACCCCGGCCGCGGCGTATGGGTCCCTGCTTTCGCAGGGACGACGGCGTGCTTGCGGAATGGTTGCGGCCACCGCATTGCGCGGCCGGACCGGACAGGAATCTTCATCGTGATGGCGGTGTGCGGTTTCGCCAACCACCCTATGCAAAAAAAGAAAGACTGCCGTGACCGGGGCCGTGACATGCCTGTGGTTCGACCAGCGCCAGGCGAGCGGCTGCGGAGTGTACGCCGCAGCCGTTCCTGGTAGCGGTGTCCGCGGAGCATGTCCTCGCTGACCCGCGCCAAGAGTTGCAGAACAAAGTCGGGTGAATGATGGGTGATCAAGGCCGCGGGTTGCGAAGAATGCGATTGCTTCGTCAGATGAAGCAAAGCCACCTCGCTGAATTGATGGGTGTGGATCAGGCGACCGTGTCGCGCTGGGAGCGCGGCATTCTCGATCTGTCCGAAAGCCAGTGGATCTCGGCGCGCCGATTGCTCATGGGTCCGTTCGAGCCGGCCCAGGATGCCGCCCTGAAGCGTCTCGTCGAATCCTCGACGCGCAAGGTCCATCTGGTTTGCGACCTGACGCATCGGCTGCTTGCCGCATCGGCGCCCAGGCAGGCCGAATGGCGAACCGGCTTGTCCGAATTCCTGGGCAAATCGCTACGTGTCTATGCCTCTCCGGAAATCCTCGCGGCTGACACCGCGCTCAATGATCTCGGCTGGTATGACAGGCAGCTCAGCTCGCTCGAGGTCAATACGGGTCCGAACTCTGATGCGGACCTCGTGATCCTTCCGGGGCGCATGCTGTGGGAGCGCCTCATGCTCGCCGACGGTGCCCCCGCACGGCTGGTCACCACCATTGCCTGATGCACGGGGAGGCTGCCTCAGCCGGATAACACTCGCATATTTTATGCGTGGCGACCTTTCGACAAAGGCTGCTAGGTCGGGCTCGTACGGCAGATGAGCTTTGGCACGCGCATGCGTTTGGATGCGCGGGAAAAAGCTCTGAAGCGGAACACGCCCGAGGCCAGAGATCGCGTTCAATGAATTCCGTTCCGTTGTTTGACATCAAGGCCGTTCCGAAGGCCGAGCTTCACGTGCATGTCGAGGGAACGCTGGAGCCGGGCATGCTGCTCGATTTTGCCCGCCGGAACGATGTGGCGATTCCGTACCGCTCGATGACCGACGTCCTCTCTGCGTATCGCTTCTCCGATCTCCAGTCATTTCTGGAAATCTACTGGGCCGGCCTGACCGTGCTTCGGACGGAGCGCGACTTCTATGAGCTGACGCGCGCGTACCTGACCCGCGCGCGGGAAGACAATGTCGTTCATGCGGAAATCTACGTCACCCCGGCCGACCATACCGAGCGCGGCGTGCCGTTCGATGCTGTCATGGACGGCATCAGCGCCGCTTATGCAGACGCGCGACGCGATATCACCGGAGGCATGATCCTGTGCGTTCGCCGGCATAAGCCTGTTGAAGAGGCTTTCGCCGCGATCGAGGCGGCGCGCCGCTGGCGCGACGGCGTGCTGGCCCTCGGACTCGGTGGACCGGAAAAAGGCTACCCGCCCGGGCCCTTCGACGAGGTCTTCGCCCGCGCCCGCGCGCTCGGCTGGAAGACGACCGCGCATGCCGGTGAGGAAGGGCCGCCGGATTATGTGACCGAAGCGATCGACAGGCTGGGCGTCGACCGCATCGATCACGGCGTTCAATGCGAGGCCGATCCGGCACTGATGCGGCGCCTTGCCGACGAGGGGACGCCGCTCACGGTATGCCCGCTGTCGAATGTGGCGCTGCGGATCTTCCCCGATCTCCAACGTCACAATCTGCGCCGGCTGCTCCACGCCGGCCTCTGCGTCACGGTCAACTCCGACGACCCGGCGTATTTCGGAGGTCACGTCAACGAGAACTTCGTCCGCGCGGCAGCGGCGTTGGGCCTGACTGCCGAGGAACAATTGAGCCTGGCCGACAACAGCCTCAAGGCTGCGTTCATGGATGAAACGCGCCGTCAGGACTATCGGCGCGTCATCAGGGAGATCAGGCGGCCCGTGCACACCGGTCACCCGCATGACGACTGACGGTTCCTGTCCCGGGCTCCGCGTCTGGCTCGCCATCATCGTGCTCGGCGTTGCTTCGTTCACGATGGTCACGACCGAGTTCGCGCCGGTCGGGCTGTTGTCCCAGATCGCCCTCGATCTTGGTCGAGACCAGGCCGCCGTCGGGCTCACGGTCACGCTCTATGCCTGGATCGGCGCTGCCAGTGGCCTGTTGTCCGCGGTTCTGCTGCAACGTTTTCCCCGCAAGCCGCTGCTCGTTGCTCTGATGCTGGTGCTGTCCGCGAGCAATCTTGCGGCGATGCTTTCCGACAGTTTCGCGGGGTTGTTGCTGGCGCGGGCGGTCGGTGCCGTCGTTCACGGCTTCTTCTGGGCGATGGCGGCCGCGATCGCAACGCAGATTGCGCCGTCTCATCGCATGGGTGTTGCGACAGCGATCGTGTTCGGCGGAATCTCGATGGCAACCGTCATCGGCGTGCCGCTGGTCAACCTCATCGGACAGAACAGCGGATGGCGCGCGGCATTCGGCGTGATCGGCGGCGTCGGATTGTGCACGTCCGTCCTGATGGTCGGGGTTCTTCCGCGGCTCCGGGCCGGATCGCCGGCAGGATGGCAAGCGCTGGCAGCGGTGGTTCGCCGACAGGACCTGCGCAGAATCTATGCCGTAACGGCGTTCATGGCGGCGGCGAATTTCGCAGCCTACACCTTCATCGAACCTTTCCTCGGCGAGATCGCGGATGTGCCGTCCTTCATGATCGGCGTGATGCTGTTCGGTTTTGGCGGAGCAGGATTTGTCGGCAACATCCTGACCGGTGTTCTGATCGATCGCTTCATGACATCCGTCATCACGTGGGGACTGCTTGCCCTCGCGGGCGCGCTCGTCGGGCTTGGATGGTTTGGCCCGCAACTGGGGACCGGCACGGCCGTTACCTTGCTCGTCGTCTGGGGCGCCGCCGTCGCGGCGCTGTTCGCGGGCCTTCAGACCTGGATCTTGCGTGCGGCCGGTTCCATGGCAATGTCCGCGGCCGCGATCCACTCGGCCGTCATCAATTCGGCGATCGGCGTCGGAGCCATTCTTGGTGCCCGGATGCTGAATCTCTCGGATCTATCCGGAGTGATGCTGATGGCGGGAGTGATCGTCATCGTGCCGCTCCTGATCATGCGCGTGGGCCGAAGTGGCGAAACATGATCCGCGATGGCGAAACACGTTGTGGAACGATAACCTGCGCCGCGTCGAACCAGGACCATAATCACGCATTATGACCGCTCCATCCCGCTCGATCATCCCTGCAAGGAGACTGCCATGACCGATCTCGTCACATGCCTCTGGTTCGATCAGGGCCGGGCGCGCGAAGCGGCGGAGTTTTATGCCGCGACGTTTCCCGACAGCCATGTCGGCGCGGGCCATCCATCGCCGATACCGGGCATCGGGCAGGGCGAGGAGCTGACGGTCGAGTTCACCGTGCTCGGCCGGCGCTTCGTGGGGCTGAACGGAGGCTCCAACTACACGCCGAACGAGGCGGTCAGTTTCATGGTGCTCACCGACAGCCAGGAGGAGACCGACCGCTACTGGAATGCGATCACTTCCAACGGCGGCAAGGAATTGCCGTGCGGCTGGTGCCGGGATCGCTGGGGTTTTGCCTGGCAGATCACGCCGCGGCGGCTGCTCGAGCTCGTCAACAGCGCCGACCGCGCCGCCGGCAAGCGCGCGATGGAGGCGATGATGACGATGAAGAACATCGACATCGCCGCGATCGAGCGCGCGGCGGCGGGGTAATCCGCGTGCCGGAATGATCTGGCCCGGGCTCGATAGTCAGGTGTCCGATCGAGCTGGTATCTGCGGCGCGCGGCCATTCGCGTTGCGGCGTGCGCTCGCCGCGACGGTCACCCCGGCGCAAACGCGGGATGTGCCTGGTGCTGTCGCGTGATACGAAATTCGCATTCGCAGCTCTGGAGCCAGCCCTGATGTCCGTCGCAGCCGCCGCCGCCAATCAACAGCAAAATCTCACCGCCGCCGAATCCGATCCGCAAACGCTTGGCTGGATGCAGGGCTTTCCGCCGCCGCAGGACAGGACCATCACCTTCCAGAACGGCTCGTTCCGCAGCTTCCCCGAATTGCGCTGGGCCTGGAGCAACATCCGCCAGCTGGTGCCGACCGTGAATGTCTGGCGTGGGGCGGGACCGGCGTCGGTGCTGCCGCGCGAAGACCATGATATCGGCGCGTCGGCATCGGTGACGATGGACGGCCGCCCGATGACCTTCGCGCGCATGCTCGAGGAGACCTATGCCGACGGCATCGCCGTGCTGCACCGGGGCAAGCTGATCTACGAGCGCTATTTCGGCGCGTTGAAGCCGCACAAGCCGCACATCGCGATGTCGGTGACCAAATCGTTCACCGGCACGCTCGCCGGCATCCTGATCGCCGAGGGCAAGATCGATCCGCAGGCGCCGATCACCGACTACGTGCCGGAGCTGAAGGCAAGCGCGTTCGGCGATGCCCGCGTGCACGAGGCGATGGATATGACCACCGGCCTCAAATACACCGAGGTCTATACCGACAAGAATTCCGACGTGTGGGGGCTGCGACGCGCCAACGGCATGGCGCCGATCGAGCCGGGCTATGAGGGCGCGACCAATATCTTCGATTTCCTCTGCGCGCAGCAGAAGCAGGGCGAGCACGGTAAGGCATTCGCCTACAAGACCGTCAACACCGACGTGCTGGCCTGGATCTGCCGCCGTGCCAGCGGCATGACGCTGTCGGACCTGCTCTCCGAGCGGATCTGGGCCCCGATGGGCGCCGAGGAGGATGCGCATTATCATGTCGACCGCATCGGTACCGAAAGCGGCGGCGGCGGATTGTCGACGACGCTGCGCGATCTCGCCCGGTTCGGCGAGACGATCCGCAACCACGGCCGCTTCAACGGCCGCCAGATCGTACCGTCTCAAGTGGTCGAGGATATCGCGCGCGGCGGCGATCCTGAGAAATTCAAGCCTGCCGGCTACACCACGCTGCCAGGGGCGTCCTACCGCAATCAATGGTGGGTGACGCACAATGCGCATGGCGCCTTCATGGCGCGCGGCGTTTATGGCCAGGGCCTCTATATCGATCCGAAGGCCGAGATGGTGATCGCGCGCTACGCCTCGCACCCGGCCGCCGGGAATGCCGCGAACGATCCCGTGACGCTGCCGGCCTACATGGCGCTGGCCAAGGATCTGATGGCGGGAGGGTAGGACGAAGGCAGGTTGGTTCGTTCGCGCAAGACGCGTAGCCCGGATGAGCGCAGCGATATCCGGGGCTTTTCCGTCTGCTGATCGCGGTTTGTCCCGCATGTCGCTTTGCTCATGCGGGCTACGATCACGTCCGCGAGATTTTGTCGTATCGCTTGATCAGCCGTTCCCGCTTGATGCGGGACAACCGCCTGATCCAGAACACGCCGTCGAGTTGATCGATCTCGTGCTGATGGCACACCGCGCGCAGGCCGTCGGACTCTTCGGTCTGCATGTTGCCGTCGAGATCCTGATAGCGGATGCGGACGCGGGCGTGGCGCTCGACCTCGTCATTGACCCCGGGCATCGAGACGCTGCCCTCCTTGTGCTGGATCATCTCGGGCGAGGTCCGGATGATCTCCGGATTGACATAGGTCCGCGGCCCCTCGCGGGTATCGAGCTCGAGCACCACGACGCGCAGGGACACGCCGATATGCGGCGCGGTGATGCCGATGCCCGGCGCCGCATGCATGGTCTCGAGCAGATCCTGCGCCAGTTCGCGCAGCGCCTCGTCGAACATGGTCACCGGCTCGGCCGGCAGCGCAAGGCGCGGATCGGGATAGCGCACGATGGGGCGAATGGTCATGCCCGTGTCTTAGGCCAGCGCATCGCGCCGGACAACATGCTGATGCCGGGCACCGCGTGCGGCGCGCCGTTCAGAGATGCTTTTCGAAGAACAGATCGGGGTAGGGGTCGTCATTGAAGCGCGGGATCTCGGTCCAGCCCGTCCTGCGATAGAGCTGGCCGGCTTCCGGCAGCGCGCTGTTGGTGTCGAGCCGCAACACCGCGATGCCGAGCTCGCGTGCGGCCTGCTCGGCTGCATCCATCAGGCGGCGGCCAAGGCCGAGGCCGCGCGCGCCAGGTGCGACCCAGAGCCGCTTGATCTCCGCGAACTCGCCGCTGCTGCCCTTCAGCCCGACGCAGCCGATCGGCAGCCCGTCCGACATCGCCACGATGAAGCTGCCGCGCGGGCGCACCATGTCCTTGGCCTCGGGGTCGCGCGACAGCCTGACGTCAAAGCCCGTCTCGAAGCGCCGCGCGAGCTCGGCGTAATATTCGCCGAGGCAGTAGCGCGCCTCGTCGCTGCGCGGATCCATCTCATCGAGGGCGGTGCCGTCGCGGCCGAGCGCCGAGGCGATCAGGTCCATCGCCGCCAGCAGCGCCTCGCGTTGGCTGTGGTGGGCGAGAAAGTCCTTGGCCTGCCGGTTGGAGATCGCCTCATAGGCGCTGAACTCGCGCTTACCCGCCGCCGTCAGCCGTGCGATGCGGCGGCGCGCATCGTCGCCATGCGCCGTGGTCTCGATCAGTTCCTCGTCCTCGAGGCTGCGCAGCAGGCGGCTCATCAGGCCGGAATCGAGGCCGAGATAGTCCCTGATCTCGCCGACATCGGCGCGGCCATGCCCGATCGCGTTCAGCACGCGCGCCGCGCCGAGCGGCCGGCCGCGCCCGAGGAACGAGGTGTCGAGCGCGCCGACCGCGGAGGTCACGGCACGGTTGAAGCGGCGGACGCGGGAAACGGGGTCGAGCATATATCTGACTTTAGTCAGATATCGTCGCCACGTCAATTGGCCGACGATCCGGACCGGATGAAGCCTTAGCGCCTAAGTGCTGCGATGGGCGACGCGCATTAGCCTGGGACGCAGCGGAACGAAGTCGCCGCTGCGTCGTCTCGTGTCGTTTCTGCGGTCACGCCGCGGCCATTTTGGCCTTGATCACTTGCGGATCGACGAAGCCGCCAAAGCCGACCGCGATCCGGTTCCAGCCGTTGATGATGTTGATCAGCAAGGTCACCTTGACCTGCTCCTCCGGCGTGAAATGCGTCTTCAGCGTCTCGTAGGCCGCGACATGGGTGTGCTGCTCGCAGATCCGCGTCAGGGCTTCGGTCCAGCCGAGCGCTGCGCGCTCGCGGTCGGTGTAGCAGGGCGCTTCGCGCCAGGCCGACAGCAGGTAGATGCGCTGCTCGGTCTCACCCTCATCGCGGGCGAACGTCGTGTGCAAATTGATGCAATTGGCGCAGCCGTTGATCTCCGAGGCGCGGATCTTCACGAGCTCGGCGAGCTTCGGCTCGAGGGTGGAGGTGATCGCGACCGACGCGTCGAACCAGATCTTCATGATCTTGGGGGCGGCGGCGAGCGGATCAAGTCTGACAGTCATGGGTCGGTTTCCCTGGTTTGGTTGACGACATCATGACGAACGAGGAACGGCGAATGTGACATGCCGGCGCGATATTTTTATCTACCGCGGCAGCGGCGGCTCTTACAGGAAGCCGGCGATCGGGCGGATGGTCTCGTCGGCCAGCGTTTTGACCGCCTTGGCCGGAAGGCCGGCGGGCACGCGCGGTCATCCTGCGCACTGTTGCGATTGGAATGACGCGATGATCGCGATCATCAGCGGCGCTACTGGGGCGCGAGATCGCTCGCCGCTTGCCGGAGTTCTTGCAGCAGCTCTGTTTCCCATTGCGAAGGATCCGTCAGGAACCGCGCGAGATTGTCGAAACAATAATATCCGAACTCCGACTTTGATCGGGCGGCGGACGTCGCGGCTGCACGCGCCAGCAATCGCGCGGCATACTGCTGCGCCGTCATCAGGCTCGCCGCGTGCTCGGCCATCTTCGCCATGCGCCAAAGCACCGAGTGGTCGATGGCATTGCCGAGATCGCCGAAATAGAACCCTTCCGCGAGCTCCAGGCGAGCGCTCGCGCTGCCAGCGTTCTCCAGCATCAACGGAACGATCTTCTCGAAGAAGAAGTTCTCGTGATCGGTATCGACCAGCCCGTAGTAGCGCAGCAGAACCTCGTTGCTCGACTTGTCGAGACGCGCGAGACACCACGCGGCGTAGCCGAACAGTACGGTCGGAATCTCGTCTCCGTAAGGGTCGTACCAGGCGTTGGTGTGCGGTCCGATGTGTGCGCACACCGTATCGATCAGCCTTCGGATCGCAGGCGCGGCGCCGGGGCAATGCCTGGCGACATGGGTGAAGAACTTCTTCTCGTTGAGCCGCTTGCCGTCGCAACGGAACACCGCCTGCAGGTGGTTGTCGTGCGGCCGCTCGTTGATATCGGGACCGATCTGCGCCGTCAGCGCATCGATGGCCGCGATACAGTCGGGCTCGCTCATCGAGGCGAGATCGACGGTGTAGGTGCTGAACCGCTTGGCGAGCGTCTCGGCCTTCTTGGCCAGCGCGGCATCCTTGTCCTCTTCTTGCGACTCGGGTGGAGCGGGCCTGAAATGATCCTCCGTTACGGGCACGACCCGGACGCGGTGTACGGGATCGCCCGGCGCGCCGGAGACCGTCACCATCCCCTCCGCGAACCGCATATCGAGACGCCGGTCGGGCAGGGGCGTCGCCTTCGACCAGGCGCGGGCGCGCGCCAGCCAAGGACGGTCGTCCATCCCGAACCGCTCCAGCATGATCTTGGGCGAAACCGTCCCGTCCACACCGACGCAGGCGACGAACTCATGCCGCTTCAACCAGAAAGCCTGGCTATCGCCTTGCCAGCCGATCACGTCGCGCTCGGAGAGTTCGAAGTCGCGGAGATTGCTGCTGACATTGGCGTAGTGGCCGTTCGGATCCGGCCACAGATCGGGATGCGACTTCGCGTTGATCTCGTTGGTCGTCAGCGTGGCCTCGCGATCGAGCAACTGCGACACTTTGCGGTAGATCTCGCCGCGTCGTGGCGGCAATCCCTGCTTCCGCCTGTCGAGGTCGAACTGGGTCGTGTCGGGCAACCCTTCGGCCTGCATCCACATCGGCGCGACGGAGTGCAGCCGCCGCAGCGGAAAGGCCTGCCAGATCTCGACGGCAAAGCTGAAATACTCCCGCTGCGCCGTGGTGTCTCTGCCCAGCAACCGGGAGACGAGCGAGCTCTCCTCGGTGATCATGGGAAGCCGGGAATTGTCGCCGCGCAGCCAATAGCGCCCGCACGGGCTCGAGCGGATCAGAAACGACCTCGCCCGCGATCCCTCGCAGTTCGACACCTCGTGATGGCCCGTCTGCGGATCGATGCGCAGCAGCAGTGCAACGATTCCGTTGTCGTGCCGGAACGCCGAAACCAGGATTCGGCCATCCTGGTCCAGAACCGGCGGGCACAGCGAGTTGCCGCTCGGCATGCCCTGAACCGAGCGGACGATCGCCCTGCGCTCGAGGTCGATGACATGCAGGTCAGTCGCGCGCGCGGCGTGATAAAGCAGGAGATAGACGAGCCGGCCATCCTTGCTCTGGAGAAATCCGTAGCTCAGATAGTCGTCGCGCGCGTCCTTTCCGTCGTGTCCGCGTGCCCATGGCGTTTGCAGCCGATCGACGAACTGGCGACGCGCGAGATCATAGAAGACGAATCCCGCGTCGGTGTTGAAGAACCAGGCGATGCCGTCCGGCAGCAGCCCGGCATTCCGCGCGGGTCGCTTGCCGAGGGCAGGACGCATGATCCAGTCATCCTGACCGGCGGCCTGGATTGCGAAGTACTCGGTGTTGCCGATTTTGCGGATCGAATTCACGATCGGGTAACCCTGCGAAGCCGCCCCGTGTCCCGAGGTGCTTCATTATGCGCGAGCCGGACAACATCCGATTAATGCGATCGGGAAACATGAGGTTGACCGGCCGGCGACCGCCGGCGCGGACAACTTGCCGCATGCCTCTTGCTGTACGCTGACGAGCCGGTCAGGCGCGCGCCAGCACCAGCACTCAGATATCGTCGCGGCGTCAATTGGCCGGCGCGATCGCGGTCATGGCTTGCCGATCGGCTCGAACACCGTATCGGGCAATTGCTGCCTGATGAAGTCGACGAAGGCGCGCTGCGCCAGCGACCGGTACCGGTTGCTCGGCCAGGCGATCCACACGCTGCCGCGCGACACCATGTAGTCGGTCAGCACGGCAACCAGATCGCCGCGCGCGATACAGGAACGCGCAAGGATCACCGGCAGTTGTCCGATCCCGATGCCTGAGCGGATCGCTGCGAGCACGCCATCGGAGTTGTTGAAGGTCACGGAGTCCGTCGCCATTGCGCCGGCGAACTCGCCGCAGAAGCTCCACGGGTAGATCTGGCCCGTCGTCGGTACGCGGAAGCTGACACCGCGATGGACCGCCAGATCGTTCGGCGTCTCGGGCTGCGGCATCCGCCGGAAATAATCCGGCGTGCCGCAGATCACGAAATGCTGCGGTCCGATCCGGCTCGCGATCAGCGACGAATCGGTAAGCTCGCCGGTTCGTAGGGCGACATCGATGGCTTCACCGACCATGTCGACGAGGCGGTCCTCGAGTTGGACATCGAGCGCGACGTCGGGAAAGCGCCGCGCGAATTCGGCGAGCCGCGGGACCAGCAACTGGCCGATGTTGTGCGGCAACGAGACCTTGAGCCGTCCGCGCGGCGCGCCCCCTTGCTCTGCGAGCACCTGTTCGGCCTCGTCGAGCTCGGCCAGGATGTTGCGGGCGCGCCGGAAGAATTCGGCGCCGGGGCCGGTCAGCGTCACCTTGCGCGTGGTGCGGTTGAGCAGGCGCACGCCAAGCCGCGCTTCGAGACGGCCGACGGCCTTGCCGACGGCGGAGCCGGAGAGGCCGAGAATCCGGCCCGCGGCGGCAAATCCGCCTTGCTCGGCGGCGTGAACGAACGCCGCGACGCCGGCCAGGGTCTCGTAATTGCGGAAATTTTGTCCGTTCTGAAGTGCCATGGCGGCGCATTCTAATGCTGGAAGCGTCAATGTCTATTCCGCGGCTCCTTGTTCACTTCGAGCCGAGCCATGCAGCAATACCTCCATCATCCATCCGTCGACCGCACTCCACCGACCAGCCTCAGGCGCGCCGTGCTCCTGCCGGGACTGGTTGCGATGTTCGGCTTGGCCAGTCTCGGTGCGCCGCTCGCGGTGCTGCCGGTGCGCGTCGATGCCGATCTCGGCTTCGGTCCGCTCGTTGCCGGCGCCGTGCTGGCTGCCGAGGGTCTCGCGACCTTGTTGACGCGCCCGCTGGTCGGCCGCTTTGCCGACCGCCGGGGCGCACGCGACGCGACGATGCTCGGGCTTTTCGGCGCGGTTGCCTCGGGTGCGTTCTACCTGCTCGCAGGGCTGCTGCCAGTGTCGGCGTTCGCGGCGCTTGGGCTGATGGTGACAGGCCGCGTCGCGATGGGCATCGGCCAGGGCTTCTTGTTTTCGGGCGGCACCGCCTGGGCGGTGATCCTTGCTGGACCGGCGCATCAGGGCAGGGCGATGTCATGGGTCGGGCTGTTGTTCTTCGCCGGCATTTCGGCCGGTGCGCTGCTAGGAGGGCTTGCGGGAGACATCGCGCATCTCCTCACCGCGCTGTTGCCGCCGCAGCTTGCTCCGGACAGCTTCCTGGTCGCGGCCGCCATCACGATGCTCGTGCCGCTCGGCGGTCTTCCGCTCGTGCTGATCGCGCAACGGAGTGCGCCATCGCCGCATGGTGCGGTGGCCGTGCCGCTGACGGCAATCCTCAGGGCGATCTGGCGGCCGACGCTGGGCTTCGGCCTCGCCGTGATGAGCTACATCGGCACGACCAGCTTTGTCGTACTCGCGTTCCTGCATCGCGGCTGGCACGGAGGCTCGACCGCGCTGTTCGTTTTCCTGGCGGCGTTTGCGCTGGCCCGGCCCGTGTTCAGCGGCGTGTGCGATCGCGCCACGGGTCCGCGTCCGGTCCTGTTTGCGCTCGCGGCGCTGGCCGGCGGCATGCTGATCCTGGGGCTTGCGCCCGACGAGCAGACCGCCATTGCGGGTGCGATCGTCGCGGGCTGCGGCATGTCGATGACGTATCCGCTGCTGGCGCTTCCGGTGGTGCGCGCCGTTCCCGCAACGCAGATTGCGTCCGGCATCGGGCTGTTCGATGCCGCCTACGATGTTGCGACGCTGATCACGCCGCCGCTGGCAGGCTTGATCGCTGCGACCGTCGGCTACGCCGCGATCTTTCTCGTCCTCGCGGGCATCAGCCTGCTCGCGATGATCCCGGCGGCTGCGGCATGGCGCCGTCGGCCAGCCGTTTGAACCCGCAAGCTGCGCGCCGACCGCGGAATATTCTAGGCCCGCGCCAGCACCAGCACGTTGCCGGCAAGGATCGCGGCGGCGCCGGCGAGCACCGGCCAGCCGAGCGCAAGGTGCTCGAACAGCGCCGACAGCACGAGCGCGACGAGCGGCACCAGCGCGAGCGTATAGGCCGCGCGCCCGGGACCGAGCCGGCGCACCAGCTCGAAATAGAGCATGAAGGTGATGCAGGAGGCGGCAATCCCAAGATAGAGGAAGCTCGCCACGTAGGAGAGCGAGATGTCGGCGGCAAACGGCGTGCCGGTCGCGACGGCCCACAGCGCGCTTGCTGCGGCTCCGACGAACGCGCCCCAGCCGAGCACGGAGACGACGGGCAGTCCGGCGCGCTGGTTGCGCGCACCGACCGTTGTCCCGGCGCCGGTTGCGATCGCCGCGGTGAGCGCCCAGGCGAAACCCGCAAGCGGCGTGGCTCTGTGCGCGGCCGCGCCGGGCAGGAAGATGATCGCGAGGCCAAGAATGCCGCACAGCGCGCCCGATACGAAGCCGGAGGAGATCGGCACGCCGAGTACGGCGCGCGCGATCACGGCCGCGAACAGCGACGATGTCGACAGGACGAGTGCCGCAAGCCCGCTCGGCATTCGGGCGGTCGCCTCATAGAAGGCGATGAAGGCAATGGCGAAGAACAGCAGGCCCTGCAATGCGACCGCCGGTCGATCCTTTCGCGGGATCGCGAGCGGCACGCCGCGCAGCCGGCCGTAGCCGAGCAGGATGACGCCCGCGAGCATCATGCGCAGCGCGACCGACCACGGCGCGGGCGTCACGCCGGCCTGCATCGCCGTTGCCAGCGCGCCGCCGCCCCAGAGCAGTGCGGTCAGCGCGAACAGCAGGGCTGTCATGGCGCGCCGGCGTCATCGCGCAGTGTGCGCCAGCCCTCGGCATCGATCCGCGCGCTTTCTCCCTCAAGCCGGGTGAGGGCGGAATCCAGCATTGTTCGCTCGCTCTCCGAGAGCCGCGCCAGCAGCCGCGTCTCGATCGCGCTGCCGAGTGCGGCGATCCGGTTGAACGCTGCCCGGCCGCTGCGGGTGATGCTGACGGCGGCGAAGCGCCGGTCGGACTTGCCGGGCCGCCGCACCGCGAAGCCGAGCTCGACGAGTTGGCCGATGCCGCGACTGACCGCAAACGGGTCGAGGGCGCAGGCGCGGCCGATCTCGGAGGCGTTGGCTGCGTCGCGCTCGGCGATGACTGCGAGGATACGCCAGCCGGCCTGGCTCAATCCGAACGTCTCGCCGTAGAAGCGCTCGAGCGGTCGGGCGACCTGCGCCGCGACCAGGAACAGGCGGTAGGGCAGCCAGGCACTGAGCTTCAGCCCATCGTCGGACGCAGGCGCAGTCTGTTTCATGGGGCGAGAGGCTCGCACACATAATTGCAAAGTGCAAGCATATCGCAAAGACAGGTTGCGACCCGGATCGCATGCGTGAAAATCCCGACACACTTGTCACTCCCACTCACTGCTGCCGCGGCGCCAGATTGGGGCATGACCCACGGCGAACGGCGGGCGGCGATGGAACCGCGCTGAGGTCCCGGAGTTCGTCCAAATCGGAGATGGAGAGACCATCATGAATAAATCAGCTGAAAACGATCGCGGCGGACTGACGGCGATGCAGACACCGCCGGTGGTGTCGCGGGAGGCGTGGGAGGCGGCGCGCCTGGAGATGCTGGTGAAGGAAAAGGCCCAGGTGCGGGCACGCGACGCGCTTGCGGCGGAGCGGCGGCGAATGCCCTGGATGGCGGTCGAGAAGCCGTATGTCTTCGAAGGACCGAACGGCAAGGCGAGCCTGCTCGACCTGTTCGAGGGCCGCCGGCAGCTGATCATCTACCGCGCCTTCTTCGAGCCCGGCGTGTTCGGCTGGCCGGACCACGGCTGCCGCGGCTGTTCGCTCGGCGCCGATCAGGTCAGTCATCTCGCCCACCTGAACCAGCGCGACACCACGCTCGCCTACGCCTCGCGCGCGCCGCAGGCCGACATCGCGCGGCTGAAGGCGCGGATGGAGTGGGACATGCCGTGGTACACGATCACCGACAGTTTTGACGCCGACTTCGGCGTCGCCGAGTGGCACGGCCACAACGTGTTCATCCGCGACGGTGAGCGGATCTTCCGCACCTATCTCGTCAACAGCCGCGGCGACGAAGCGATGGGTACGGTGTGGAGCTATCTCGACATCACGCCGCTCGGCCGCCAGGAACTCTGGGAGGACTCGCCGAAGGGTTATCCGCAGGGCCCGACCTACAAATGGTGGAATTGGCACGACAATTACGACGCCGAGGCCGCGCCGAACGCAAAATGGGCGGCGGTGACCGATGCCGGCGAAGCCGCGTTCCGCAAGATCGCGGAGCAGGAGCGCAAGGCGACGTAAGGGGTAGAGCAGGGAGGGCGCGTGGCGTCCTCCCTAGCGGCCCTCGTTCTTTGCGGCCGAGAGTGCCTTCAGCGCCGACAAGGTCCGCCGCAGCCCGCGATCGAGGCGCTTGTCGCGGCGGATCACCACCGCGAGCCGGCGGTAGAGCTTAGGTGACAGCGACCGGACGATCAGGTCGCGCTGCTTGGTGCTGGCGGGAACGGCCATGCCGGGCAGCACCGCGCAACCTAGCCCGGCGCGCACCATCTCCTTGATCGCCTCGACGCTGCCGAGCGACATCAGCGGCTTCAGCGAAACGCCGCCGCGGGCCAGCCACTCGTCGGCGGTGCGTCGGGTGTTGCCGCCCGGCTCGAACAGCAGCACCGGCCTGGTCGCCAGCACCTCCGGCGTGATCCGCGCCGGCAGTTGCATGTCGCGGGGCGCGATCAGCACGAACTCGTCGTGCACGACCGGCGTGATCTCGAAGCTGCGCCCCGACACCGGCAGCGTGACAAGCGCGATATCGATGGTGTTGTCCTCGACCGCCCGGGCGATCTCCGCGGTGTTGCCGGTCGTGACCGTGATCTCCAGCGAGGGCAGCGCGGCGCGCAGCTCCTTCAGGATCGGGGGCAGCAGGAAGATGCAGGCGGTCGCGCCGGTGCCGAGCCGCACGCGGCCTGCCGTTCCGGTCGTCTGCTGTACAACGGCGTCGACCGCCGATGCCACCGCCGCATTGATCTGCTGTGCGTGCGAGAGCAGCGCGACGCCAGCGGCCGTCGGTCTCGCCCGTCGTCCGACCCGCTCGATCAAGGTCGCATTGAGGCTGCGCTCGAGCTGGCGCACCTGCAGGCTCACCGCGGGCTGCGTGAGTTGCAGCCGCTCGGCCGCCGCCGAGAAGCTGCCGCAGTCGATCACGACAGCGAAGCTTTCGAGATAATCGAGGTTGAGGTTCTTCATCAAAGTATCTCTTATGCCGCGCATAAGCTGTCAAAGCTTCACTTATATAACGCCGCGGCGCATAGTCCGGCAAGCGACGGCTTCGGCAGACCGGGAGCAGGCATTGTCCGGCCTCAAGTCCATTGGCGGTGTCATCGTCGAGCTGGGGCGCTATCTTGCGGTCTCTTCGCATTCGCGCATCCGCCGCCGGCAGGCGCTGCGTGAGCTCGACGATCGCCTGCTGGCGGATGTCGGACTGTCGCGCAGCGATGTCGAGATGAGCCCGTGGTGCGTGCAGCATGCGCCGACGCGCCGTCGAAGCACAGGGATGATGCCGCAAGACGAGGCAAGGATGAGAGACAACGAAGACACCGTGATCCGCGACGCCACAGAGGTCGACATGGCGGAGGTGCAGCGCATCTACGCGCACCACGTGCTCAACGGGCTGGCGACCTTCGAGGAAGTGCCGCCGACACTCGACGAGATGCTCGGGCGCCGTGCCGCCGTGCTGGCCGCGGGGCTGCCGTATCTCGTGGCCGATATCGACGGACGGGTGGCCGGCTATTCCTACGCGACGACGTACCGGCCACGGCCGGCCTATCGCAACACCATTGAAGACTCGGTCTACGTGTCGGAAGCCCTGCGTGGCCGCCGCGTCGGCGCGGCGCTGCTGCGGGCGCTGATCGAACGGTCGGAGGCGGGACCCTGGCGGCAAATGATCGCCGTGATCGGCAACAGCGGCAACGCCGGATCGATCGCGCTGCACCGACGCATGGGCTTCGAGATGGTCGGGACGCTGAGGTCGGTGGGCTTCAAGCTCGGGCAGTGGGTCGACACCGTGCTGATGCAGCGGCCGCTGGGGCCGGGCGCTGCCACGCTGCCGTCAGACAAGGAAACGGCCCGGTGATCGCACGCCGGGTCGTGATTGCCCTCGGGCTGGCTCAACTGATCTCGTGGGGCGCGACCTACTATCTGATCGGCGGCTTCGGCGAGCAGATCGCCGCGGATCTGGGCTGGAGCCGCGACATCGTCTACGGCGGATTTGCCGCGGCGCTGTTGGTGATGGGGGTGACGTCGCCCCTTGCCGGCAGGTGGGTGGACAGAAGCGGTGGCCGGCAGGTCATGGTCGCGGGCGCCGTGATCAATGCGGTCGGCTGCGCCGGTCTCGCGGTCTCGCATCAGATCGGCAGCTATTTCGCATCCTGGATCGTTCTTGGCCTCGGCATGCGGCTGACGCTATACGATGCCGCCTTCGCGGCGCTGGCCCGGATCGGCGGACCAGAGGCGCGCCGCGCGATGTCCGGGATCACCTTGCTTGGTGGCTTGGCCGCCACCGTGTTCTGGCCGCTCGGCCATATGCTCTCGGACCATTTCGGCTGGCGCATCGCGGTGCTGGCCTATGCCGGCATCGCGCTATTGACGATCCCGCTGCATCTGCTGATTCCGAACCAGCGATTTGCCGGCGTGCCGGGCTCTGCGGTGGCATCGAGGCAACCGCGCGCGGTGGGGCGGCGGCAGCTTGCAGCGGCGAACGGACTCTATGCCCTGATCATGACCGGCGCGAACTTCCTGAACGCCGGCATGTCCGCACACATGATCGCGGTGCTCACCGGCCTCGGACTCACCGTCACCGTTGCGGTGTGGATCGCTACGCTGCGGGGGATCGGGCAATCCGCCGCGCGTCTCTGCGAAGTCCTGTTCGGCGGACGGATCGATCCACTCGGGCTCAACCTGATGGCCTGCCTGATCATGCCGCTCTCCTTCATCGCCGGCCTGTTCAGCGGATCAGCGCGGGAGATGGGGATCGCGTTCGCGCTGCTCTACGGCGCCTGCAACGGCATTCTGACCATCACCAGGGGAACGCTGCCGCTCATCCTGTTCGATCATCGCAGCTATGGCACGCTGGTCGGCCGGCTCATTGTCCCGAGCTTCATCCTGCCGGCGGCGGCGCCGCCGATCTATGCAATCGTGATCGACCGGTTCGGCGATGCGAGCGCGCTCTATCTCTCCACCGGTCTCGCCCTGGTGACGCTGCTTGCCGCCATCCTGCTCAGGCTGCTCTTTCCGCCGCCGCTCGCGGCCGCGAAGCAATAGCCGTGTCGGCGGTGTCGATCTCAACCCGCCGCCGGCTCGCGCGGCAGCCACAGCGACAGCCAGCCGCCGAGCGCCAGCAGCGCGACATTGCAGCCGAGCGCGATCGTGAAGGCGTGCGCGTAGTCATCGGCCTGTGGATGCGGCCCGAGCAGGCTGTAGAAGACGCCGCCGATCACGGCGACGCCGAGTGCGGCGCCGATCTGGAAGGTCGAGATCATCATGCCCGATGCCAACCCGGCATGGCGCGGATCGATGCTGCCGATCACGGCCTTGATCACCGACGGCATCACGGTGCCGAAGCCGAGCCCGCCGCAGATCAGGCCGAATTCTAGGTTTTGCGGCAGCGCGCCGCCGACCGACAACATCACGACGCCGAAGCCGACGACCTGGAGCGCAAAGCCCAGCGTCAGCGTGCGCGGGCCGAGCCATTGCATCACCAGCGACGACACCAGCGAGCTGACGAAGAAGCCGGCGGCAAAGGGCAGGGTGGCGAGGCCGGCTTCCAGCGGAGATCGGTGCAGGCCACTTTGCAGGTAGACCGCGAAGGTCAAATAGAACGACGACAGCATGTAGAAGGCGAGCGCCATCAGCAGCCCGATCACGAAATCGCTGTTGCGCAGCAGATGCAGCGCGACCAGCGGGTCGCCGCCACGGGCTTCGAGCCGCGCCTCGAAGCGGACGAAGCCGGCGAGCATCAGCGGAGAGGCCAGCAGCATCGCGACGATCCAGACAGGCCAGCCGGATTCCCGGCCCTCGATCAGCGGATAGACCAGAAGGCCGAGCGTGAGCGACAGCAGGATGACGCCGCCGACGTCGAGCCGCTGCGCGTGCGCGGCGCGCGAGTCGGCGAGGTACAGCAGGCCGCCGACGAAGGCGGCAAGGCCGATCGGCACGTTGATCAGGAAGATCGCCTGCCAGGCCAGTCCGAACGGATGCGCCGACACGAGCACGCCGCCCAGCAACTGGCCGCAGATATTGGCAAGTCCGAAGGTCGCGCCATAGAAGCCGAGCGCGCGGCCCTGTTCGGCCGCCGGAAACAGCACGCGGATCGAGGCGAGCACCTGCGGGGCCATCACGGTGGCAGTGAGGCCCTGCAGGATCCGTCCGGCGACCAGCATGGCCGGCGACCACGCGATGCCGCAGAGCACGGATGCGATCGTGAAGCCGGCGACGCCGGTCAGGAACATGCGCCGTCGTCCGAGCAGGTCACCGAGCCGGCCACCGGTGATCAGGAAGACGGCGTAGGTCGCGGCATAGGCCGAGATCACGAACTGCACCTCGCTCGGGCTGGCGCCGAGATTGTCGCGAATGGCCGGCAGCGCGAGGTTGACGACATTGAAATCGAGGATCGGCAGGAAGGCGCCGGTGAGCAGCACCGGCAGCGCCAGCCATCGCCGCGGGTCGACGGTCGCCGGCCGCGCGGCGTGCAATTGCAACGTCTCGGTGGTCTCGCTTGTCACCTGCCAGCTCCTCTCGGCAATCGCCGGCGCCCTCACGAGGGGTGTCCGTCGGCTGAACTTTTCGGGAAGATGGCCTGTTTGTCCGTGATAAGGTATTCGTCAGCTCTGCTAATTTAGTTTGCAAAAATGAACAGCCCGCTTGACTGGAATGACCTTCGCCTTGTCCTCGCGGTCGCGCGGGAGGGCAGCCTCTCTGGCGCGGCGCGCCGGCTCGGCGTCACGCATTCCACCGTGTTTCGCCGCCTCGGCACGATCGAGGATGCGATCGGAACGCGCCTGTTCGAGCGCTTCCGCGACGGCTACGCGCCGACACCGGCCGGCGAGATCGCGGCGGCGTCGGCAGCCCGGCTCGAGGACGAGGTGCTTGCGCTCGAGCGCAAGCTGGCGGGACGGGACCTCAGGCCGTCGGGGCCGGTGCGGATCACGACGACGGACACGCTCGGCGCGGTGCTGATGCGGCATCTGCCGGCGATGCGCGCCGCGCATCCGGAGATCCAGCCGGAAATCATCATCTCGAATGCGATGGCGAACCTGACGCGCCGCGAGGCGGAGATCGCGATCCGCCCGACACCGGCGCCATCCGAACTGCTGGTCGGGCGACGCGTTGCCGATATTGCCCATGCGGTCTACGGATCGCGCGCCTATCTCGCCCGTCGCGGTGACAGGGATCTGTCGCTGCATGACTGGATCGGGCTCGACGATGCGCTGGCGGGGACCGTCATCGCCGGCTGGATGCGCGAGAACGTGCGTTCGGCGCGGACCACATGCCGGGTCGACGCGCTTCCGGCGCTGCGCGATGCCGCGGCAGCGGGGCTGGGGCTTGCCCTGCTGCCCTGCTATGTCGGCGATCTCGCGCCCACGCTGCGCCGCCTGACGCCGAAAGCACTCGCGGAGCCGCGCTCGGCGCTGTGGCTATTGACCCATGACGATCTCAAGCGCACCGCGCGCATCCGCGCGACGCTCGATTTTCTCGCCAGGGCGCTCACCTCGGAGCGTGCGCTGTTCGAGGGAAAGCGCGCCGGAGGCGTGCGCCGTTAGTCGGCCGGCGCGCAGATCGTTCAGGACCCGACAACTTCCGTGACGGTATGGATGTCCTCTGCCGCGCGGTTCGCGGGTATCCGATGGTGCTCGCGAAAGGCACCAACAATCGTCTTCAGGACCGCGCGTGATTTTGCATCTGACAGCGCCGACAGCAGCATGATCTCGGACGGCGGAAGGGCAGGCAGGCCGAGCCGCCGGCTGACCTCGATCGTCCCGGCCGGAGCGAGCCGGCATGAGAACACCGAAGTAGCGAGGCCTGCGGCGACCGCGTCGGCGACGGCAAAGGATCCGCAGCCGAGGAAAGTTTCCGTCCACGGGATGCCCGCCGCCGCCAGCGCGCGCGTCGCGATGTTGAGCACGCCGCAGGACGGCGAGGAGGCGGCGAGCCGCAGCGGCTCGCCCGCGCGATGGACGAAGTCCGGCGTGGCGAACCAGCCATAGTGATCCGTCGCCAGCATCTCGCCGTCGCGGCGGTCGTCCTCGCGGCGGATGATGGCGGCGTCGATCTCGCCGCGATCGAGGGCGCTCAGCAGGTCGCGGGAGTCCTCGAGCCGGACTTCGATGGTGAGCGCCGGGTCGTGCGCGTGCAGCCGCGCCAGCAAGGTCGGAACCTCCGCGCCTCCGACATGGGTGGCGATGCCGAGCGAGAAGCGACGCGGGCGCGCGAGCGACAACGCCGCGACGGCGCGATCATGCGCGGCGAGCAATTCCTGCGCGGGGGCGAGGAAAGCCGCACCCTGTGCCGACAGGCGCACCAGGCGCGGTGTCCGTTCGATCAGCCTGTGGCCGAGCTGGCTTTCCAGCCGCTTCAACTTGACGCTGATCGCGCCCTGCGTGGTGCCGAGCGTTTCAGCGGCGCGCGTAAAGCTCTTGAGATCGGCGATGGTCACGAATGTCTTCACGGCGTCGAGGTCGAGCGTGGTCATGTCAGTCATCCGGATTTGTTGTCTCTGAAATATCTAGTCATCCAATTCACCAATGCTCAAGCCATGACTAGCTTTGCGTTGTGAAGCGCCGTGGCCACCCGATTCCTGCCGCTGCTGCCTCAATACATCGTGAGTCGATCGACCGACGCTGCTGCCAGCACCCTGGCAACAGCGTGCGGTATGCCGTTGGCTTGCCACAACAAAAGGCCTGATCATGTCTACTGAACTGAGCCGCCGCGGCGCTGTCGTTCTATCAGCCGTATGCCTAGCCTGCCTGATGTTTGGATTGGAGATTTCCAGCATCCCCGCGATCCTGCCGACGCTGGAGCGGGTGCTGCATGCCGACTTCAAGGCGCTGCAATGGATCATGAACGCCTACACCATCGCGGTCACCACGGTGCTGATGGCGATCGGGACGGTGGCCGACCGCTACGGACGCAAGCGCATCTTCCTGGTCGCGATCGCAGCGTTCGGCATCACCTCGCTGATCTGCGGCGTCGCCTCGAGCGTCGAAATGCTGATCGTCGCCCGGTTCCTGCAAGGCCTGAGCGGCGGCGCGCTCTTGATCTGCCAGATCGCCGTGCTCTCGCACGAATTCCAGGGCGGTCGGCTGCGCGCCGTTGCCTGGGGCTGGTGGGGCGTCATCTTCGGCATCGGCCTCGGCTTCGGCCCGATCATCGGCGGCGCGGTCGTCGCGGTGCTGAGCTGGGAGTGGGTGTTCCTCGTCCACGTGCTGTTCGCAGCCGTTGCGTTCGTGCTCACGATCGGCGGCGTGCATGAATCGAAGGATCCGAAGGCGAGCAGCCTCGACGTCGCCGGTATCGTGACGATGTCACTCGCCGTGTTCTGCCTCGCCTTCTATATCACGCAGGGGCCGGATCTCGGCTTTGCCAGCTCGAAGGGGCTTGCGATCCTCGGCGTCTCCGCCGTGAGCTTCATCGCGTTCCTGGTTGCCGAGAAGATCAGCCGGCGGCCGATGTTCGACTTTTCAGTGTTTCGGATCCCGGCTTTCTCCGGCTCGATCGTCGGCTCGGCGGCGATGAACCTCAGCTACTGGCCGTTCATGATCTACCTGCCGATCTGGTTTCATGCCGGCCTCGGCTATGACAGCGTGTCCGCGGGACTTGCTTTGCTTGCCTATACGCTGCCGACGCTGGTGATGCCGCCGTTCGCCGAGCGACTGTCGCTGCGCTATCAGCCGGGACTGATCATTCCGGTGGGGCTGTTCACCATCGGCGCCGGATTCATGCTGATGAAGTTCGGCAGCGCCGCCGCGCAGCCGGACTGGTTGACGATGCTGCCGGGCTGCCTGCTCGCCGGAATTGGTCTCGGCATCACCAACACCCCGGTCACCAACACGACGACCGGCTCGGTCTCGAGCGACCGCGCCGGCATGGCCTCGGGCATCGACATGAGCGCGCGAATGGTTTCGCTTTCAGTCAACATCGCGCTGATGGGCTTTATCCTGGCGAGCGGCGTGCTGGCGCATCTGAAGGCGGTGCTGCCGGCGCTGGACGGCGCGCAACTTCGGGCAATCGCCGAGCGGATCGCGGCCGGCGACATCGCATCCGCGCCGGAGCTGACCGGCCCGGTCGTGCATCAGGCGCTCGCGAGCGGCTTCGGCTGGGTGATGCTCTATGGTGGCATCGGGGTGTGGATCATGGCCGCGCTCAGCTTCCTGATCTTCAACGCGCGGCCGGTGCGGCAGGCCGAGGCTCACGGCACGAAGTGAACATGATGTCGCCGTGCCTGCCCAGGGACGGGGCGGGCAGGCGGTATCGATCACTTCACGAGGGTCAGCAGCGGCTTGTCCTTCTCGACGATGTAGGTCGCAAGCTCGCTGGCGGTGACGTCGCCGACATTCCTGGCGGCATGGACCGTGCCGGCGGGAATGAACAGCACGTCGCCGGCCTTCAGCCTCGCCGGTGGCCTGCCGTCGACGTCGTATTCGAGCGTGCCGGCGAGCACATAGATGATTTCTTCGCCCGGATATGTATGGCGGCCGAATGCCTTGCCCGGCGCGATGTCGACACGCACCTGCACGGCTTCACGCCCGCCGGCGCTGAGGTCGTGGCGCTGCAGGTCGGTTCGCGTGAAGCCGGCTGGTTGCAGCGCCTGTGCGCTCGGGATGGTCAGGAGGCTAGCGGTAAACAAGGCCGTCCTTGCGAGGAGGCGCGTTGCCTTCATCAGCTTGCTGGTCACCTTGAACTCCAGGATTGGCTTGCGTCCCTGTCCGATCGCGAGCCGGCAAGCGGCCGGCCCGCATCAGAGATCGTCATGTGCTGGTCTCAGACCAGGGTGGTCGTGACGGCGATGTTGCCGTGAACCGCCTTGGAGTAGGGGCAGATGCCGTGCGCGGCTTCGATCAGCTCCTGCGCAACCTCGCGCTCGACGCCGGGGACGTGGACGTTGAGGCGTGCGCTCAGGAAGAAGGCGCTGCCGGCCTGGTTCAGATCGATCTCGGCGTCGACCTCGGGCTCGCTCACGAGCTTGACCTTGCGCTGACCGGCGGCGAGCTGGATCGCGCCGATGTAGCAGGCCGACCAGGCGGCCGCGAACAGGTTTTCCGCGGCGGGGTGCGGCTGGGGCAGCTTGACGTCGAGGAAGCCGTCGCGCGAGCGGGCGGCGCCGTTCGGGCCGGCGGTGACGTGGGTCTTTCCGGTGACGAGAACCTTTGCATTGGCGGTCATAGCGAGCTCCTTTGGGATGAATATAGATCGTATCCGATCTAATCGTGTGCGCGTTGAAATAGGCCTCGGGCTTGATCGTGTCAAGCACTTCCGATTTAATCGGATGCGATTTATATGGACCGCGACATCACAAACTCCGGAGACGTCCGTGACCCGCTCCTCCAAGGCCGAGACCAAGGGCCGAAAACTCTCGAATTTTCTGTGCTTTGCGGTCTATTCGGCCAATCTGGCCTTCGGCCGCGCCTACAAGCCGATCCTGGACGCGGTCGGCCTGACCTACACCCAGTACATCGCCATGGTGGCGCTGTCGGAGGCGGACGAGCAGACCGTGAGCGCGCTCGGCGAGAAGCTGTTTCTGGAATCCAACACGCTGACGCCGATCCTCAAGAAGCTGGAGCAGAGCGGCTATATCAGCCGCGCCCGCGATCCCGCCGACGAGCGGCAGGTTCGCGTGAGCCTGACGCCGGCCGGCCGACGCCTGCTCGACAAGGACATCAATGTGTCCCTGGTCGAAGCCACCGGGCTCGGCGACGAATTTCCCGTCGTACAGAAGACCGTTGCGAGGCTGCGCGACAATCTGCTGCGCAACACGCGCGCCGATCCGAAGAAGGGCTGATCCTGCGGGCCAAGCCCGATCCTGAAGCTCCTCTAGCCAACGAGCTCTGGAACTGGGGGGCGAGACGCGCTCGCCCCGCTTCGATCCGATCCAAGGTGCACGGGCCCCGGCAATTTAATGCGGACAAGAAGGCCGTGCGGCGTGTTGTCGTGCAGCGACAGCTCGCCGCCATGTCCGCACACCATGGCCTGCGCGATCGAAAGGCCAAGCCCGAAGCCGCTTGTCTCGTCCATGGTGCGGGCTTCGTCGCCGCGGACGAACGGCTTCAGCATTTCGGCCCGGCGATGCTCCGGAATCCCCGGACCGTCGTCCGAGACGTCGATGATGGCCTGATCGGCTGACGCGGTCAGCTTGATCTCGACTTCGCTACCGAAGCGCAGGGCGTTCTCCACCAAATTGGTCACGGTGCGGCTGATCTCGCTCGGGCGGATCAGGAGCGAAGCCCTGGTCGGGCCCTGGTAGCGCACGACGTGACCGCAATCGGAGAATTGCTCGCAGATCGTCTGCAGCAGGGCAGCGACGTTCACGAGCGTCGGCTTCGCCGCGCTGCCGCCGCTCAGGAATGACAGCACGGACTCCAGCATGGCCTGCATCTGGTCGAGGTCGTGCAGGGTCTCCGCGCGCTGGGCGTCGTTCTCGATGTATTCGGACCTGAGCCTTAGCCGGGTGATCGGCGTGCGCAGGTCGTGACTGATTGCGGCGAGCATGCGCGTGCGGTCATTCATCAGCGTGGTGATGCGTTCGCGCATGCGATTGAGCGCAACCGCTGCGGCGCGGATTTCCTCCGGGCCGGTCTCCGGAAGCGGCGCGGCGGCCTGGCTGATGCTGAAATTCTCGGCGGCGCGGGCGAACGCGGAGAGCGGCGCGCTGAGCGCGCGGCCGGCCCACACGCCGAGCAGCGTGACGCTGACGAACAGGAACAGGAACGTGCTGACCCAGAACCCGCCGAAGAAGGGCGGCATTTTCGTCGGGCCGATCGTCGCTTCGAACAGGGCTCCGTCCGGCAACCGAATCGCCGCCGGCGCGGTCTTCGAGGAAAACTCATCGACATCGTCGACGCCAGGTGCCTCGGACGAAGCCTCATCGGCCAAGCCCGGACCTGCGTCGCGCAATGTGAGATGCAGGCGGGGAAAGGCGCGATCGGCAGCGCGCAACAACGTAGCGCGATCGGCCGCAGGGGCCTCGGCCAGAAGCCTGGCAACCAGCTGGAACTGATGGACCGGCCTGTCCGCAAACGATCTCGGCTTCTGGCTGACGAAATAGAGCCCGATCAGCGCATGGATGAGCACCAGCGAAAGCAGGATCAGCGCGGCGATCTGACCACTGATCCGGTGGAAGCTGAAAAGCGCGGCAATCCTGCGGGTCCAGCTCATGCGTCCTCCACATGCGGCGTGAAGATGTAGCCGCCGGTGCGAACCGTCCGGATCACCGACGATCCTTCGCTCGTATCGAGCTTGCGGCGAAGCCGGCTGACCAAGACGTCGATGCTGCGCCCGAACGGACTGGCCGGCCGGCTGCGCGTCATGGTCAAGAGGCCGTCCCGCGTCAGGATCCGGCCGGGCCGCTCGCAGAATACCTGCAGCAGGTCGAACTCCGCGCTCGTCAACGGGACCTGGGCGCCGTCGGGATCGCGCAGTTCGCGCAGGCGAAGATCGATGGTCCAGTCCTGGAAGCGCAGGCGGGCGGCGCTCTGGCCCGAGCGCCCGGCAAGGCCGGCCTGGGCCTGGCGGCGCAGCACGGCGTTGATCCGCGCCAGCAGCTCGCGCGGATTGAACGGCTTGGCGAGATAATCATCCGCGCCCATCTCGAGCCCGAGGATCCGGTCGAGGTCCTCGCCCTTTGCCGTGAGCATGATGATCGGGATCGTCGAATCGCCGCGCAGGCGGCGACACAAGGTTAGTCCATCCTCTCCGGGCAGCATCAGATCGAGGACGACGAGATCGAGCGAATGCCCGGCAAGGTAACGATCCATTTCCCTGCCGTTCGAGGCGGTGGCCACCAAGTAGGATTGGTCGCGCAGGTAGCGGGCAATCAAGTCTCTGGTCTGCAGATCGTCTTCGACGATCAGGATCTTCGGAGTGTTTGCAAGCATGATCCGCGACTGGTCCTCATCATGACGTCATTGGCGCGCGTTCCAGCGCGCTTAGCCACCAATTGACCAGCATACGCGTCGCTTGTGGGCGGCATTGCGCCTTTTCGTAAGCATAGTGTTTCTGAACTGTAAGCGTCGCGCGCAGCCCGAGACAATCCGCGACGCCGACCGCGTCGCGTCGCGCTAACAGTCCCAAACCACTGGAAATAATCCCGCAATCCTGCAGCCACACCGCAGCCATCACCATCCCGTCACAACGGGCTTCTTGTTCGCGAGGTGTGGAATGAAGACGTGGCGGGGCTTTGTCGCGGCGATCGTGCTGTCGGGGTTTTCGATCCCGGGGACGCCGGTGATATGGCCATTGGTGGCTCCGGTGGCGGCCCAATCGGTTGATGCGATCACGGTCGAAGGCAACCGGAGGGTAGAGGCGGAGACCATCCGCTCCTATTTCAGGCCCGCGCCCGGTGGCCGTCTCGATCAGGCTGCCGTCGACGACGGCCTCAAGGAGCTGGTCGGGACCGGGTTGTTCCAGGACGTCAAGATCAATCACGCTGGCGGCCGGATCGTCGTTTCCGTGATCGAGAATCCGGTGATCGACCGCGTCGCGTTCGAGGGCAACAAGAAGATCAAGGACGAGCAGCTCTCGGCCGAAATGCAGTCCAAGCCGCGGGGCACCCTGTCGCGGCCGATGGTGCAGTCGGATGCACTATTGCCGAGATTTATCGGCGGTCAGGCCGCTACGACGTGCATGTCACGCCGGAAATCATCGAACGCTCGAACAACCGCGTCGATCTCGTCTTCACCGTCAACGAGGGAGCGAAGACCGGCATCAAGACCATCGAGTTCATGGGCAACAACAGTTTCTCGGCGGCGCGCCTGAAGGACGTGATCAAGACCCATGAGACGAACTTCCTGAGCTTCCTCGGCAATGCCGACATCTACGACCCGGATCGGGTCGAGGCCGATCGTGACCTGATCCGCCGCTTCTACCTGAAGCACGGCTACGCGGACGTCCAGGTCGTGGCTGCACTCGCCGAGTATGATCCGGAGCGCAAGGGCTTTCAGGTGACGTTCAAGCTCGATGAGGGGCAGCAGTACCGCGTTGCGACGGTCAGTTTCCGCTCGAACATTGCGGGCTTCGATCCGACGACACTGCGTTCATTGTCGCGCGTCGGTGAAGGCTCGCTCTACAATGTCGAGGCGGTCGAGAAGTCGGTCGAGGACATGCAGATCGAAGCGTCGCGCCGCGGCTACGCCTTCGCGGTGGTCCGTCCGGACGGCACCCGGAATTTCGAGGCCCACACGGTGGGCATCGTGTTTCGCGTGGAGGAGGGGCCGCGCACCTATATCGAGCGGATCGACATTCGCGGCAACGGCCGCACCCGAGACTACGTGATCCGGCGCGAGTTCGATCTCTCCGAGGGCGATGCGTACAACCGCGCGCTGGTCGATCGCGCCGAGCGGCGGCTGAAGAATCTCGACTACTTCAAGACCGTCAAGATCACCACCGAGCCCGGCTCGACGAGCGATCGCGTTGTGTTGGTCGTCGATTTGGAGGAAAAGTCGACCGGCGACTTCTCCGTGTCGGGCGGTTATTCCACGACGGACGGCGCGCTTGCCGAAGTGAGTATCTCTGAGCGAAATCTGCTCGGCCGTGGCCTGTTCGCCAAGGCAACGGTCAGCTACGGCCAGTACTCGCGCGGCCTGTCGCTGTCCTTTGTCGAGCCGTATTTGCTCGACTATCGCGTCGCGCTCGGGCTCGATGCGTATTACAAGGAGCAGCTGCCGACGGACTATACGACCTATGGCGTGAAGACGATCGGGTTCTCGCCGCGGCTCGGCCTGGCCTTGCGCGAAGACCTGACCCTCCAGCTGCGCTATTCGCTCTATCAGCAGGAAATCTCGCTCGATAGCGCCTACGCGAACTGCAACAACAATCCGTCCAACCCATCGCTCGCGTTCAATCCGACACCCGCCTACATCCAGAGTGTGCTCGGCGGCGTCGATCCCACGAACTCGGTCTCGTCAGGGCTTTATGGATATGGCTGCTACGGCGACGGAGAATCCACCTTGCCGGTGCGCAAGGAGCTGGCCGCCGGGGCGACCTGGACCTCGCAGATCGGCTACACGCTGACCTACAACACCCTCGACAACAACAAGAACCCGACCGACGGCCTGCTGATCGACTTCAAGCAGGATTTTGCCGGCGTCGGCGGCGACGTGACATATTTGAAGAGCGCAGTCGACGCGAAATACTATACGCCGCTGGTGTCCGACCTGATCGGGCTGATCCACCTGCAGGGCGGCCTGCTCACCAAGGTCGGCGACAACGATCTGCGCATGCTGGACCATTTCCAGATGGGGCCGAATCTCGTGCGCGGCTTTGCCACCAACGGCATCGGCCCGCGCGACATCACCTATGCGAGCTTAGGTGCGGTCGGGGATGCGCTCGGCGGCACCAAATATTGGGGCGCGTCGATGGAGCTGCAGATGCCGTTCTGGTTCCTGCCCTCCGAGGTTGGGCTGAAGGGGGCTGTCTATGCGGACGCCGGCTCGCTCTGGGGTTATGAAGGCCCGACGTCGTGGGCCGCAACCGGCGAGGTGAATACGGCTGCTTGCAAATGCGGCCTCCAATACGACGATGGGAACGTGGTGCGAACCTCGGTCGGTGTCGGCCTGATCTGGGCCTCGCCGTTCGGCCCGCTGCGCTTCGATTACGCCGTGCCGATCACGAAGGGCAAATACGATATCGTGCAGGAGTTCCGGTTCGGAGGCGGGACGTCATTCTGAGGTGACAATCGTCGTGCCTGCGGCGCGCGTCCTCGCCGGCGCCGACCTGGCGCGATATTTGCCATGCCGTCCTGCCGCTTGCGGTATCAGGCGAAGCGGGGCAGGCTGCATTGGTTCAATTTCGATCCGAGGCAATCCATGTCACGCGTGTCAATCAAGACCAAGGACGACCTGCCGGGCGAGCTCAAGCCGCTGTGGGACAAGATGACCACCTATGGCGCGTTCGAGAACCAGGCCGGCGTCATGGCGCAGCGCCCGCCAATCTTCAAGCACATGTGGTCGCTGCTGGTGGATCTCGCCGACGAGGCGGTGGTCTCGAAGCGGCATCTCGAGCTCGCGCTGGTGACGGTCTCGCTGCTCAACAAGTGCGACTATTGCGTGTCGCACCATGCGCCAAAGCTCGCGATCCAGGGGGTGTCGGAGGCGGGTGCCGAACGGCTGCTCGACTATCAGGATCATCCCGAGCTCGATGTGCTCGACAAGCTCGTGGTCGAATATGCGATCGCCGTCACCAACAACTGGAACAAGACCCGCGACGAGATCTTCGCACGCCTGCGCGAACATTTCTCGGAAGCGCAGATCGTCGAGTTGACCTGGCGGATCGCGCTGTGCGGCGCCTTCAACCGCTTCAACGACATCTTGCAGCTCGACGTCGAGCAGGGCGTTCCGCATCGCGAGGCCGCGGAGTGACGGTTTGATCAGGCCACCGATGCGGCGCCGCCGCCGAGCGTAGCCAGCACGAAATCGGCCCGCTCTGCGGGCGATGTCTTCGGCAGGCCGATGACGTCGTAGCCGAGCGTCGGCAGCGCCTCCATCAGACGCTGATACTCCGCCACCGCCATCTCGAAGCCGTGCCGACGCTCGGAATCGGTGACGTAGATCTCGGGCCACGGCGGCGTCATGAACACGCGCCGGTGGTAGCGATGTGCGGCGCAGATCGGGTGCAGCACCGGCTCGCCCGTCAATGCCTCCAGCGCCGACGCCGCGTCGACGACGCCGCGATCGAAGAACACCCATCCGGAATGGGCCTTGGCCATCTCGACATCTTTTAGTGCGACGTCAACGGCGCGACGCAGGAAGGCCGTTGCATCGACCCACGGCAGGGCCTTGCCGCCGGACGCAAGCTCATCGGCGATGATGCGGCGGCCGGGCTCCTCGACGACCGGATAGCCGCGGGCGCGCAGTTCGGTGAGCAAGGTCGATTTTCCGCCGCCGGAGCAGCCGGAGATCAGGACGAAGCGGTTTTGCAAAGGATGTCCTTTCATCGATCGTCACACCGCATGAACGAGCACGCCGCGAACGCGGGTTGCCAGATAGGTCAGAAATCCTGGGGAAGAAGGCGCGCGGAAATATCTCGACGCGCGGAGTGAGCATAGCCTCGAATGTGACGCAAATGGGGGCGCGCTTGACGAATTCTTCAGTGCCACGCCGATAAGATCGATCAAACTGGATGCTTCCTGTCTGAAGGAAAGACGCACATGGCATCACGCTCGATCACCTGCATGACGCTCGCGCTGCTGCTCTGCGGTGCGGCGCTTCAGTCGGCGCGCGCCGCTGAACCCGGCGAAGCGATCCGGGTCGGCGCGGTGCTGCCTTTTTCCGGCGGGGTCGAGCTTTATGGCCAGCAGGCGAAACTTGGGCTCGATCTCGCCGCCAGGGACATCAACGCGGCGGGCGGCATTCTTGGCCGGCCGGTCGAGGTTATCTATGTCGACGACAAGACACGGCCAGGTTCGGCCGCTGAGGCGATGCGCTCGCTGGTCGAAAAGCAGAACGTGCTGGCGACGGTCGGTCCGATCACGTCGCAAAACCTGAATGCGCTGGTGCCGATTGCCGAGAGCTCGAAGACGCCGCTGCTCTACGCCACCAATTACGAGGGCGGCAAATGCAGCCGCTATCTGTTTTCGTTCGGTGCGGTGCCGAACCAGGAGCTCGGCCAGCTGCTGCCCTACATGAGCCGGACGTTCGGCAACACCTACTTCCTGCTCGGCGCCGACCGGGTCTGGCCACACCAGATGTTCGGCATCGCGCAGCCTCTGATCGAGAAGCTCGGCGGCAAGGTGGTCGCGACGAAATACACGCTGGGGACCGAGCACGACTTCTCGCCGCTGATCGGGGAGATCGCGGCGAGCAAGGCCAAGGTGCTGCTGTTCGCGCTGAAGGGCGACGGGATGGATTTCATCCGGCAGGCCGACGAGGCCGGATTGCTAAAGGAAATCACCGTCGCTTTCCTCGGACTATCCGAGGTCGATCTCGGCATCTTCCGCGGCAAGGGGCAGAACATGGTGACCGTGGTGCCGGCGGTCGCGGCGAGCGAGGATCCTGCCGTCAAGGCGTTCGTCGCGAAGGCCCGCGCCGTCGCGGAGCCGGGTGTCGCGGTGTCGAACTATGTGATGACGCATTACAACACGCTGATCGCGCTCAAGGCGGCGGCCGAGAAGGCCGGCAAGCTCGACAAGGAGGCGATCATCGACGCGATGGCGGGCCTCGCCGTTCCGTCGCCGACCGGCCCTGTCACGCTCGGCCAGCATCATCACGCGGCGATGAGCATGTTCATTGCCAGGACACAGGGTTCGGAACTCGTGCAGGTGCGACCACTCGGCAAGATCGCGCCGGAGCCGGGGTGCAGTCCAGCCGGCCGCTGACCAGGAGGAATATTTCGGTAGCGGCGCTCGAGGCCGCGATGCTCGCAAAAACGCCACGCTCGCAAAAAAGTGAGCTGGCGCGCTCGTCAGCTGTCGGTTCCAGTCCGGTCCGTTCGTCTTCCAGCCAGAACGAGCTGCATGGGAGTTCCGGAATGAGCAATTCGACCTATCGCTGGGTGATCGTCGCGGCCGGCGGCCTGCTTGGCTGCGTCGCGATCGGCGGCATGTTTTCGCTGCCGGTGTTCCTCCAGCCCATGGCGCGCGAGACCGGCTGGTCGGTGACCGGGATTTCCAGCGCGATGACGATCGGGTTCCTCGCGATGGCCTTCACCAGCATGATCTGGGGCACGCTGTCCGACCGGTTCGGGCCGCTGCCGGTGGTGCTGACCGGATCGGTCGTGCTGGCGGCAAGCCTCGCGCTGGCCAGCCAGGCGACATCGCTGCTGGCCTTTCAGTTCGTGTTCGGCGCGCTGGTCGGCGCGGCCACGGCGGCGATCTTCGCCCCGATGATGGCCTGCGTCACCGGCTGGTTCGACACCCATCGCAGCCTCGCCGTCTCGCTGGTGTCGGCCGGCATGGGCATGGCGCCGATGACGATGTCGCCGCTTGCGGCCTGGCTGATCTCCCACCACGACTGGCGCACCGCGATGCTAATCGTCTCGGGCGTGGTCGGCGCGATCATGATCCCAGTCTCGTTCCTGGTGCGCCGCCCGCCGGCGCTGCAGGGCGACCACGCTGAAGCGGTCTCCGAGAACGGCGAACCGCCGATGTCGCTGGCGCAGGCGCTGCGATCGCCGCAATTCATCATCCTGATCGCGACCAATTTCTTCTGCTGCGCCACCCATTCGGGCCCGATCATCCATACCGTGAGTTACGCGGTCACCTGCGGCATTCCGATGGTTGCCGCGGTGACGATCTACAGCGTCGAAGGGCTCGCCGGGATGGGCGGCCGCATCGCGTTCGGTCTGCTCGGCGACCGTTTTGGCGCCAAGCGCGTGCTGGTGCTCGGATTGCTGGCGCAGGCGTTCGGCGCGCTCGGCTACGTCTTCGTGCGCGAGCTTGCTGCATTCTACGCGGTGGCCGCGATCTTCGGCTTCATCTATGCCGGCACCATGCCGCTGTATTCCGTGCTGATCCGCGAGAACTTCCCGCTGCGGATGATGGGCACGGTGATCGGCGGCACCGCGATGGCCGGCAGCCTCGGCATGGCGACCGGGCCTTTGGCCGGCGGCCTGATCTACGACACCTTTGCGAGCTACACGTGGCTCTATGTCGGCTCCTGGGCCGTCGGCATCGGCGCGTTCCTGATCATGATGACCTTCCGCCCGATCCCGGCGGCGCGGCCCGTGGCGGTGCCTGCGCCGGCGTGAGGTTTGAACTCCGTCATGCAGCGCGCCGCTCGGACAGACGCATTGGTCTTGCCGAGCGGCAGGCAAAGGGGCAACGTTATGGCGTCATTGCATCGGTCGGGCGTCCACGGCTGAATGCCATGATTGTTGGCACGACGCCAGGCGCATGAGAGCCCACTATGTACCGTGATCTCCAATGGTCCCCGGCCGAAAAGAAGATTGCGCGCAAGGCCTATGATTCCGCGGTGGAGTGCGCACTCGCCAAGGTGATGGTCGAATTCAAGAGCAGGGCCGTTGCGGCAGCGACGCCGTCGGAGATGTGGGAAGTTGGCGCCTATCTGCACCAGCAAAGGGGGGAGCTCGATGAGATGTTCGACTATCGATACTCGCAACTCCCGCTTGTCTTCGCGCGGCTCATCCGAGAACAGCATCTCGACGAGGCGCTGCTCGCGGGTTTGTCGGACGAGAAGCGCCAGGTGATCCGCTCTATTCTTTCTCTGGTCGGAAGGTGATCGCAAATCGCTTCACGCGCGGCTGCGCTTCGGTCGCCGGATGGCACGCACCTTGTTGTTGGCGGAGCCGCTTCCGCAGAAGAAGCGGTCGCCGCCGTCGGACTCCAATCCGGAGACGAATACGCCCTGCGGCATCTCCAGCTTTTCCATGACTTCACCGGTCTGCGGGTCAATGCGCCGCACGTCGCTTTCATCGCCTTCCCAAGTGCCGTGCCAGAGTTCGCCATCGACCCAGGAGACGCCGGTGACGAACCGGTTGCTTTCGATGGTGCGCAGAACCTTGCCGGTTTCCGGATCGATCTGAACGATGGTGCGATCGCGATACTGGCCGACCCACAGGGAGCCCTCGGCCCAGGCGAGGCCCGAGTCGCGGCCGCCGCCGGGCGAGGGGATGGTGGACACCACGCGCCCGCTGTTCGGCTCGATCTTCAGAATGCGGTCCTCGGCGATCTGATAGAGGTGCTTGCCGTCGAAGGCGGTGCCGGCATGGGCCGCGATATCGAGGGTGCGCGTGGTATTGCCGCTGTCGGGATCGAAGGCCACCAGGCGGTCGCCGGCCGCGAACCAGACCTGCTCACCGTCGAAGCTGACGCCGCCGACGTTCTCGACGCCGTCGAAGGGGCCGTATTCCCGGATGATCTCGGCCGTGGCCTTTTTCATGCTGCGCTCCTGTCGCCTTGAGCTTCGGTTCTGACTGAATCAGAATCGAATCTCCAGATTTCCTGACGCGTTTTCTTCACACGAAGCGATTCCGCTTCGCTCGAAAACGCTCTGATGTCGCCCTGATGCTAGCCGTTCGGCAGCGGGGCAGGGAGTAACAAGGTCGTCGTGAATCCCGGTACCGGCGGCGTCATCCAGCGCCGGGCGCGGGCCCGGCCGACCGACTGCACCTTGCCGGTGGCGGCCAATGCATCAAGCGCACGCTGCACGGTGCGCTGGCTCGCCCCCAGCGCGACCGACAGCGCCGAGCTCGACCAGGCCTCGCCGTCGGCGAGAAAGGCCAGCACCGCCGCATGCTCCTCCTCGACCGGCAGCGCCAAAACGCTCACCTCGCGCCGGCCATGTGGCTCCAGCACAAAACCGTCAGGCGTGGCGCTGAGATCGGCGAGCGGCCGCAGCGCCCGGCGCAGCCGTCCGATCTCGACGCGTAGCCGCGCACGGTGTGATTCATCGGCGTGCTTGCCGCGAAACGCCCGCGCGATCAGCGTGCCGCGCGACACGTCCTGCGGCCACGCTTCGCCCAGCGCGCGGGCGAGCGCGAACAGCACCGGCCGTCGCGTCAGCGAGACCGTCGTGCCGACATCGCGCACGACGTAGCGGCAGGCATCGACGACGAGGGCCTTCGACGCCATCAGGGCCTCGACCTCCTCGAGCAGCAGCGGCCGCTCGCTGCCGCGCGCGATCAGACGCGCCGCGGGCGTGGCGAGCAGGCGCGCGGTGCTCTCAACCTCGGCCGCGAGCTCGGCGATGCCGGCGTGGCGCGCGGCGTCCCTCGCGCGGGCCAGCGCTTCGCGCGCCGGCTTGGTCCGCAGCCGCCGCATCGCGATTCCGGCGACGACCAGTTCATGGCCGACCCGCAGCGCCGGCGGGAACGGCGCCGGGTCGAGGCCGTCAAGCATGCGCTCGGCCGCATCAAGGCTCCCGATCAGCAGCAGGCGGCGGATTTCGAGATAGCCGGCGTGGGCGGCGTTGAGTGCATCGCCTCGTGCCGCGAGCGTTGCGCGCGCCGCGGCGAGGCTCTTGCCGGGAAAGGAAAGGTCGCGCGACACCAGCGCGATCTCGGCCTCCGCCACCACGCAGCGCGCCCGCGCGACGGCTTCGCGCGGGCCGAAGGCGCGGCC
This sequence comes from Bradyrhizobium sp. Mp19, assembly GCF_029952935.1. NCBI lineage: Bacteria > Pseudomonadati > Pseudomonadota > Alphaproteobacteria > Hyphomicrobiales > Nitrobacteraceae > Bradyrhizobium > Bradyrhizobium sp. Mp19. The sequence goes on along the minus strand of NZ_JASAUT010000002.1, from coordinate 393,765 downwards.
TGCGCGCCGCAGCAGCTCCTTGGCGCGGGCGAAATCGCCGAGCCGGGCCATCGCGATGCCGCGCAGCGCCAGCGCCGGCGCATCGTCGCGCAGGGCCACCCGTTTCAGTGCGCCGAGGGGATCACCCGCCGCGAGCGCGCGCGCCGCAGCCGTTATCAGCGAGTCCATTCGAATCCCGACACACTTGTCACTCTCACCCTCCGAGGCCCGGTCCTAACCTAGCACATGACGACATGGATCATCTCCAGAGAGATCGAACGATGACCGGTATTGAAACACGCGAAGATTGGGTGAGGAGGCGGCTCAGCGGACGCGGGCCCATCGTGGCGCGCCTTCTGTCGCTGGCGGCGGCGCCGACCTTCGCCGTGATGGCGCTGATTGCCGCGATGGCGCCGGCCGACATGATCTGCAGCGCGATGCAGAGGCCGCTGTCATTGCAGGGCATGGTCCCGATGTACGCGCTGATGAGCGCATTTCATCTGGCGCCATGGCTGCGCCTGTTCAGATGACCGCCTCACCCTTCCGGCAAAGTGAAGACCGCGCATGGCCGCGCGATGCCGCGCAATTCATGACTGCCGAGCGCGACCAGTGGCGTCTCGGTCTCGGCGGCGAGGGCGCCCGAAACCAGCACGGGCTGCTCCAGCGGCTTGCACAGCCCTTCGAGCCGGCTCACCAGATTGACCGCGGCACCGATCGCGGTGAAGTCGAGGCGGTCGGCGGCGCCGATATTGCCCCAGTGCACCTCGCCGAGATGCAGCGCCGCGCCGAATGGCAACGGCGGCAAGCCCTGCTTGCGTCGCTCTGCATCGAGATGGGCCATGCCGACGCGCGCCGCCGACACCGCGCGCAATGCCGCCTCGGATGCGCTGCGCGCGCTGGTCGTGACCGGAAAGATCGCAAGCAGGCCGTCGCCGATGAATTTCAGCACCTCGCCGCCGAAGGCGTGGATGGCGCCGGCGATGCGGTCGAACCAGGCATCGAGCGCCGCGATCACCTCGGCAGGCGGATGGCTTTCCGACAGGGCGGTGAAGCCGCGGAGGTCGGCGAACAGCAGTGCTGCCCGGATAGTTTCGCCGGTGTTGCGCCGCAATGGCGATGCCAGCACGCGCGCCGCGCTGCGCCGGCCGAGATACGCCTCCAGCGCCGCCGTCAGTGTCGCGCGCGCCGCGAGCGCGGCGAGCGGCGCGGCCATGAACCGCGCCGCCTCGCGTAATTGGTCCGCCTCGGCAGGTGTGAAGGCGCGTGTCCCGATCCAGCCGAGGGTCGGGCCATCCGGCCGCGTTCCAATCGTGCCCTCGTGGATCGGGCCGGGCGCGAGAGTTCCGAGCCAGCGCCGGCCGGCGTCGCCGGATCCCACCATGTTGGGCATCGCAAAGGGTTGTTCCGGCGCGAATCCGAGCGCTTCGATGACCTCGCCATTGTCGGCACGCCACAGCCAGGTTCGTCTTGCAATCAGGGGGTGCGGAACCTCGAGCGTCAGAGCGCCGCCGGCAAGCGGCAGGCCATCCGTGATAAGGTGGCTACCGAGGTCCGCCAGCAACCGGTTGGCGCCCGCGGTCTCGGCGGCGGCGTCGACCAGCCAGCTCAACGTCGAGGACAATTGCATCATACCATCATGGGGTTGACGCACCACTCTTGTCACGAATTATCCCTGAGCACCGACCGTCAATGGAGCATGGATCGATGACTGAAGCCTTCATCGTTCAACGCGAGATCCAGATCGCAGCCCCGGCTGCAACCGTGTTCGCCTTCCTGACCGATCCGCAGAAGATCGTGAGCTGGATGGGGCTCGAAGCCGCGACCGAGACGCATCCCGGAGGCCTCTATTTCCTCAAGGGGCTCGGCAGCGATCGCAGCCGCGCCGCGCGCGGTGCGTTCCGCGAGGTCGTGCCGGTGCATCGTCTCGCCTACAGCTTCGGCTGGGAGGGCAGCGAGGAAGTGCCGCCGGGATCGAGCCTGATCGAGATCGACCTGATGGAGCAGGACAACGGCACGCTGCTCCGCATGACCCATAGCGGCCTGCCGAACGCCGCGCAGTGCGAGAGCCACGACAAGGGTTGGGCGCACTATATGAGCCGGCTCTCGCACGCGGCCGCCGGTCGGGATCCCGGCCCCGACCACGGTCCCGCCAATCGCCATTGACGTCGCGTCATGTCGGCCATTTCGAGCCGAGGATGATCGAGCAGAAGTTCATCCTGGTGTAGTTCATGTCCTTCAGCGCCAGCACGTCGGCCTTGACGTTGCCAAAGGTCGTCAGCGGCTTCCTGATGGTGCCGGCGGCGAAATGATCGATGATGTTCTCCTTGAAGTTCGCCTCGCGCGGATGGTGCGCGCAGACATGGTCGCGGTGCTCGTGCGAGAAATCGTCATAGGCGATGCCGAGCACGTCCATCTCGACGCCGGCGGTGACCAGCGCAATGGTCGGACGCATATGCTCGGGGATACCGGGCGTGGTGTGCAGGGCGATTGAGGTCCAGACGTCCTCGATGTCGCGCTCCGGAACGCCGTAGCCCTTGAGGAAGTCGCGCGCGGCGTTGGCGCCGTCGACCTCGAAGCGCAGATCGGGGCTCGCATGAGCGGCGGTGAGGCCCATGTCGTGAAACATGGCGCCGATATACAGCAGCTCGGGATCGAATTTCAGCTTGCGGCGGTTGCCGGTCAGCGCGCCCCAGAAGAACACGCGGCGGCTGTGATTGTAGAGCAGGTCGTCCTCGGTATCGCGCACCAGCTGGGTGGCGGCGCGGGCCATCGCGCTGTCGGGTACGCGGATGCCGGCAATGATCTCGGTCATTTCAAGACGCTCCTCGATGTGGCAAGACGATGCCGTGGCGTGCGAACACGCGAGCCCGGCGCTTGTCTCTGCGGTGTGTGCGGGTCGCCGCGTGGCGCGATCCGTGGGTGCTTGTCGCCCGTTTTGGCCGGATCCCGCAACGATCGCGCGCCGCCGGATCGGGCCAACCAGACGTCGTTTCGCGCCAGCGGGCAGGGAGAAGGCATGGCGGTTCAGAGGGTCGCGATCGCGATTCACGAAGGGGTTCAGGCGCTCGATGTCGCGGGTCCCGTCGACGTGTTCGCGGAGACGAACGGCTTTGTGCCGGCGGGCGATGGCTATGAGACCGTGCTGGTCGGCGCCGGCTGCGAACCGCTGCGCGCGTCGAACGGCATGAAGATATCGGCCGACCTCAGCTTCGCCGAGGCACAGGAGAAGTTCGATATCCTGCTCGTTGCGGGCGGGCCGGCATTGCCCGACGCCGCGCCGGATCCCGAACTGACACGGTGGCTGCGCGGGGCGCCCGGGCGCGCCGAACTCTACGGTTCGATCTGCACCGGCGCCTTCGCGCTCGGCCATGCCGGGCTGCTCGACGGCCACAAGGTGACGACGCATTGGCAGAATGCGCAGCGGCTGGCGGCGCGCTTTCCAGCGGCCGAGGTGATCTTCGACCGCATCTACATTCGCGACGGACATCTGATGACCTCGGCCGGCGTGACCGCGGGGATCGATCTCGGGCTCGCGCTGGTCGCCGAGCAGCACGGGCCGCAGGTTGCGGTCGCGGTGGCCAAGCGGCTGGTCGTGGTGGCGCAGCGCCAGGGCGGGCAGTCGCAATTCAGTCCCTATCTCACCGCGCCGGTCGATGAGGATTCGCCGATTGCGCGCGCGCAGGCGCATGTCATGCAGCATGTCGGCGAGCGTCACACGCTGCTGTCGCTGGCGGAGGCCGTCGGCATGAGCGTGCGGAATTTCGGCCGCGCCTTTGCGCAGGAGACCGGCATCACGCCGCACGAATTCGTCGAGCGGGCGCGGGTCGACGCCGCGCGACGGCTGCTCGAGGGCTCAGACCGGCCGCTGAAGGCGGTTGCTTTCGACTGCGGCTTCGGCTCGGCCGACCGGATGCGGATCGTGTTCACCGAGCGGCTCGGCGTGTCCCCCGCGCAGTACCGCGCGAGTTTTCGCAAATTGTGACGCCGTTCATGACGCCGGCGCTTCATTAGGGATAGGATCGACGGCGCCGCCGTTTCCCGCCGCACATGTTCTCCCGCGAGGCCGCCATGGACGCGCTCACGCTCTTCATCATCCGTCATGCCGAGAAGCCTGATGATGGCTGGCCGGGGCCCGGCTTCACCGCGGACGGTGTGTCCGATACCGAGTCGCTTGTCCTCCGCGGCTGGCAGCGCGCCGGCGCTTGGGCTGCATTGTTTGGCACCGACCTCGCCAAGGGCGACTACGCCAAGCCTGACGCGATCTATGCCGCGACGCCTGGCACCACGCCCAACCGGGGCCCGAGCAGCCGTCCCGCCGAGACGATCTCGGCGCTGGCGGCGCGTCTTGGCGCGACGTCCAACGTAGATTTCGGCAAAGGTCATGAACCGGCGCTGATCAAGGCGCTGCTGGCACTCAATGGCGTCGTGCTGCTGTGCTGGGAGCACAAGGCTATCATCGCCGACGTCCTTCCGTTGATACCAGTCAGCAGGGGCAAGCCGCCCACCAAATGGGACGCCAGCCGGTTCGACGTCGTGCTGCGCTTCCATCGCGCCAAGGGCGAAGACAAGTTCACCTTCAAGGAGCTGTTTCCGAAATTGCTGTCGGGCGATTCCGACAAGCCGCTGGACGGCTGAATAGCGTCGCAGCTTGGCCGATCAGTCGAGCCCGAGCGCCTTGCGCGACTTCCGCGTTAGCTTTCCGGCGATCAGCGCATGCGCCTGGTCAAGATAGGCCTGGAGTTCGGCGTCGGGCAGGGCGTCGTTCCTCACCAGTTGCACCCATGTGGCGCGCGCCAGATATGGCGCGGGCCGCGCCAGGCCCTGCTCGATCAGGATCTGGTAGGCCATGTTCGAGGTCTTGAACATGAAGCCGCCGGTGCTTTCGATGTAGCCGCCGGCCAGCGCGAACATCTTGCCGCCGACCTTGAACACCGACGTGCCTTCCCATTGCACCACCTTGGTGGCGGCGGGTAGGCGCAGGCAATGGGCTTCGAAGGTCTTGGGGCGCATGAGTCGGAGGGCTGGAGGGCTTCAAAGCCATAGGCCAGCCGCATGAAGGTCGACAAGCCCCGGACTGAGCCGGCAAGCCCTTGGTGGCCAAACCAGCCGCCGTTTCACCCCCGACGTCTCACGAAAACGTGGGTTGCCGCCGCTTTATCTGTAGATATATCGTAAGATATGTTTTCAGTAAGGAATGAACGATGAGAAAACCGATGTTTCATGACCGGGACGATGACGGCTTCCGGTTTGGGTTCTTCGCCATGAGCCGGCACGGCCGAGGCGGCCACCGCTTTGGCCGCGGCGGCCATGGCTTCTTCGGGCGGGGTGGCGGTGGCGATTTTCCGGGATCGCGGCGGCTTTCGTCGCAGGATCTGCAACTGGTCATCCTCGCGCTGCTCGGCGAGCAGCCGGCACACGGCTACGAGCTGATCAAGAGGATCGAGGAGCGGTCGGACGGCTTCTACAGCCCGAGCCCTGGCGTGATCTATCCGGCGCTGACATTCCTAGAGGAGATCGGCCATGCCAGCGTCACCCGGGACGCGGCGCGCAAGCTCTACAGCATCACCGAGCAGGGCAGGGCATATCTCCGCGAGAACCGTACGACCGCGGATACCATCCTCGAGGCGCTGTCGCGGATCGGCCGCCGCATGGAGGAGGTGCGCGAAGCCTTCGCCGGCGTGAGCGATCTCGATGGCGAAGCGTCCGACGAGGTGCACCGCGCCCGTCACGCGCTGAAGAGCGCGCTGCGCCAGAAGCGCGGCTGCGATGCCGCCGAGGCGCGGCGGATCGCAAAGATCCTCGACCGCGCGGCCGCTGAGATCCTGCAGCAATGACGCAGTCGCAAAGGAGACCCTTCATGTACAACGCCGAACCGCACAGCGCGATCCGTGATGCGCGCGTCACGGCCGTTATCGAGCGCCTGCAGGCCGCCCGCCGGGCGCCGGTGCGCGGCAACCCGATGCAGAGCGGCAGCCGCGATCCGCACGACTATGCCGAGCAGGGATTCTCGATCCACTCGGAGCAGGGCGAGCTGATCTATCTGTTGTGCCGCGGCCTGCGCGCCCGGCGCGTCGCCGAGTTCGCGACCTCGGTCGGAATGTCGACGCTCTATTTCGCCGCGGCGATGCGCGACAATGGCGGCGGCACCGTGATCGGGTCGGAGATCGTGCCGGCCAAGGTCGCAGCGGCGAAGCGCAATCTCGCAGACGCCGGCCTTGCCGATTACGCCGACATCCGCGAGGGCGATGCGCGCAAGACGCTGCGCGATCTCGGCGGTCCCGTCGACTTCATCCTGATCGACGGCTGGCCGGGCGACAAGGGGCCGACGCTGGCGCGCCAGGTGATCGAGATCGTCGCGCCGCAGCTTCGCGTCGGCGGCTACGTCATGAACGACAATGCCGAGGCGGATTTCTTGGAGTTCGTGCGCGATCCCAACAATGGCTTCGTGTCGATCACGCTGCCGCTCAAGGGTGGCACCGAGCTCTGCCTGAAGGTGGCGTAGCGGGGGTTCGCCTGCTGGCGTGATTGTGAGCCGCAACCACAACACGCCATGCTGGATTTTGCCGGCGCTTCTTGCTCTGCTCCAAAAAAATCAGGAGCGAAGCGCCGCATGTCCGAAGCCCCGCCGATTCATCCGCTCGATCGCCCAATCTGGAGCGCCCTGACCACGAGACAACGCGAGCTGGCGGAAGGCGGCGCTGACGCGCGCCGCTTTCCTCTCGCGATCGCACCATTCGCCGACATGGTCGACATGTCGCCAAAGAGCTTTGCCGCGCTGGGTGCGCTGCTGTCGGGACCTGACATCGCGGTGCTGTTCACGCCCGATCCTGTCCCGGTGCCGCCGGAGTTCAAGGTGCTGCTGGCCGAGACCGGCGAGCAGATGATCGGCACGCCAGCTGACCATTCTGTGCCCGGCGTCGAGATCGTCACGCTCGGCGCTGCCGACGTTCCTGCGATGATAACGTTGACCGAGCTGACAAAGCCCGGACCGTTCAGTGCGCGAACGCATGAGCTCGGCAGCTTTTTCGGCATCCGCATCAATGGCGAACTGGTCGCGATGACCGGCGAACGGATGAAGCCGGGGAACTACACCGAGATGACCGCCGTCTGCGTGCATCCGGAGCATCGCGGCCGCGGCTACGCGCAGGCGCTGCTGTCGGCGGTCGCCCGCCAGATCGTGGCGCGCGGCGAAATTCCATTCCTGCACGTCTTCACCAGCAACGTCTCGGCGATCGCGCTTTATCGCCGCCAGGGCATGGAGATCCGCCGCCGCCTGCACATCACGGTGTTGCAGAAACAGGCGTAGGGATGCTCGGCAAAGTGGGTTGAGGGAAATCCCTCATTCCTCATCGCGGATCTCGTGCTTACCTTTGCCGGATCGCAACACGATGAGAGAGGATATCTCGATGTCCGAGCAATCCCAGGACAAGCGTCCCGTAGCCGATCCGGCGGAGAACAACGCTTTCTTTCCGTCGCCTTACTCGCTTGGGCAATTCACCTCGGCCAGGTCGGATCTCTCCGGCGCGGACTATCCCAACGCCTACAGGGGTGGCCGCTGGAAAATTCTGATGATCGCCGCGGACGAGCGCTATCTGCTGTTGCAGAACGGCACGATGTTCTCGACCGGCAACCATCCCGTCGAGACCTTGTTGCCGATGTATCACCTCGACAAGGCGGGCTTCGAATTCGACATCGCGACCGTGTCGGGCAATCCGGTCAAATTCGAGCTCTGGGCGTTTCCTGGGGAGGACGACGCGGTCAAGAGCATCTACCAGAAATATCTCGGCAGGCTGAAGCAGCCGCTGAAGCTCTCCGACGTGATCGAAAACAAGCTCGGCAAGGATTCCGACTATATCGCGGTGTTCATCCCGGGCGGCCATGGTGCGCTGATCGGCTTGCCCGAAAGCACCGACGTGAAGACCGCTCTGAAATGGGCGCTCGACAACGACAAGCACATCATCTCGCTTTGCCATGGCCCGGCGGCGCTGCTGGCGTCTGCGGTCGGCGAGGCCAAGGGCGACTATCCCTTCAAGGGCTACAAGATCTGTGCATTTCCCGACGCCATCGATCGGACGACGCCCGATATCGGCTACATGCCGGGCGCGCTGACCTGGGCGTTCGGCGAACAGTTGCAGGCGCTCGGCGTCGAGATCCTGAACAAGGACATCACCGGCAAGACCCATCAGGATCGCAAGCTGATCACCGGTGACAGCCCCTTCGCCGCCAACAATGTCGGCAAGGCGGCCGCAAAGGCGCTGCTCGATACGCTCGGCGGGCGCTGAGCGGGCGACGGCTCAACCGGCGGCGGGGCGAACCTCGCCCCGCCGCCGGTCGCGGGCCAATGTCACGCGCCTTGCAGGCCGACCTCGCTTGAGGGAAAATCCTCAACGCGCTGGGCCGCACTCGACCGGCCTTCCGCAAGACACGATGGCACCGCATGGACCGCTACATCGAAGCCGTGGTTGCGATCGAGGGTAGCGGAAGTTTGCCCGCGATCCAGGCGGCGGTGCGGTCTGCGAGCGTTCCGCTCGGCTACGACCGGTTCGTGATGTTCTCGGCGTCGCCGGCACGTGATGACCTGGTTGACCGGATCTACTGGGTCGAAGGCGACTGGTTCGGAAAGGGCGTGACGGTCGATGCCGAAACCTATGTCCGGCATTGCCCGGTGACGCGCAATTTTCTCAATGTGGACGAGGCGTTTTTCTGGACCAAGGTGATGTCGGCGCGCGGAGAGAAGTACCGTGTGGTGCGCACGCCGCGCGGGCCCGGTTTCCACGGACTGCAGGTTCCGGTGTTCGGGCGCACCGGCCTTGAAGGCGCGATGAGCTTCGCCGGGACGCGGATCGATGCGTCACCGCGGACGCGTGCGGCGCTGACGATGGTCGGCGCAGCGGCCTTCCGCGCCGCCCGCGGGCTGATGGAAGCGCACGAGCCGAACGGTGCGTCGAGCCTGTCGCCGCGCGAGCGCGAGGTGCTGCGCTGGATCTCCGCCGGACGGCGCCAGGCCGACATCGCGGCATCGCTCGGCCTGTCGGAACGCACGGTCGAGAACCATTTGCGGCGCGCGCGGCTTCGGCTCGGTGTCGCCACGACCGCGCAAGCCATCCGGCTCGCGATCCGCAGCGGCGAGATCGAGGACTGAGACGCTTGCGGTCGGCCGCCACAGAGCCCGGCGAGCGATCGCTGCGGCTCAATGTCTCTTCGCCGTCTTCGCCCTGACCTTCGGCGTATGCGTTCCCGCAGCGATCCGCGTCAACGCGTCCGCGAACGCGCGTGCGGCGGGACCGAGCGGTTCATCGAGCCGGTGGGCGAGATAGGCCTCCATTGCAAGCGCGGCGTTGCGGCCGAGCGCGCCGGTTTCGACCCGCACAAGGCGGCGCTCCTTCAGGTCGCGCGCCACCTGCCAGAGCGGCAGCCGGCCCCAGCCGAGCCCGGCCAGGATCATGGCGTGCTTGGTGTCCTGATTGCTCACTCTGCAAATCTGCGGCGAGAGCACGCCGAAGCTGCGGCCTTCCGACAGCGGGGTTGGATCCGACAGCACGATCTGCAGATGATCGGCGAGATCCGCCACGCTCTTGCGGCCGCGGCGCGCGAGCGGATGGCTTGCGGAGGCGACGGCGACGATCTGCACCGCGCAGATCGCATCGAGCGCGAGGCGGGGATCGCGAAAATCCTCACCGACCGTGACCGCGAGCGCGCTGCGCCGTTCGGTCAAGCCGGTGATCGGACCGCCCATCGGTTCGACCGCGAGCCGCACGCTGACGGACGGATAGGCCGCCCGCATTTCCGTCAGCGCCGCGCCGACCGCGGCGATCGGAAACAGCGTGTCGACGACGAGCGAGAGTTCCGATTCCACCCCGTCGCCCAGGCCGCGCGCCCGGGCCCGCATCGCGTCGACACGGAGCAGCAGATCGCGCGCGTTGCCCAGCAGTGCCGTGCCCTCGGCCGTCAGCGCCGGGCGATGGCTGGAGCGGTCGAACAGCGTGAGGCCGAGCTCGGCCTCGAGGTTGGCGATGGCATGGCTGACCGCGGATTGCACCCGCGCCAGCTTGGCCGCGGCGGCGCGAAAGCTGCCGCTCTCGGCGATGGCGACAAAGGTGCGGATCTGATCGAGCGTGAGGTTATCGAGCATGATCTATGAAATCGATCAATCGGATGCAAAACATATCACTCCTGTCGATGATCGGGAAACGCTATCTCTGTGTTCCGAGCCAGGGGTGGAGTGGACGCACATGACGATTGAGACGGCCGTGATGCAGCCGAGCGAGGCGAAGCGATGGGCCACGGTCGCGGTCGTGATCGGTTGCGGTATCGGCGCGGCGCTGCAGGTCGGCAAGGTTCCGATTGCCGCCTCGATGCTGCAACAGAGCCTCGGCATCGACCTTGCCGCGGTCGGAACGATCGCCGGCATCTTTGCGGTCCTCGGGCTTGTCGGCAGCGTCCCGGCGGGCGTGGTGATTGCCGCGGTTGGCGCGCGCAGGGTGCTGCTGTGCGGCCTTGCGGCCATCACGCTGGGGGCGGCCTCGGGCGCACTCGCGCCACAGCTCGCGGTGCTGTTGGCATCGCGCCTGCTGGAGGGGCTCGGCTTCCTGCTGGTGATGGTCGCGGCTCCTGCATTGCTCGATCGTGTCGTCGATGTCAGCGCACGCGACGTCACCATGGCGGTGTGGAGCTGCGTGATGCCGTTCGGGATCGCGCTGGCGCTGGTCGCCGGCCCGATCTTCGATAGCTGGCGCACGATCTGGTGGGCCAGTGCTGGCTTTGTTGCCGTGCTGTTCATCCTTGCGAGCCTCATCGCGCCTGAAGTGGCATCGCGGACCGGCGCGGCACGGAGCGGGCCAATGCAGGAAGCCGCCGCGCTGGCGCGGCGCCGCACCCCGGCGCTTCTGATGGTGCTGTTTGCGCTCTACAGCCTGATGTTCTTTGCGTTGTTCAGCTTCCTGCCGATCCTGTTGTCCGAGCGGCTCGGCGTGTCCAGCCAAGGCGCCGGCGCGCTCGGTGCGTTGGCCGCGGCGGGCAACGTCGTCGGCAATCTCGCCGCCGGCCATCTGCTGGCGCGGGGCGTCAGCCGCAACCTGCTGATTGCCGTGGCGGCATTCGTGATGGGCGCGTCCGCGCTCGGAATCTTCCTGCCGGTGCTCGGCGGGTGGGGGGCATTCTGGCTGTGCCTGCTGTTCTCCGCGATCGGCGGCCTGATCCCGGCGACGTTGCTTGCAACCGCACCCGCCGCGGCGCGATCGGCGGCGATGGTGCCGGTGATGATGGGCCTGTTGATGACGGGCAGCAATTTCGGCCAGGTCACCGGTCCGATCGCGGTCGGCGCTGTGGTCTCGGCATGGGGCTGGGGCGCGGCTTGCGTCATGGTGGTGGCCGCGGCGATCCTTGCCGGTCTCGCGGCGTGGATGCTGGCGCGCGGCGATCACAAGCGCGTAAGCGAGGCGACGGACCCGGCTTGACGCCGCGCGCGCAGGAGCCGAAGGAGTGAAGGTCTCTCACGCCAACGACAACAGGAACCTTCATGACACGCGTGCGCTGTATCACCGAAATGGGCATGGGCGTCGACGTTCACGGCCGCGACGCCACCAAGGCCGCCAAGCGGGCCGTCTCGGATGCCATCCGCCATTCCAGCCTCGGCTTCTTCCGCATGCTCGGCAAGACCGCCAACGACATGTTCGTCGACGTCACGATCGCCGTGCCGAATCCCGAAGATGTCGATACCGCAGCGGTCGCGAAGGAATTGCCCTATGGCAGCAAGACCGTGAAGGCGATCGCGGGCGGGCTCGAGATTGCGTCCGATCTCGGCAACGACCCGATCCTGATCGCGAACGCCGCCGTCATTGTCAGCTTCGACGACGGCAAGTGACGGAAGCGCGTCGGGCGACCGGCATGCGTGCGCTATTCGCTGCCTCTGAAATAGTCGGGCTTGCCGGTCGTCCACGTCTCGCCCCAATGCTGGCCGCCGCCGTCGACGGTCAGCGTCTCGCCGGTGATAAACTTGCCGGAGGGCGCGGCGAGGTAGACGGCGGCCTCCGCAATGTCCCAGGGCGTGCCCGGGCGCATCATCGGATTGGAGCGTGGATAGGCGGCGCGCGCCGCCTCGCTGTAGACATTCCAGCCCTCGGTCTCGATCGCGCCGGGCGCGATGCAGTTGATGCGGATGTTCAGCGGCGCCCATTCGACCGCGAGCGCGTGCGACAGGCCGATCACACCGGAGCGTGCCGCGATCGAGTGCGCAATGCCGTAGAGGCCGTGCGTCGTGACCACGACGATGTTGACGATGCTGCCGGGATGCTTGCGGTCGCGCCAACGCTGCGCCGCGGCTTGCATCATGTACCAGGTGCCGTTGAGGTTGGTGTTGATGACCGCATTCCAGCCCTTGATCGAGACATCGATCGCGGGTTGCGGGAACTGGCCGCCGGCGCTGTTGACGAGATGATCGACACGGCCGTGCTCGGTCCACAGCGCCTCGAACATCGCATTGACCGCGTCGGGATCCTTGATGTCGGCGACATGCGCGGACGCCTTGAGCCCGCGATGGCCGAGACGATCGACCAGTGCGTCGAGCCTGTCGGCATTGCGGCCGGCGACCACGACATTCGCGCCGAGCCGGGCGAACAGCCATGCGATGGCGCGGCCGATGCCGCCGGCGCCGCCGGACACGACAACCACCTGACCGGCGAACGCATCGGCCGCGAACACGGTCGGGTGCGTTGCGAGTTCGTCGTCGGAGAGGCCGAGCGTTGCGCCTGTTGTTGCGCCTGTCTGTTGATCGTTCATGGCCGGTTGCAGACCTTGCGGCGTTCACTGAGCTCCGTACATTAGCCGTCCAACAACAACCATGCAAAGAATGTCGACATGACCGACTTGTCTGCCTTTCCCATCACAAAACGCTGGCCTGCCCAGCATCCGGACCGCCTGCAGCTCTATTCGCTGCCGACGCCGAACGGCGTGAAAGTCTCGATCATGCTCGAGGAGATTGGGCTTCCCTACGAGGTCCATCTCGTCGACTTCAACAGGGATGACCAGAAGACGCCGGAGTTCCTGTCGCTCAACCCGAACGGCAAGATCCCGGCGATCCTCGATCCCAACGGTCCGGGCGGCAAGCCGGTGCCGTTGTTCGAATCCGGCGCCATCCTGCAATATCTCGCCGACAAGACCGGCAAGCTGCTGCCGGTGGTCGTCGCGCGCCGCTATCAGGCCATCCAGTGGGTGCATTTCCAGATGGGCGGCATCGGACCGATGTTCGGCCAGGTCGGGTTCTTCCACAAATTCGCCGGCAAGGATTACGAGGACAAGCGGCCGCTGCAGCGCTACGTCGCCGAGTCCAGGCGCCTGCTCGGCGTAATGGAGACGCATCTCGCCGGACGGCAGTGGTTCATGGACGATGAATACAGCATCGCCGACATCTCGATGCTCGGCTGGGTGCGCAACCTGATCGGCTTCTACGGCGCGCGCGAGCTCGTCGAATTCGACCAGTTCACGCAGGTCGCGGCTTGGCTGGAGCGCGGTCTCAAGCGGCCGGCGGTGGAGCGCGGGTTGAATATTCCGAAGCGTCCCTAACGCGCCGACGTCAGCAGCTCATAGACGACGGGATTGTCGGCACAGGCGGCAAAGCCACACTCGAGCAGGGTAGAGAGCACATTCAGTGCCGTCAGCCCGATCACCAGCCACACCGCACCTTGCGCGAACCTGCCGGGCGAGCTGTCCGGCGCCGCGCGGTGCTCGAACTGGCGGTCGAACAGCAGCATCGCCGCGAGCAGCACGATCGCGGCGATGAAGCCGATCAGCGCCCACGTATAATAGTGATAGCCGAGCAGCGCCGAGCCGTAACCGGCATCGCCGGGGAGGATGTGCAGCAGCACCTGCCGGGTCGAGACCGTGGCGCCGAGAACGGCCGTCAGCAGCGACAACGCATAATGACTTGGCCGTGGCCCGAAGCGGATATTGAGGATCGGCCCGATCGCCAGCAGGGCGAACAGGATGCGCTGCAACAGACAGAGCGGGCAGGGCAGCTCGTGGAGCAACAGCTGCGCGGCAAAGGCGGCGGCCAGCACCAGCGCCAGCCCATAGAGCGCGACGGCATTGAGGGTGACGGCTTGCGTGTCGTTCATGGCTGGCCTCAGAACGACAAGGTGAGACGGTCGGTGGCGTGGTGCAGCAAGGTCGCGGCGCAGGCGATCAGGATCACCGCGAACAGGCCGATCGCGACGGGGCGTGGGCCACGCCAGGCCACCAGCATGGCGATGGTGATGGCGAGAAACAATGCAGTGAATTCCATTCCCAGCCTCCCGATGCGAGCCGGACGCAGTCTATGACAGATTCGTGTGCGCTCGCGACGGCGCGAATGGGCATTGTCGCTTGCGCGCGGCTCCGCCAAGATGGCATCACCAGTTGAGTTCATCCTAGCCGGGGCATCTCATGACCACAGCCGCGATCAAGCCCGTTGCCCGTCCCCATCATCAGCCCTGGTACAAGATCCTCTACGTCCAGGTGCTGATCGCGATCGTGGCAGGTGTCCTGATCGGATATTTCTATCCGAATCTCGGCAAGGAGCTGAAGCCGCTGGGCGACGGCTTCATCGCACTGATCAAGATGATGATCGCGCCGGTCATCTTCTGCACCGTGGTGCACGGCATCTCCTCGATGGGAGATCTCAAGCGCGTCGGCCGGGTCGGGTTGAAGACGCTGATCTATTTCGAGGCGGTGTCGACGGTGGCGCTTGCGGTCGGTCTTCTGGTCGGCGAGCTGCTGCAGCCCGGCCACGGCTTCAACATCGATCCTTCCACGATTGATCCGAAATCGGTCTCCAACTACGTCACGCAGGCCAAAGAGCAGGGCATCGTCGCCCATCTGATGGCGATCATTCCGGACAGCTATCTCGGTGCGGTCGCGCGCGGCGACCTGTTGCAGGTGCTGCTGATCTCGATCCTCTCGGGCTTCGCCATCGCTCTCATGGGCAAGGTCGGCGAGCCGATTGCGTCCGCGATCGACACGGCCGCGAAGATGTTCTTCGGCATCATCCGGATCATCGTCCGCGTCGCGCCGCTCGGCGCATTCGGCGCGATGGCCTTCACGGTCGGCGCCTACGGCCTGGGCTCGCTGTTGAATCTGGCGGCGCTGATCGCGACCTTCTATCTCACCAGCATCCTGTTCGTGCTGATCGTGCTGGGCGCCATCGCACGGCTCGCCGGCTTCTCGATCATCCGCTTCATCGCCTATATCAAGGACGAGCTCCTGATCGTGCTCGGCACGTCGTCGTCGGAGACGGTGCTGCCGCAGATGATCCAGAAGATGGAGCATCTCGGCGCCTCGCGCTCGGTGGTCGGCCTCGTGGTGCCGACCGGCTACAGCTTCAATCTCGACGGCACCAACATCTACATGACGCTGGCGACGCTGTTCCTGGCGCAGGCCACCAACACGCATCTGACGATCTGGCAGGAGCTCGGCATTCTAGGCATCGCCATGATCACCTCGAAGGGTGCTTCCGGCGTCACCGGCGCGGGCTTCATCACGCTCGCCGCGACGCTGTCGATCGTGCCCGACATTCCGATCCAGTCGATCGCGATCCTGGTCGGCATCGACAAGTTCATGAGCGAGTGCCGCGCGCTCACCAACCTGATCGGCAACGGCGTCGCCTGCGTCGTGATCAGCCTGTCGGAAGGCGAGCTCGACAAGCAGGCGCTGCACGAGACGATGGCGCATCCGCTCGAGCTCGGCGAGGCGCTGGAGCCGGGCGGCTCCGGCTAGAGCAATATGAAGTGATGGGGCCGTCGCAGGGGGCGCTGCCAAAATATCGAAAACAACCCCATGCAAAGTAGCCGGCGGCGGCCGGCGTTCGATCAGGCAACTTGACACGTCGGGCAACTCAGGGGTATTCTTCTAATATTCCGAAATTGCGCAAGTGTCGCTTCGTCCCAAGGCTGTCGCATATGGCATTTGCGGGCTTCTGCAACTGACGCTTCCACGTCGCGGGCGGGAGAGGGAACGCGTCTTGTTCGCGGCCGCAGCCTGGGTCGTGAACCCATAAGTCGGAAGCGTGCGCACGGTAGGATGACGACTATGCGCCAAGCCTTGAGTGCATGATGCGTCATCGATCGTCCGTTGCGCCGCTGGCTTGCCTCTGCGAGTTCGTACATCCAGCCCAATCCAGGAACGCTCAACTATGCTCACCGTCTATGGCGAAGGTCGTGGCTTCCGTGTTGTCTGGCTGCTCGAGGAATTGGGATTGGCTTATCGGCTGCGCCCGGTCGATCTGCTCGCAGCCGGCGGGGTTGATCGCGATTTCCTCGCGATCAACCCCGCCGGCTTCATTCCCGCATTGCAGGACGGCGAGACGATCATGGTCGAATCGATCGCGATTCTTGAGTATCTGCTCGCCCGCCACGGCTCAGGTTCGCTTGCCGTCGCCCCGGATGATCCCGCCTTCGCTTCCTATCTGCAATTTCTCCACTTGGGCGAGGCCGGGCTCGCCGGGCCGATGAACGCCGTCATTGTCGGTCGCCAACTGGCGCCCGCAGCCGAGCGAGATGTCCGGGTTACCTGCTGGGCTCTCGAGACCTTCGAGAGCCGGCTGGGGTTGGTTATCCGCCGCCTCGCGGATTGCCCCTATCTCGCCGGCGACCGATTCACGGCTGCCGATATCTCGGTGAGCTACGCCCTCCTGCTCGGCATGCGAACCGGCAACTACGTCCCCGGTCCTGCCGAGCGGGACTATCTCGCCCGCACGACGGCACGCCCTGCCTATGTCCGAGCGATGGAAGGCTGCAAGGCCACCAAGGCTTGGGCGGCGAGGTCACCGGGATTGTAGTGCGCGCGTCATCGGAGCGGCCAAGCGCCTGGAATGGTACTGCGTAGGCCGTGTACTCATTGAGCGCCCGGCGCCGATGTCCGCTTGACCGCTACAGCGGCGGAGAAGCGGACATCTCCCGAAATCGCCGAGGGGCCAGAACCCGACATTCACGTGGACGCTACCCTTCGCCAATGCTCGTTGACCTGCGCGCCCTAGCTGGCAGAACATTGAGAGATGATCCCGACCGCATCGATCGATTCGCGTGGCTTTCGCGCTCGAGGCTGCGATAGAGCGCTCTTAATTCTGTTCTCGGAGGGCCGAATTTGAAACCTAGGGACCAAACGAACTTTGAGTGGAGGAACAGCGGCTTCCAGAACGTGAAGCTGTTACTCAAGCTAATTGCAGAAAAAAGACACGTCAGCGACGGGAAAGTCTCGTTCAGCGGTTCGAATTACCAGTATTGGCTACCGGTGTTGAACACGGCTGTAGTCGCCCACGATAGGGTCGGCGCACTAAAGCCTCGCTGCGTTGAAGCGGCCATCAGCGATCCATCGGTTTCATTAGAGGATGATCCATCCAAATTTTTAGAGGCCTGCAACGCGGCCTTCAATCGATTGCAGCAACGACCAAACACCGAGTTCATCGTCTATTCGAGCCTAACATACGACGGTCCCCCGTTATTCGATGCGATTGAGGACGGCGATGTAAAAATAGAATGGCTACCTGCCAAGGCCGATAACAACTTCTTGCACAAAGCGAATGATGCGCGAAAGGAGTTGTCGCACATTATGAGTGGCCGAAAGGTGGTGCGCGACGTGTCCAGTCTGTCGACCTTGTTGGCTTACGTCCCAGCCCGCGATGCTCGGGAAGCCTTCGAGCGCGCGATCGATTCGGTTGACCGCTTACGGGGCATGCTCAATCTTTTGATCAACTCTAGTCGGGGCCTACACGCCTTTCACGATTTGATGGCGCCCCATGCAATGAATAAGTTTCGAAGGGGCCAGTATCAGACTGTCCACAACCCGGACGGTTCTCTTGCCGCAGAAATGTTCTGGTACGAGCCGGGTTGGTATCATGACGCTGAAGGCGTCACGTTTTCTGATCCAAGCAACTACCGCGACGCGCTTCAAAAGTTTTGGGAGCGATATCAACTCAATCCGTTGAGGGCGCTGCTGTCTGACTGCTTCACCCGTTACTGCAGGGCTTTGGACAGTCATGAATTCGAAACCTCGCTGATCCGACTGTGGAGCGTTCTCGAGGAACTGACGGGCTCGGAAAACGGATTAGTGGTCGTCGACCGCATCAGAAAACTGTTCAAAGACGACCTTGAGGCAGCGATGGTCGCGGAGCACATCCGGATAAGAAGGAACAGCAATGTTCATCAAGCGATAACCCCAGGATCGAGGGAGCAAGATGCGATTCTGGTGCAGTTGAACACGCTTGTCAGCCAGATCCTCTTCTTCTGTTTGAAGGAAGGGGGCAGCAAAATTCAGAATGTACAAGAACTCATCGCATTTCTTGGCTTTTCGATAGACGAAGCTTGGTTGACTCGACAGCAGGCGTTGATGGAGTTCTTCAGCAGCTATAGAAATCGATAAGGTTGGAAATATGCTGTCCTTCAATTGCGAATGCTTGAGCCGCATTTCTCGACAACCGCTCTGGGTCAAACTCGCCAAAACTAAAGGTGGGCATAATGCGTCCACTTTCGGGCACATCGCGACCGCTCCCGTCGGCACGGGCTCATTGAGCCTCAGTCAGTCCGGGACGCCGGCCGCCTTCAGCGTCTCGCGATAGGTCGCGGACATCGATTCCACCGGAAACGGGATCCGTGACAGGAAGCCGGAGATCGTGAACTCCGGGTCGATCTTGAGCAGCTCGCGCGCGATCTGGGTCGCACGCGCGTTGTCGCCGGTCTTGACCAGCGCCACGATCAGGACGCGCAGCGCCACCGCGAAGCGGCGGTTCTGCGCCAGCGCCTTGTCGGCCCACATCACCGCCTCGGCAAAATTCTGGTCGAGCACCGCGCAGATCGCCAGCGCCGCGGCGGCGAACCAGCCGCGCGGGTCGCGCGGGTTCAGCCGTTGCGCGCGCTCGATCATGGCGCGGCCGGCTTTCTGATTGCCGCGCATCGCCTCGATCCAGCCGCCGAGCACGAGCGCCATCGCCGAGTTCGGATTGATCGCAAGCGAACGCTCGAACAGGTCGCGCGCGGGCTCGATCTCGTCGGCCATGTTCCAGATCGCGAACGCCGCCATCCACAACACCTGCGGGTCACCGGGCGCGAGCTCGACCGCGCGCCAGGCTTGCGCGACCGCGCGTTCGCGGTAGGCATCGTTCGGCTTCAGCCAGCCCTGGACATGGCGCATCGCATGACAATAGGCGGAGGCCGCCAGCGCCGGCGCGTAGGCGGGGTCGAGCGCCAGCGCCTGGTCGAGGCAATCGAGCGCCGCTTCCATGCTCTCGGGCGTGAACTCGTAACGCAGGCTATAGGCGCGCAGCAGCAGATCGTAGGCGTCGAGCCTGTCGGGCGGCGCGGCGCGTACCCGCTCGGCTTCCGCGACGAGCAGGGTCGGCTCGATCGCGCCGACGACGTTCTCGGTGATGCGGTCCTGCAGGTCGAACACGTCAGTGGCCGCGCCATCGAACCGGCCGGCCCACAGATGCGCGCCGGAGACGGCGTCGATCAGCTGCCCGGTGATCCGCAGCCGATCGCCGCCGCGGCGGACGCTGCCTTCGAGCACATAGCCGACGCCGAGATCGCGTCCGACCTGGCGGATGTCGACCGCCTTGCCCTTGTAGGTGAAGGCGGAGTTGCGCGCGATCACGGTGAGGCGGCTGCAACGCGCGAGCGCGGTGGTGATGTCCTCGGCAATCCCGTCGGCGAAATAATCCTGCTCGGGGTCGCCGCTCATGTTGGTGAAGGGCAGCACTGCGATCGACGGACCCTCGCTCGGCCGCGGCGGGCTCGCATTGGCCGCGATCGGATGATCATGCGCGCTTTCCTCCCTGACATCGCCGACAAAGCGCAGGCCTTTGCGGGGCAGGGTGCGGATCAGCCGCTGCTCCTCGCCATTGTCGCCGATCGCCGTCCGCGCGGCGTTGATCCGGCTGCTCAGCGTCGCTTCCGAGACGATCCGGCCGTGCCAGACCGCGGCCAGCACCTCGTCGCGGCTGACCACCCGATCGCGGGCGCGGATCAGGAACTCGATGAGGTCGAAGACCTGCGGCTCGACGGCCACCAGAGCATCGCCACGGCGCAGCTCACGGCGCTCGGAATCGAGGGTCAAGTCGTTGAAATAGTAAGTCAAATTCGATAGTCCGGCGGCCGGCGGCTGAATCGGTGGCGGAACCTAGCACAGGCCGCCCGGAGCCAAAATCACGACGGTCTGAAGGACAAATCCACGTCCTCTGAAAGCGGACGGGGGCGGTCTCTGCAATATTTCATCCCGACACCAGATGCAGGAGATCGCCATGTCGCAGTCCATCAATCAGCAACGCCGCCGCTTCCTTGGCATCGCCGGCGGGATCCTTGCCGCCTCCAGGCTCGGCTTCATCGGATCGGCCAGCGCGCAGTCCAAGCCGGCGGTACCTGCGATCAAGGCCGGCGCCCACAACTCGATCGGTCCCGTCAAGCAGATCAATGCCGGCGTGCTCGATACCGGTTATGTCGAGATGGGTCCTGCGTCCGGTCCCGCAGTGATCCTGCTGCACGGCTGGCCCTACGACATCCACAGCTATGCCGACGTCGCGCCGGCGCTGGCCGAGGCCGGCTACCGCGTGATCGTGCCGCATCTGCGCGGCTATGGCACGACGCGCTTCCTCTCCAGCGACACGATGCGCAGCGGCCAGCCGGTCGCGGTCTCAGCCGACATCATCGCGCTGATGGACGCGTTGAAGATCGAGAAGGCCGTGCTCGGCGGCTATGATTGGGGCGCGCGCACCGCCAACATCATGGCGGTGCTCTGGCCCGAGCGCTGCAAGGCCATGGTGTCGGTGAGCGGCTATCTGATCGGCAGCCAGGCGGCCGGCAAGATGCCGCTGCCGCCGAAGGCCGAGCTGCAATGGTGGTACCAGTTCTATTTCGCGACCGAGCGCGGCCGCGAGGGCTATGCCAAGAACCGGCACGATTTCAACAAGCTGATCTGGCAGCTGGCGTCGCCGCAGTGGAAGTTCGACGACGCCACCTACGACCGCAGCGCGGCGGCCTTCGAGAACCCCGATCACGTCGATATCGTGATCCACAATTACCGCTGGCGGCTTGGTCTCGCCGAGGGCGAGGCGAAGTACGACGCGTTCGAGAAGACGCTCGCACAGGCCCCTGTCATCGCGATCCCGACCATTACGATGGAGGGCGATGCCAACGGTGCGCCGCATCCGGAGCCCGCGGCCTA
The DNA here is from genome assembly GCF_029952935.1 of Bradyrhizobium sp. Mp19. Taxonomy (NCBI): domain Bacteria; kingdom Pseudomonadati; phylum Pseudomonadota; class Alphaproteobacteria; order Hyphomicrobiales; family Nitrobacteraceae; genus Bradyrhizobium; species Bradyrhizobium sp. Mp19. The sequence goes on along the minus strand of NZ_JASAUT010000002.1, from coordinate 372,606 downwards.
TGCCAAGAAGTTTTCGGGGCATTACGAGCATCGGACCCTGACCGGCGGCATCGGTCACAATCTGCCGCAGGAAGCGCCGCAGGCCTTCGTCCAGGCCGTCATCGACGTCAGCAAGGTCTGAGACGGAGCGGATCGACGATCATGAGACAGGTTTTGAAATGGGCAGCTGCCGCGATCGCGGCAGCCTGCATCAGCGCGTCATTGCCGTTTGCCGTCGGGCATGCCGATGATGCGGCACTGGCGTCGCCGATCTTCGGCGTGAAGATTCCCGACGGCTACCGCAACTGGAAGCTGATCGCGGTCGGCGAGGAGACCGGGCTGAATGAGCTTCGCAGCGTGCTCGGCAACGCGACCGCCGTGAAGGCCTATCAGGACGGCGCCGCGCGTTTCCCCGACGGCACCGTGCTGGTCAAGCTGGCCTGGAAGCGCAAGCCGGTTGCAGGCCTCGACGGCGCCTTCATCACGGGGCCCGCGACCACCGTGCAGGTCATGGTCAAGGACGCCGCCAAATATGCCTCGACCGGAGGCTGGGGTTTTGGCCGCTTCATCGACGGCAAGCCGGTCGATGCCGCCCAGCACGAGACCTGTTTCGCCTGCCACGAGGCGCACGCCAGCGATCACGATTTCGTCTTCACGCGCTACGCCCACTGAGTGCGATCAACCGCCCTCATCGTCGTCCTGGCGAAAGCCAGGACCCATTACCCCAAATCTCAGTCATTGCGCGACGCTGGGGCCGCGATCCCATTCACAATCAACTGCGGTGGTTATGGGTCCTGGCTTTCGCCAGGACGACGGCGGTGTTTCTGGCGAGCGCCATGCACCGATCACGGAGATGCCGCGGCGTACTGGGTCCCCCGGTCGAGCCGGGGGACGACGCCGAGTATGGCACTACGCCTTCTTCACGTCCTCGCGGCGCGGTCCGATCTGGCGTTGCCGTTGCAGTGGGGCTAGTTTCCCCGCAGCAATCGCATGCGGGGAACGGCTTTGACCATCACCATCTACGGCATCAAGAACTGCGACACCATGAAGAAGGCGCGCAGCTGGCTCGACGATCACGGCGTCGCCTATGACTTCCATGACTACAAGACCGCCGGGATCGCCAAGGACAAACTCAAGCAATGGAGCGACGAGGTCGGCTGGGAAATGCTGCTCAACCGCGCCGGCACGACCTTCAAGAAGCTGCCCGAAGCCGACAAGGAAGAATTGAACGAGCGCAAGGCGCTGGCGCTGATGGCCGAGCAGCCCTCGATGATCAAGCGTCCGGTGCTCGATCTCGGGGGTAAGCGCGTCGTCGGCTTCAAGCCGGACATTTATGCCAAGGAAGTGCCGGCGAAGGCACGCAAGAAGGGTTGAGGCGCTTCCAGCGATGAGGTTAGCGCTTCGCGTGAAGCGACGCGTCTAGATCAACTCGACCGAATCCTGGCTCGTCGGACGATCTGCGGGCACGAACCTGCGGTCGATCACCGCGCGCACGGTGACGATCGGGACGGCCTTCGCTTTCACGCCCATCAGATCGTGCAGCCGAAAGCGTCCCTCGATGCTGATCGCCTTGTAGGAGCCGACGATGTGCTCGACGGCATCGCCGCGTCCGAACGGCAAGAGCAACCGTTCATAGGAAACCTCCTTGCCGTCGGCGTCGGTGACCGCCGCAACCGTATAGGTCGGACGCTTGCGCGCCAGGCAGGCACGATATGACAGGATGACCCCCGCGTAGCGCTCGGGTCCGATCGCATCATCGAGATAGCGGTTGGTGCGCAGCGGCGGCTCGACGTGCTCGTTGCCATAGGCCGTCGCCAGCCTCGCGCCTTGCTGCGTGATCAGGAAACGCGCGGCCTCGCCGCTGCCCTCGACGTCAAAGCCCATCATGTCGGCCCGCTCGTCGGCGCTGCCCTCGGTATGGAAGTCGCACAGCAAAGGAAGCGCGTCCGGCAGGCGCAGCGCGCGCAGCCAGGCGTTCAGCAGCACACGCTGCGTGATCGACTTGACCACCGATGGATCGGCACTTCTGAATTGCATCGGCTAGCCGAATTCAAGCACATCCCCGAACGGGATGCGGCCAGGGACAAGTTCATCGATGTGCGGGATGGTTTGGCTGCGGGCATAAAGTCGCAGCCACGTGCCGAAATCACGTTGCGGGATCGATTTGACGACCGAAGAACTGGCGCGCTCGAAATGCAAGGCTCTAGCCATTCATAATGCAATGGCCGGAGCTTCGTCGAGGCGCGGAAATATTCTATGAAAGTGGGAGTCCGGAGCAAAACACCGTTAACGACCGCTTTCCCGAGGCGCAAAGCGCGCCGAAATGCCATTCGACTAAGGATCAACCGGAACCGGTCACGCGGATGCCGCACTGCACAGCTTTCCACCTTGCGTAACCGCTGCAGATGACGGCATATTCCGGCCCGGAGGCGACAGGCCCCGGACGGTTTCCAAGACGGATCGGACGCCTGTCGGACACGAAAAAAGCTGGCCACGCGGGCGAGGGGCTTCGCAGCGATGGCGTATGGGGGAATCTATTTGGCCGATGAGTTCATCCTCGAAACCAGCGGATTGACCAAGGAATTCGCGGGTTTCTTCGCCGTTCGCGACGTCGCGTTGAAAGTGCGTCGGGGCAGTATCCATGCGTTGATCGGGCCGAACGGCGCCGGCAAGACGACCTGTTTCAATCTGCTGACCAAATTCCTGAAGCCGTCGGCAGGCCAGATTCGCTACAAGGGCCACGACATCACCGCGATGCCGCCGGCCGACGTTGCGCGCCTCGGGCTGGTCCGTTCGTTTCAGATTTCGGCGGTATTTCCGCATCTGACCGCGCTCGAGAACGTTCGCGTGGCGCTGCAGCGGCAACACGGTTCGTCGTTCGATTTCTGGCGTTCGAAAAGCGTGCTCGACCGCTTCAATCCGCGCGCCCACGAACTCCTGAACGACGTCGGCTTGAGCGAATTCGCCAACACGCCGGCGGTCGAGATGCCGTACGGCCGCAAGCGCGCACTTGAAATTGCAACGACGCTCGCGCTCGACCCCGAGATGATGCTGCTCGACGAGCCGATGGCCGGAATGGGCCACGAGGACATCGACAAGATCGCGGCGCTGATCAAGCGGATATCCGCGAAATACACCATCCTGATGGTCGAACATAACCTCTCGGTGGTGGCCAACCTCTCCGACATCATCACCGTGCTGACGCGCGGGCAGGTGCTGGCGGAGGGCAACTACGCCGACCTCTCCAAGGACGAGCGCGTGAAGGAAGCCTATCTGGGAGCGGGTCATGGCTGAGGCAAAACTGGCGGAGAAGCCCGTGGCTGCGGCCGGCGCCGACGTGCTGACGGTCAAGGATCTGCAGGCCTGGTACGGCGAATCCCACATCCTTCACGGCATCAATTTCAACGTGAAGGCCGGCGAGGTGGTGACGCTGCTCGGCCGCAATGGCGCCGGCAAGACCACCACGTTGAAGTCGGTGATGGGCGTCATCGGTAAACGCTCCGGCTCGATCCGCTTCGACAATCAGGAAATCATCCGCGCCACCTCGGACCGGATTGCGCGGCTCGGCATCGCATTCTGTCCCGAAGAGCGCGGCATTTTCGCCAGCCTCGACGTGCGCGAGAACCTGCTGCTGCCGCCGGTGGTGCGCCCGGGCGGCCTGCCGCTCGACCAGATCTTCACGCTGTTTCCCAACCTGAAGGAGCGCCTCACCAGCCAGGGCACCAAGCTCTCGGGCGGCGAGCAGCAGATGCTGGCGATTGCGCGCATCCTGCGGACCGGCGCGCGCTTCCTGATGCTGGACGAGCCGACCGAAGGGTTGGCGCCGGTCATCATCCAGCAGATCGGGCACACCATTGCGCGCCTGAAGTCGCAGGGATTCACCATCCTGTTGGTCGAACAGAATTTCCGTTTCGCCTCGACCGTTGCGGACCGCTACTACATTGTCGAGCACGGCAAGGTGATCGACGGCTTCGCCAATTCCGAGCTGTCGGCCAACATGGACAAGCTCCATACCTATCTCGGCGTCTGATATCGCCAGAACCAGAAAATTTAAGACGAGGGAATACGACATGAAGAACAAGATTTCGGCGCTCCTGCTCGGCACCGCGATGGTGCTCTCGGCTGCAAGCGTCACCTCCGCCCAGGAAAAGCTCGACAAGACGGTCAAGATCGGCGCGCTGTCGGATCAGTCCGGCCTCTACGCCGATCTCGCCGGCCCCGGCTCGACGCTGGCGGCGCAGATGGCGATCGAGGACTCGGGCCTCAAGGCCAAGGGCTGGACCATCGACCTGATCTCCGGCGATCACCAGAACAAGCCGGATATCGGCACCACCATCGCGCGCCAGTGGTTCGACGTCGACAAGGTCGACACCATCGTCGACGTGCCGAATTCCGGCGTCGCGCTCGCGGTCAACAACGTCGTGAAGGAAAAGAACGGCGTCTACATCAATTCGGGCGCCGCCACTTCGGATCTCACCAACGCGCAGTGCTCGCCGAATACGGTGCACTGGACCTACGACACCTACATGCTCGCCCACGCTACCGGCCAGGCGCTGGTGAAGGCGGGCGGGGACACCTGGTTCTTCCTCACCGCGGATTACGCGTTCGGCGCGGCGCTCGAGCGCGACACCACGGCCGTCGTCACCGCCAATGGCGGCAAGGTGGTCGGCGGCGTCAAGCATCCGCTCAACACCGCTGACTTCTCCTCCTTCCTGCTGCAGGCGCAGGCCTCCAAGGCCAAGATCATCGGCCTCGCCAATGCCGGCGGCGACACCACCAACTCAATCAAGCAGGCGGCCGAGTTCGGCATCGTCAAGGGCGGCCAGAAGCTCGCGGCGCTGCTGCTGTTCCTCACCGACGTCAAGGCGATCGGGCTCGAGACCGCGCAGGGCCTCAACTTCACCGAGACGTTCTACTGGGACCTCAACGACAAGACCCGCGCCTTCTCCAAGCGCTTCTCGGAGCGGATGAAGAACAGCGCGCCCCCGACCATGGTGCAGGCCGGCGTCTATGCGGGCCTCATCCATTACTTCAAGGCGCTGGAAGCGCTCGGCGGCAATCCGCATGACGGCGCCAAGGTGATCGCGAAGATGAAGACGATCCCGACCGACGATCCGCTGTTCGGCAAGGGCGAGGTCGAGGCGAACGGCCGCGTCACCCACGACGCCTATCTGTTCGAGGTGAAGAAGCCCTCGGAGTCCAAGGGACCGTGGGACTTCTACAAGCTGGTCGGCACCGTGCCGGGCAACCAGGCCTTCACGCCGCTCGACAAGAGCACCTGCCCGCTTCTGAAGAAGTGACGATCATGCCCGCCGGCCATGCGCGTGGCCGGCGGGCTTCATCTATCTAGCGAAAGCTCATTCGATGCAGGCTCTCTACGCACAGCTTCTGGTGGGACTGATCAACGGCTCGTTCTACGCGCTGCTCAGTCTGGGGCTCGCCGTCATCTTCGGCATGCTCAACATCATCAATTTCGCGCATGGCGCGCTCTACATGATGGGCGCCTTCGTGGCGTATTTCCTGCTCAACCTGGGCGGCATCAATTACTGGTGGGCGCTGATCATCGCACCCGTCGTGGTCGGCATCTTCGGCATGATCCTCGAGCGGACCATGCTGCAATGGCTGACCGGCCTCGATCATCTCTACGGACTGCTGCTGACCTTCGGCATCGCGCTGATCGTGCAGGGCGTGTTCCAGAACTATTTCGGCTCCTCGGGCCTGCCTTACTCGATCCCGGATCAGCTCAAGGGCGGCGTCAATCTCGGCTTCATGTTCCTGCCGATCTATCGCGGCTGGGTCGTCATCTTCTCGCTCGTGGTGTGCCTTGCGACCTGGTTCCTGATCGAGAAGACGCAGCTCGGCGCCTACCTGCGCGCCGCCACCGAGAACCCGACGCTGGTGCGCGCGTTCGGCATCAACGTGCCGCGCATGATCACGCTGACCTACGGGCTCGGCGTCGGTCTTGCCGCGCTCGCCGGCGTGCTGTCGGCGCCGATCAACCAGGTCCGCCCGCTGATGGGCGCCGATCTCATCATCGTGGTGTTCGCGGTGGTCGTGATCGGCGGCATGGGCTCGATCATGGGCTCGATCATCACCGGCTTCGCGCTCGGCGTGATCGAGGGACTGACCAAGTATTTTTATCCCGAGGCCTCCAACACCGTGGTGTTTGTCCTGATGGTGGTGGTGTTGCTGGTGAAGCCAACGGGACTGACGGGACGGGCGGCTTGATATGTCAGCATTGACCGACGATACACTTCCGATCACGCCGCGCGCGATGCGCGACGAGATGATCGTATTCGCCGCGATGGCGCTGCTGCTGGCGATCGTGCCGTGGACGGGGATCTATCCGTTCTTCGTCATGCAGGCGCTGTGCTTCGCGCTGCTCGCCTGCGCCTTCAACCTCCTGATCGGCTATGGCGGCCTGCTGTCGTTCGGCCACGCGATGTTCCTCGGCACCGCCGGCTACGTCTCGGCGCACGCGCTGAAGGTGTGGGGGCTGTCGCCGGAGCTCGGCATCCTGGTCGGCACCGCGGCCGCGGCCTTGCTCGGCCTCGTCACCGGCTTCATCTCGATCCGCCGCCAGGGCATCTATTTCTCGATGATCACGCTGGCGCTGTCGCAGCTGCTCTACTTCATCTACCTGCAGGCGCCGTTCACCCATGGTGAAGACGGCATCCAGGGCATCCCGCAGGGCCACCTGCTCGGGATCGTCGACCTGTCGAAGCCGATGGTGCTCTATTACGTCGTGCTGGTCGGCTTCCTCGCCGGCTTCCTGCTGATCTACCGCACCATCAACTCGCCGTTCGGCGAGGTGCTGAAGTCGATCCGCGAGAACGAGCCGCGCGCGATCTCGCTCGGCTACAAGACCGACCAGTACAAGATGCTGGCCTACATCCTGTCGGGCACGCTGGCGGGCTTTGCCGGCTCGCTGAAGGTGTTCGTGGCGCAGAATGCCTCGCTCACCGACGTGCACTGGTCGATGTCCGGTGAAATCGTGCTGATGACGCTGGTCGGCGGTCTCGGCACCATCTTCGGCCCGGTGGTCGGCGCCTTCGTGATCATCGCCATGCAGCAATATCTCGCCGGTTTCGGCCAGTGGGTGACGGTGATCCAGGGCGTGATCTTCGTGGCCTGCGTGCTGCTGTTCCGGCGCGGCCTGGTCGGTGAGCTGGCCCATTTGTTGCGGCGGTCGCTGTAGGGCAGGTCTCGGCGATTTTCGGCCGACATAGCGGTGGACGACCGCCCGTTTGGGCGGTCGATCCCGGTGCTTTCCCCGCCAGATGCTCTATGACAGTTCTGTGACAGTCGCTAAAAGGGCTGTCCCGGAACGATGGAACTGAGACATGCTGCGGTGGTTTCGCGCTTTCCTGCCCAAGGAAGAGCGCTTTTTCGACCTGTTCGCCCGCCACGCCCAGACCTCGGTGCAGTGCGCATTGGCGTTGCAGGACATGCTGAAGGGCGGGGAGGAGACACCCGTCTTTTGCCAGCGCGTCAATCAGTTCGAGAACGACGCCGATAGCGTCACCCGCGAGGTCCTGACCGCGGTTCGCCGCACCTTCATCACCCCGTTCGATCGCGGCGATATCAAGAACCTGATCACCTCGATGGACGATGCGGTCGACCAGATGCAGGCGACCGCAAAGGCGGTCATGCTGTTCGAGGTGCGCGAGTTCGAGCCGCCGATGCGCGAGATCGGCACGCTTATCGTGGAATGCGCCAATCTGGTGGTCCGCGCGCTACCCTTGCTGCAGGGCATCGGCCAGAACGTCTCGATGCTGACCCAGATCACCGAGGAGCTGACCAAGCTCGAGGGCCGGGTCGACGATCTCCATGATATCGGGCTCAAGGAATTGTTCCTGAAGCACCGCAACGCCAACACGATGGACTTCATCGTCGGCGCGGAGATCTACGACCATCTCGAGAAGGTGGCTGACCGTTTCGACGACGTCGCCAACGAGATCAACTCGATCGTGATCGAGCAAGTGTAGAGCGGGGCATCACGTGGACGCCACGCTGGGTCTTCCAATTCTGACCATCCTGATCGCGGTCGCGCTGCTGTTCGACTTCCTGAACGGCCTGCACGATGCCGCGAACTCGATCGCGACCATCGTCTCGACCCGCGTGCTGCGGCCGCAATACGCGGTGTTCTGGGCGGCGTTCTTCAACTTCGTCGCGTTCCTGGTGTTCGGCCTGCACGTTGCCAATACCATCGGCACCGGGATCATCGAGCCGTCGGTGGTGGATGCGACCGTGATCTTCGCAGCATTGGTCGGCGCGATCGTCTGGAACGTGATTACCTGGGCGCTGGGGATTCCGTCGTCGAGCTCGCACGCGCTGATCGGCGGCCTGGTCGGCGCCGGCATGGCGAAGGCGGGGGTTTCGGCGGCGGTGTGGAGCGGGCTCTCCAAGACCTTGCTCGCGATCGTGCTGTCGCCGCTGGTCGGCTTCCTGCTGGCGCTGGTGCTGGTCGCGGTCGTGTCCTGGCTCTCGGTGCGCTCGACGCCGTTCGCGGTCGATCGCGCCTTCCGCATCCTGCAATTCGCCTCGGCGTCGCTCTATTCGCTCGGCCATGGTGGCAACGACGCGCAGAAGACCATGGGCATCATCGCCGTGCTGCTCTATTCGCAGGGCCATCTCGGCGACACCTTCGAGATTCCGTTCTGGGTGGTGCTGGCCTGCCAGAGCGCGATGGCGCTGGGCACGCTGATGGGCGGCTGGCGGATCGTCCGCACCATGGGGCTGCGGATCACCAAGCTGACGCCGATGCAGGGTTTTTGCGCCGAAACCGGCGGCGCCGCGACGCTGTTCGTGGCGACCTATCTCGGGGTTCCCGTATCGACCACGCACACCATCACCGGCGCCATCGTCGGCGTCGGCGCGGCACGGCGGCTCTCCGCCGTGCGCTGGAATGTGGCAAGCTCGATCGTCTACGCCTGGGTGATCACGATCCCGGCGTCGGCCGCGGTCGCAGCCGCGAGCTATTGGGCGGTGCAGATTCTGAAGTAGCGCTTTCGAGCGAGGTGGAAGCCGGCTCGCGTTAGGAAAACGCGTCCAAAGGTAGTCATCAGCCGACCAGCTTCAGTCCGACGATGCCGGCAACGATCAGTCCGATGCTGGCCAGCCGCATCGCGGTCGCGGGTTCACCGAGCAGGATGATGCCGAGCGCCGCGGTGCCGACCGCGCCGATCCCGGTCCAGACCGCATAGGCGGTTCCAATCGGCAGCGTCTTGAGCGCGAGGCCGAGCAGGATCACGCTGCCGGCCATCGCCGCCAGCGTCAGCACCGACGGTACCAGCCGCGAGAAACCTTCGGTATATTTCAGCCCGATCGCCCAACCGATCTCGAGCAGGCCAGCGGTGAACAGAATGGTCCAAGCCATCGCGAACCCTCCGGATAAGGCAGGGTCGTCCCCGCGAATGGTATGGTGAGGAGAAGGTCGTCCTTCCGCTGCCCATATGGGGATGGTGCGGCCGTTCCGCATTGCGACAAAACGCCCTTGATTGCGCCCGTTTTCCCTGCCAAATGCCCCGCCATGTCCGACATTTCAGTTTCAGCCGAATCGCCGTCCCGCTCGCCGCTTTCAGAGGAAGTGGCGCGACGGCGCACCTTTGCGATCATCTCGCACCCGGACGCCGGCAAGACCACGCTGACGGAAAAGCTGCTGCTGTTCGGCGGCGCCATCAATCTCGCGGGCCAGGTCAAGGCCAAGGGCGAGCGGCGCAACACGCGCTCGGACTGGATGAAGATCGAGCGCGAGCGCGGCATCTCGGTCGTCACCTCGGTGATGACCTTCGAGTTCAACGATCTCGTGTTCAACCTGCTGGACACGCCGGGCCATGAGGACTTTTCGGAAGATACCTATCGCACGCTGACCGCGGTCGATTCCGCGGTCATGGTGATCGACGCGGCGAAAGGCATCGAGGCGCGCACCCGAAAACTGTTCGAGGTGTGCCGGCTGCGCGATATCCCGATCATCACCTTTATCAACAAGATGGACCGCGAGAGCCGCGACACGTTCGAGCTTCTGGACGAGATCGAGAAGACGCTGGCGCTCGACACCACGCCGATGACCTGGCCGGTCGGCCGCGGCCGCGACTTCCTCGGCACCTATGACGTCGTCAATGGCGGCGTGAGGCTGCTCGAGGGCGGCGGCGCCAAGACCGGCGCCACCGAGCAGATCGACATCGCCGATCTCGGCAAGCGCAACCCCAATCTCGACGTCGCCGAGGTCAAGGACGAGCTCGCGCTGGCGTCGGAGGCCTGCAAGCCGTTCGAGCTCGCGGCGTTCCGCGAAGGCCATCTGACGCCGGTCTATTTCGGCAGCGCGCTGCGCAATTTCGGCGTCGGCGATTTGCTGGAAGGCCTCGGCAAGTTCGCGCCGGCGCCGCGCGCGCAGGACTCGGATTTGCGCAAGGTCGAGGCCGCCGAGCCGCGCATGAGCGCCTTCGTGTTCAAGATCCAGGCCAACATGGATCCGAACCACCGCGACCGCATCGCCTTCGCCCGGCTGTGCTCGGGCAAGCTCAGCCGCGGCATGAAGGCCAAGCTGGTGCGCACCGGCAAGAACATGAGCCTGTCGAGCCCGCAGTTCTTCTTCGCGCAGGACCGCTCGGTCGCCGACGAGGCCTTTGCCGGCGACGTCGTCGGCATTCCCAACCACGGCACGCTGCGGATCGGCGACACCCTCACCGAGGGCGAGGATCTGACCTTCGTCGGCGTGCCGAGCTTCGCGCCGGAAATCGTCCGCCGCGTCCGGCTGACCGATGCGATGAAGGCGAAGAAGCTGAAGGAAGCCTTGCAGCAGATGTCGGAGGAGGGCGTCGTGCAGGTGTTCCGCCCGCGCGACGGCGCGCCGGCGCTGGTCGGCGTGGTCGGCCCGCTGCAGCTCGACGTGCTGAAGGCGCGGCTCGATGCGGAATATTCGCTGCCGGTCGAGTTCGAGATCTCTGAATTCTCGCTGGCGCGCTGGATCTCGTCCGACGACCGCAAGCAGCTCGACGCGTTCATCGCCGCCAACAATTCCGGCATCGCCGACGACGTCGACGGTGATCCCGTGTTCATGGCCAAGAACGAGTTCTATCTCGGCTACACCCGCGAGCGCGCCGAGGGCATCACCTTCTCCAACGTCAAGGACGTGAAGAAGAAGGCGTAGCCTCCGCATACTCGGTGTCGTTCTCCGGCTCGACCCCAGGGCTATCGCATATGACCCTTCGGCGGCTGCGGAGGTAACTCGGCCTCGTGGTTCGAGACGCGCCGCAAGCGGCGCTCCTCACCATGAGGGTCTACTATTGTGCCGCAAAACAAGATCCTCATCCTGAGGAGCCCGCCGAAGGCGGGCGTCTCGAAGGATGGCCGCGAGGACGCTGCCCGACAGATTTCTTTCCATATGCGATAGCCCTGGGCTCGAACCCGGGGACCCATTACGCTGCGGCCCTTCCGCAGTCACCGCGCTGTGTCGATCGGCAGATGATCGCCGAAGAAGTCGATCAGGCTCTGTGGCGCGTTGTTGCCGTAGCAGAGCTCGAGGACCTCCTCCGCAGCAGCGGCTTCGGACGCGCTACGAGGAAACAGGTCCCTTTCATAAGCAGCGAGCGCGGCTTCGACATTGCCGGGGTTGGCGACGATCGCCGCTGCTAGTTCGGCGCCATCGTGCATTGCGAGATTGGCGCCTTCGCCCGATGGAACCATCAGATGCGCTGCATCGCCGAGCAGCGTGACGCCGGGCACGCGGTCCCATTGATGCGCGACCGGAAGCGCATGGATGAGGCGCAGCACCGGCGCCGTCTCGCCATCGGTGATCAGCGCGGTCAGCGCCCGGGCCCAGCCATCGAATTCCTCGGCGACGCGGGCGAGGGCGCTCGCAGGGTTGGTGAAGTCGAGGTTGGCAAACCATTCCTCACGCTTGGTCAGCGCCACATAGGTGTGCAGCACGCCGTTCGGCTCACGATGCGCGGCGATGCCCTTTCCCGGCGCCAGCGCGAACATCGCGCCGCCGCCAACCGCTTCCGCGCTCGCTCGGTGACGGACATCGGCGTCGAACAGATATGTCTCGATGAACGAAGTGCCGACATAGGTCGGCTTGTCTGCGGAGAGAAGCGATCGCACGCGCGACCAGGCACCGTCGGCGCCGACCAGAAGCTCAGTCGTCACCGTTGTGCCGTCGGCAAAGGTCAATGCGTGCCTTCCACCGGCGAGCGGAGTGGCCGCGGTGACCTTAGATCCCCAATGCACCGTGCCCTCGGGCAGCGAGTTGAGCAGGATCCGACGTAGCTCGCCTCGGGGTACCTCGGGGCGCCCGCCCGTGCCGTCATCTGGATGATGAAACAGCAGGCTGCCTTGGGTATCGAGCGCGCGGGTTTCCTGGCCGCCGGGGTGGATCAGATCGCGGAACTCCTCAAAGAGGCGTGCGGCCTTGAGCGCGCGTTGGCCGTTGTGCTCATGGATATCGAGCATGCCGCCCTGCGTTCGTGCTTCTGCGGAGGCTTCCGCTTCGTAGACGATTGCTGCGATCCCGTGGACGCGGAGGACGCGGGCAAGCGTCAATCCGCCAAGGCCGGCACCGACGATCGTAACGGGAGATTTCATGCGGAGTCCTTCCGGCACGGCGGCTGGGAGTTATGGAACGACGTTCCATAAACTTGGAATGCCGTTCCAGATATGTCAAGGTGCGGCATGGTCAAGAAGGCGCGCAGCGGCCAGCGACGCGAGGACTCGCTCTCGCGGGATCGCATCATCGAGGCTTCGATCGAGCTCCTGGACGAGAGCGGCGAGGAGGGTCTGACGTTCCGCGCCCTATCCGAACGGCTCGCGACCGGTCCCGGCGCGATCTACTGGCATATCGCCAACAAGAGTGATCTGCTGGTCGCCGCCTGCGACGCCATTGTCTCGCGCGTGGTGGATGCGCACGCGGTCAGCGGATCGCCGAAGGCCACCATTCGCGCCCTTGCGCTCGGCATGTTCGACGCGATGGAGGCGCATGCATGGGTCGGGACAGCGCTGATCCGTGCTGCCGGGCAGTTGCCGACCGTGCGCGTTCTGGAGTGCATCGGCCAGCAGGTTCGCGCGCTTGGCGTAGCTGCCGACACGCAGTGGACGATCGTCTCGGTCCTGCTGAACTACATCCTTGGCGTCGGCGGCCAGAACGCAGCCAACGCGCAGTTCGCGCGGACGCATGGCCTGGACCGATCGAGCTTCCTGGATGCGGTGGCGACCGACTGGTCCGCGCTCGACGCAAGCGACTACCCGTTTGCACGCAGCGTGGCCAGCGCGATGCGGGACCACGACGACCGTGTCGACTATCTCGCGGGCATCGATCTCATCCTCGCCGGCATCAAGGGGGCACGGACCGGCCGGACCTAGGGGTTCGAGCGCGAGGACGTGACGAAGACAGCGTAACGCCGCATCTGCGGAGCGCCACATTCTCAGTGTCGTCCCCCGGCTCGACCGGGGGACCCAGTACGCCGCGGCCTGTCCGTTACCCGCTGCCGCCTCTGGAATACTGGATCGCCCGGTCGAGCCGGGCGATGACAGCGAGGTTGTGGCGCGAAAAGCGCGAGGACGTGAACCGGCCCCCGCTTGATGCGCTCCGGCTGCGGCACCATTTTCCCCGGAAGCGCAATCCTGGTCCGCTTGCATGCTCCGACGCGTCGCCATCTGCCTCGCTTTTGCCGTGCTGGCCTTTGCCCTCGCGGGCTCGGCCTCTGCGCGGCAGCGGCATCAGATCAACCCGGTGCCGTTTGCGCACACACCCTGCAGCGTGCTCGACAGCGGACCCTGCATCCCATCCTATTGCAGCGTGTTCAACCACGGGCCGTGCCTGCCCGAGATCGATTATCCGTACGGCGAAAATCTCCAGCTTACGATCCTCACGGTGCCGCCGCAGGATCAGGCCGAGAAGTACCGCAAGCCGGATCATGATCTCGATACCATCGGCGATCTCTTCGCCGCGCTGCGCGCCTGTTGGGCGCCGCCACCGCCGGACGATGCGCGCGAGGGCATGCAGATGTCGGTGCGCTTCAGCTTCAAGCGAACCGGCGAGATGATCGGCACGCCGCGCCTGACATTTTCGACGCGGGGCATCCCGGCCGACACCCGCACCACCTACCTCAACGCGATCAATGCCTCGCTGGATGCCTGCCTGCCGCTGAAATTCACCGGCGGATTGGGCGGGGCGCTGGCCGGCCGTCCGATCATGATCCGCTATGTCGACAACCGCGAGCTGGCCAAATCGGCCGACAAGCCTTGATGGCACCGTCATTCCGGGGCGATGCGAAGCATCGAACCCGGAATCTGGAGGTTGGCTTGCGCGCCCGATTACCTCGAGATTCCGGGTTCGCGCTTTCAGCGCGCCCCGGAATGACGGTGTAGAGTGCAGCGCATTGCTTTTCGCGGCCCGAAGGTGATACGCGAAGGCATTGATCGATCAGGGGAGGAACATCGTGGGACTGCTCGTCATGATCCTGGGTCTCGTGCTGTTCCTCGGCGTCCATGTGCTGACGAGCCTGCGCGAGATGCGTGCCGGCCTGATCAAGGCGATGGGCGAGGGCGTCTACAAGATCGCCTATTCGCTCGCCTCCGCGGCCGGGCTCGTGCTGATCATCTGGGGCTTTGCGCATTATCGCGCGACCGGATGGATCGACGTCTGGACGCCGCCGACCGCGTTCAAGCACATCGCCGTGGCGCTGATGCTGCCCGCCGTCATCCTCGTCGTCGCCTCCTATGTCCGCGGCCGCATCTACACGACGCTGAAGCATCCGATGCTCGCCGGCGTGAAGCTGTGGGCGTTCGCGCATCTGCTCGCCAATGGCGACCTCGGCTCGATCATCCTGTTCGGCTCGTTTCTCGGCTGGGCGGTCTATGACCGCATCTCGCTGAAGCGCCGTGCGGATGCCGGCGCGCCGCCGATTCCGGTGGGCGGCCCAACCAACGACCTGATCGCGATCGCGGTCGGTGTCATCGTCTATCTGGCGCTGGCGTTTGCGTTCCACCCGGTCGTGATCGGCGTGCCTGTCATGGGAGCCTGACTATGTCTGTTCAATCCGCCATCAAGCGCAAGACCGCGCCCGATCTGCGCGCCCGCAAGAACGGCGAGCCGATCGTGATGCTGACGTCCTATCATGCGCACACCGCGGCGCTGGTCGACCGTCATTGCGACGCCATCCTGGTCGGCGATTCCCTCGGCAACGTCATGCACGGCTTCGAGACGACGGTGCCGGTGACCCTCGACATGATGATCCTGCAGGGCCGCGCGGTGATGCGCGGCTCGCAAGCCGCGCTCGTTGTCGTCGACATGCCATTCGGCTCCTATGAGGGCTCCAAGGAGCAGGCGTTTCAATCCGCGGTGCGGATCATGAAGGAGACGCTATGCGGCGCGGTCAAGCTCGAGGGCGGCGCGCGGATGGCGGAGACGGTGGCGTTCCTGTCCGACCGCGGCATTCCGGTGATGGGGCATATCGGTCTGACGCCGCAGTCGATCAACACGCTCGGCTCGTTCCGCGCGCAGGGCCGCGAGGAGGAGAACTGGGCGCCGATCGAGAACGACGCCAGGGCGATCGCGGAGGCGGGCGCGTTCTCGATCGTCGTCGAGGCGGTCGCCGAACCGCTGGCGCGCAAGATCACGCAGTCGATCGCCGTGCCCACCATCGGCATCGGTGCCAGCGCGGCCTGCGACGGCCAGGTGCTGGTGCTGGAGGACATGCTCGGCCTGTCGCCGCGGGCGCCGAAATTCGTGCGCCGCTACGGCAATCTCGGTCCGATGATCGAGGAGGCGATCGCGGGCTATGCGCGCGACGTGAAGAGCCGCGCATTCCCTGGGCCGGAGCACGTCTACGGCATGAAGAAGAGCTGACGGGGCAGACATGGACTGGTCGCAGCACGCAATTCCGCCGATGCGGCTCGAGCCGCGCTTCGGTGATCGCGTCGTGCCGGCTTTCCCGGAGCGGCCCGGCAGCCTGTGGGCGATGATCGCGGACGCCGTTGCGCAGAACGGCGACGGCGAGGCGCTGGTCTGCGGCGCGACGCGCCTGAGCTGGCGCGAGGTCGCGGAGAAATCGGCCAAGGTCGCGGCGGGCTTTGCCAAACTCGGCCTTGCGCCCGGCGACCGCGTCGCGATCCTGCTCGGCAACCGCATCGAATTCGTGCTGACGATGTTCGCCGCGGCGCATGCCGGGCTGGTCACGGTGCTGCTCTCGACGCGCCAGCAGAAGCCCGAGATCGCCTATGTGCTGAACGATTGCGGCGCCACTCTTCTGGTCCATGAGGCCAGGCTTGCCGACCGCGTCCCCGATGCGGCCGACATTCCCGGCCTCAAGCATCGCATCTCCGTCAGCGACGACGGCGCATCGCAATTCGCTGGCCTCGCCGACAACGCGCAGGCCCAGGCGCCGGCACAGGTGCGGGAAGAGGACACCGCGATGATCCTCTACACCTCGGGCACCACCGGCCGGCCGAAGGGCGCCATGCTCGCTCATTGCAACATCATCCACTCCTCGATGGTGTTCGCCTCGTGCCTCAAGCTGACCAGGGCTGATCGCTCGATCGCGGCGGTCCCGCTCGCGCATGTCACCGGCGCGGTCGCCAACATCACCACGATGGCACGCTGCGCCGGCGCGCTGATCGTTATGCCGGAGTTCAAGGCCTCGGAATATCTGAAGGTCGCGGCGCGCGAGCGCGTCACCTACACGGTGATGGTGCCGGCGATGTACAATCTCTGCCTGATGCAGCCGGATTTCGACAGCTACGACCTGTCGAGCTGGCGGATCGGCGGCTTCGGCGGCGCGCCGATGCCGGTCGCAACCATCGAAAAACTCGACGCCAAGATTCCCGGGCTGAAGCTTGCGAATTGCTACGGCGCGACCGAGACCACGTCGCCCTCGACGCTGATGCCGGGCGAACTGACCGCCGCCCATATCGACAGCGTCGGCCTGCCGTGCCCCGGCGCCGAGATCATCGTGATGGGCGCCGACGGCCGCGAACTGCCGCGCGGCGAGATCGGCGAGCTCTGGATCCGCAGCGCCTCGGTCATCAAGGGCTACTGGAACAATCCGAAGGCAACCGCGGAGAGTTTCACGGCCGGCTTCTGGCACTCCGGCGATCTCGGTTCGATCGATGTCGCGAACTTCGTCCGCGTGTTCGATCGCCAGAAGGACATGATCAACCGCGGCGGCCTGAAGATCTATTCCGCCGAGGTCGAGTCCGTCCTGGCCGGCCATCCCGCCGTGGTCGAGAGCGCGATCATCGCCAAACCGTGCCCGGTGCTCGGCGAGCGCGTGCACGCCGTGATCGTGACCCGCACGGACGTGAATGCGGAGAGCCTGCGCGCCTGGTGCGCCGAGCGGCTGTCGGACTACAAGGTGCCGGAGACCATGGCGCTGACATCAGAGCCGCTGCCGCGCAACGCCAATGGCAAGGTGATCAAGCGCCAGATCAGGGAGAGCTTGTCGGCAAGCGGCGCTTAGTGTTCTGCATCCGCAGGCCGGAAAGGGAGCCCACGTAGATTACAGCCCGCCGCAAACGTCCCCCGTTAACGCTTTGATCCGCCTCGCTTTGCCTTGCCTCCGCCACACCATTAGGGTAACGCCGCCGCGATGTGGGGATCGGGTAGGGGCTGGGCCCCACCGATGGCAGCGGTCCCGAGGGGATGGGATAGCCTTAAGTGTCTGAATTATTTAACGAAGTCGACGAGGAAGTCCGGCGCGATCAGCTCAAGAAGCTGTGGGACAAGTACTCGCTCTTTATCATCGCCCTGGCGATCCTGATCGTTGCGGGCGTCGGTGGCTGGCGCGGCTACCAGTATCTCGAGGCCAGGAAGGCCGCCGAGGCCGGCGCGGCGTTCGACCGCGCCGTCGAGCTGTCCGATCAGAACAAGCATGCCGAGGCGGAGGCCGCCTTTGCCGCCCTCATCACCAAGGCGCCGTCGGGTTACCGCAATCTGGCGCGGCTGCGCATGGCCGCCGAGGTCGCGACCCGCGATCAGCCGGCTGCCGCGAAGCTCTATGACGAGATCGCAGCCGACCGCAGCGTCGGCGGTCCCGAGCAGGACCTGGCGCGGATCCGCGCCGCGCAGATCCTGATGGAGACCACCACCTATCCGAACATGCTGCAACGGCTCGAGGCGACGGCAACGGCGAAGGACTCGACGTTCCGCCATTCCGCGCGCGAGCTGCTGGCGCTGTCGGCCTGGCGCGCCAACGATGCCACCGCTGCGCGGCAGTGGCTCGACCAGATTGCCAATGACGGCGAGACGCCGCCGAGCATGCGCTCGCGCGCCGAGGCGCTGCAGGCACTGTTGCCGCCGGTCGCCAAGAGCTGAGGAGGCATGATCTGCAAAAGTGGGAACCGGTTTTCCCTCGCGACAAACGCGAAGCGTTTGCGCGGAGATCATGCCCAGACAAAACCCGAGTTTGAGTGAGAGATCGACCATGCGCCGCTCGCAACGCCTGATCGCAGCCGCAGTTCTGACAGCGCTTTGCAGCGTGCTGGCGGGTTGCGGCGGTGGCGGCATGTCCAATTTCGACCCGAGCGATCTGCTCGACTTCCTCGACACCAAGAAGAAGCTGCAGGGCGACCGCAAGCCGGTATTCCCCGAAGGCGTGCCCGGCCTCGATCAGGGCGTGCCGAAGGAATTGTACAAGGGCTCGCAGCAGGAGCAGCTCGATCAGCAGAACGCCGCGGCAGCCGCCGCCCAGCCGGCCCCGCCGCCGGAGCCGCCGAAGGGCGCCAAGAAGCACGCCAAGGGCAGGGCAGCGCCGGCCGCGGATCAGGCGGCTGCTCCCGATGCCGCAGCCGAGGAGGGCGCGCCCGCCGCGCTGCCGCCGGAGCCGAAGCCGAAGAAGATCGTCCGCCGCCGCACCACCGCGCCACCCGCCGACGACCAGCAGGCGCAGCCTGCGGCCCCGGCCCAGCAGACCCAGACCACGCAACAATCCGGCGGCGCCTTCCCCGCACCGCTACCGAGCGGCGGATTTTCACGCTAATTGCGAGCGGGATTCCACCTCGCCCCGCCTGCGGGGAGAGGTCGGAATTCAAGCACACCTTGAATTCCGGGTGAGGGGGAGTCTCCACGAACTCACAACAGGCAGTGTTCGCGGAGAGGGCCCCTCACCCCAACCCTCTAAGAGCGAGCTCCGCTCGTCTCGACCGCGTAAGAACGGGAGAGGGAGAAGATGCTCCATCATTTGCTTCGACCGCTCCTTATTCCTGCTGTAGTTCTTTCCAGCACCTTGACCCGCGGACTACAGACCGCGCCGGGATAATCCATGTCTTTTACCATCGCCATTATCGGCCGGCCCAATGTCGGAAAGTCGACGCTGTTCAACCGGCTGGTCGGCCAGAAGCTTGCGCTGGTCGACGACGAGCCCGGCGTGACGCGTGATCGCCGCGAGGGCCAGGCCAGGCTCTACGATCTCGACTTCACCATCATCGACACCGCAGGTCTGGACGAAGGCGCCAAGGGTTCGCTGACGGCGCGGATGCAGGAGCAGACCGAAACCGCGATCGAGCTCGCCGACGCCCTGATGTTCGTGATCGACGCCCGCGTCGGCCTGACGCCGACCGACCGTGCCTTCGCCGACTTCGCGCGAAAGGCCAACAAGCCGGTGGTGCTGGTCGCCAACAAGGCCGAGGGCAAGCATGGCGAGATCGGCGCGATGGAATCCTACGCGCTCGGGCTCGGCGATCCCGTCCAGATCTCGGCCGAGCATGGCGAGGGCATGGGCGACCTCCACGAGGCGCTGAGCGCGCTGGTGCCGGAGACACCGGAGGAAGACGACGAGCTTGAGGATGACGAGGACATCTCGGAGGAGGAGGCCGCGCAGCGTCCGATCCGCGTCGCCATTGTCGGCCGGCCCAATGCCGGCAAGTCGACGCTGATCAACCATCTGCTCGGCGAGGAGCGGCTGCTGACCAGCCCCGAGGCCGGCACCACGCGCGATTCCATCGCGGTCGAGATCACCTGGCAGGGCCGCCAGTTCCGGGTGTTCGACACCGCCGGCCTGCGCCGCCGCTCGCGGATCGAGGAGAAACTGGAGAAGCTCTCGGTCGCCGACGCGTTGCGCGCGGTGCGCTTTGCCGAAGTCGTCGTGATGATGATGGACGCGCAGAACAAGTTCGAGGAGCAGGACCTGCGCATCGCCGACCTGATCGAGCGCGAAGGCCGCGCCATCGTGCTCGCGGTCAACAAATGGGACCTCGTCGAGCGCAAGCCCAACCAGATCTCGCAACTGCGCACCGATGCCGACCACTGGCTGCCGCAGGTCAAGGGCGCGCCGATCGTCGCCGTCTCCGGCCTGATGGGCGAAGGCATCGACCGCCTGATGACGGCGATCCAGGAGGCCTATGCGGTCTGGAACCGACGCTTGCCGACCTCGGCGCTCAATCGCTGGTTCGAGCAGGCGATCCAGGCCAACCCGCCGCCGGCGGTCTCGGGCCGCAGGCTGAAGCTGAACTACATCACGCAAGTGAAGGCGCGCCCGCCGAGCTTCGTGCTGTTCTGCTCGCGCGCCGACGCGATCCCGCGATCCTATCTGCGTTACCTCATCAACTCGCTGCGCGAGACCTTCGATCTGCCGGGCACGCCGATCCGGATCACGCTGCGCGAGAAGGCCAATCCGTTCGCCCACAAGCGCAAACGGCCGTCGTGAGCGGCGAGGCCGAGCATAGCGTTTTCGAGCGAAGTGGGGTACCGGTTCGCGTGAAGAAAACGCGTCAAAATGAGAATCCCAAGCCTGCGGCCGTTCCGCAACCGCGCAGCGGCGCGGTGATCTTCATCTTCATCACCCTGCTGCTCGACATGCTCGCGCTCGGGATCATCATCCCGATCCTGCCGAAGCTGATCGAGGGCTTCGTCGACAACGACACCGCAAACGCGGCGCGCATCTTCGGCGTGTTCGGCTCGATCTGGGCCTTGATGCAGTTCGTCTGCTCGCCGATCCTCGGCGCGCTGTCCGATCGCTTCGGCCGCCGGCCGGTGGTGCTGCTGTCGAATTTCGGTCTCGCCGCCGACTATGTGCTGATGGCGCTGGCGCCGAACCTGATCTGGCTGTTCATCGGGCGGGCGATCTCGGGCATCACCTCGTCGAGCATCTCGACCGTGTTCGCCTATATCGCCGACGTCACCGCGCCGGAGCAGCGCGCCGCTATGTTCGGCAAGATCGGCGTTGCCTTCGGCGCGGGCTTCATCCTCGGACCGGCGCTGGGCGGCCTGCTCGGCGAGATCGATCCGCGGCTGCCGTTCTGGGCGGCGGCGGGTTTGAGCTTCGTCAACGGGCTCTATGGCCTGTTCATCCTGCCGGAATCGCTGCCCGTGGAGCGGCGCGCGCCGTTCAAATGGAAGAGCGCCAATCCGATCGGCGCGCTGCATTTCCTGCGCTCGAACCGGACGCTCGCCGGCCTGTCGCTGGCGACGTTCTTCGGCCAGCTCGCGCATGTCGTGCTGCCCTCGGTGTTCGTGCTCTACGCCACCTATCGCTATGGCTGGGACACCGGCACCGTCGGTGCGACGCTGGCGCTGGTCGGCCTCTGCGGCATGATCGTGCAGGGCGCGGCGATCGGCCCGATCGTGCAGCGCCTCGGCGAGCGCAACGCGCTGTTCCTCGGCCTCGTCTGCGGCGCCCTGGGCTTCGTGATCTTCGGCGCCGCGCCGACCGGCCAGCTGTTCTGGATCGGCATTCCCGTGATGGCGCTGTGGGGCCTCTCGGGCGCTGCGACGCAGGCGCTGACGACGCAACTCGTCGCCGCCGACCAGCAAGGCCAGTTGCAGGGCGCGACATCAAGCGTGCAGAGCATGTCGGAACTAATCGGCCCCTTCCTGTTCACGCTGACGTTTGCGTATTTCATCGGCGACAATGTGCCGCTGAAAATGCCCGGCGCGCCGTTCTATCTGGCCGGCGCGCTGCTGCTGCTCGCACTCGCCATCGCCTGGCGCGCGACGGCGGCGAAGAAAGCCTAGGGCGGGCAAAGGCGCCGACGGATCCACCGCGAGACGTTCTATTCCGTCGCCGGCACCGAATGGTGTTCGTGGATGACGCGCCACTCGTCGTCGATCTTGCGCAAGCCGATCGTCAGCCTGAACTGGAACGTGGCATCAGGTGGGCCGCACCGCATCACCGCGAACGCGAAGGCCACATCGTCGCCGGCCGTGATCGCGATCTCCTCGATATCGAAGGCGTAGGAGGGGCGGTGATACCTGAAGAACAAGTCCCACGTCTTGCCGTACGCGTCCAATCCGCGTGACTGTAACGGCGGCGGAACGTCGAACATCACGATGTCCTGATCGTGATGGGCGAAGATGCCTTGATAGTCGCGTCGGCGGACGGCGTCCGTCCAGGCGTCGATGAGCGCCCTGATTTCGGTTTCCGCCGTCTGTTTCTGCTGTGTCATCGCTCGCGTGCTCCGAGTGCTGGCTGATGCTTCGAGGACGAATGCGGGGGCGCCGATCCGACACGCTGTTGCGTCCGGCCGCACCTGCCGGGTCGCGTCATTTTGCCTGTTTACAAACCATCTGGTTGGTTTGTATAAGAACTGATACCGGTTGAAGACGCGCGCCTCGCTCCGGGGCGCTCTGCCAGGAGCAGCATGGTGACCGACGAGGCCGTTGATATCTGCGATGAATTGACCCGCTTCAGCGACGCGCAGGCGGCGCTGTTGACGTCGCGCGGCCTTGTCTACCTGACCGACCTGAAACTCGATGGCGGCAGGCACGGGACGATCGTCGCGGCGAGTTATGCCGACGCGCAGTCCGTGGCCCGCGCGCGCGGTCGTGGGGAAAGGGTCGTCGGCCGAATGGCCCACGGTTTCCTTCATGGCCTGCTGCAGAAGGTTCGCTTGTGCGCGTGAGCGATCGGATAGCTCGATGACCGATTCCTGAAATTGATGCGTCTTTCGAGGCCGGCACCGCCATTTCGCGGACGCCGTTCGCGCTGCCTCGCAGATCAGATGCGGCGCTTGAGATTGACCGAAGCCGCTGAGATACTGTGATCTCAAGCGACTCCTTCCTGAGTACACCATGGATAATCCTTCCCGCTCGGAACGCTCCCGCAACGCCGCACTTGACGCCGCGATCACCATCGTGACGCGCGATGGTCCTGGGCGCCTGACGCTGGACGCCATTGCGCGCGAGAGCGGTCTCAGCAAGGGCGGCGTGATGCATCAGTTCCGCACCAAGGAAGCGGTGCTGCGCGCCTTGCTCGAGCAGCAGATGGCGCATTTCGAGGAATTCTCGAACCGCTACATCGAAAAGGTACGCGGGACCACGGACCAGCCCGAACTGTCGGCGCAGATCGCGACGCTGCGGGAGGCGATCTCAACGCCGCGGGCAGGGGCGTTCGCACTGCTGGCGGCGATGAACGAGAATCCCGAATTGATGGCGATGCCGCGCGATGCCGACATCAAGAAGGTCGCGCTGATGAAGGCCGAGGCGAGGGATCCCGATCTCGCGCTGCTGCGCTGGGCGGCGGCGCGGGGGCTGCTGCTGAGCTCGTTGTTCGGCATGTTGTCGCTGACCGAGGCCGAGCGCGATCGCCTGTTTGAACGATTGCTCGACAACAGCAAGTGGACCGCGATGGAGCAGGGGGCGACCGAGGCAACAAAGCCGTCCAGGGCGACGGCGGCACACGCGGCATCGCCGCGGCCTGCCGGCGCACCGGCCCCAAAACCGGCATCGGCGCGCAAGCGCGGCTGAATTTCCGGCGCTTTCGAAAGCGCAACGCCGCCCAAGCGGAATATGGATCGCTTGGCGGCGTTGGATCGGCACCGGGCCCCTGAAATCCCCCGGCGATTTCTGCGGTACCACACGAGATATCTCGGGTTTGTGACAACGCGCGACCGCTATTCGCGAAGCGGCCTCGCCAGCCAGCACGACATTTCGACCGCCGCATTTTTCTGACGCGGTTCCTGCAATTGCAACTTTACAAACCAACTGGTCGGTTTTATAGTTCGCCGCACTGAGGCAAGATCTGGCGGCGCCGCGACGGCGAGCCAGGTCGGCAGTGACGGCCGCAGCCGTACTTTCAGCCCCGGACGCGGCTGCGGCCGAGCTGCTCTTCCGCTTTAGGGTCGGATGAGGAGATTGGAATGGAGAGCTCGATCGCCGCGCGCGGTCTGGGAGCGATGGCGCTTTGCGTCCTCGCCGGAGGATGTGCCGCCGTCACGCCGGTGGCCTATTCGGATGTGGCATCGTCGGCCTACATGACGCCGGACACGTCCGATTCTTCGGGGCGTGTGCCGTATCGCTATGCGCCGCCGGTCGACTGGCGGAGCTACAACAAGGTGATGATCGATCCGGTCGTGATCTATCGCGGCGCGGATCATCAGTTCGGCGACATGTCCGAGAAGGACAAGCAGACGCTCGCCGCCTACATGCAGACCCGCTTCGCCGACAAGCTGCGCGGCCGCTTCACGCTGGTGAACACGCGCGGGCCGAACACGTTCCGCCTGCGGCTGACGCTGACCGGCGCGGTCGCCAACACGCCGGTGCTCGGCACGCTGTCGCGTTTCGATCTGGCAGGCGCAGTCTACAACGGCGTGCAGGCCGCGCGCGACGGCGAGGGCACGATGACGGGCTCCGTCATCTATGCCGTCGAGATGTTCGACAGCTCGACCTCGCGCCTGCTCGGCGCCTATGTCAGCAAGCAATATCCCAACGCCTACGACATCAAGGCGAGCGTCGGCGATCTCGCCGCGGCCACCGCCGGCATCGAGAAGGGCGCCGATGCGTTCATGGCGCAATTGAAGTGAGGCGCGCCTCGCGCGTCCGCAAACCATCCCGACACTGAAAGGTCCTTTACCATGAACTTTCTGGTTCGCATGTTTCTGCGCAGCCTCGTCGCTGCCTTGCTGATGAGCTCGACCGGCCGCGCCGAGACGATCGCTCCGGCCGATCCCAGCGGCACCTGGCTGACCGAAGACGGCCGCGCACGCATCCGCCTCGAGCGCTGCGGCCCTGCGCGTGACCGCATCTGCGGCTTCATCGTGTGGATGAAGGATCCGCTTGATTCACACGGCCAGCCGTTCCGCGACAGCTTCAATCCCGACCCCGACAAGCGGACGCGTGCGCTGCTGGGCCATCAGCTGATCCTCGGATTGAAGCTGACGCCGGAGGGCAAGTTCGACGGCGACATCTACAACGCCGAGGACGGCAAGTCCTACGCGGTCTCGCTGTGGCGCGACAGGTCCGACCGGCTGAAGCTCAAGGGATGTCTGCTCAAGCTGCTGTGCCAGACCCAGGCCTGGACGCAGACGCTGGACGTGCAGCCGGGCCAGCTCGTCGGCCTGACCGGCGATGTCGGCGGCCCGCGCGCCGACAGGGAATGGGTATCGTTGCCAGCGCCCGTTAAGGCGAAGTCGGCGGCGAAGTAAGAAGGTGCAAAAAGTCATTCCGGGGCGATGCGCAGCATTGAACCCGGAATCTCGAGATTCCCCGATGCGCAATTGCGCATCTGAGGTTCGCGCGTTGCGCGCCCCGGAATGACCGCTACGCGGTCACTTCTTCACCAGCGGACAGTCGCTGGCCTCAAGCGGCTTCGCGGCGTCTTCCGGCGCGATCGTGGCGATCAGCTTGTAATAGTCCCAGGGGTATTTGGACTCTTCGGGCTTCTTCACCTCGAACAGATAGGCCGGAATCAGGCGCCGGCCGTCGGCGCGCAGCGGGCCCTTGCCGAACAGCGGATCGTCGGTCGGCAATTCCTTCATCTTGGCGACGACCTTGGCGCCGTCATGCGGATTGCCGCCGAGCGCTTCCATCGCCTTGAGATAGTGTAGCACCATCGCGTAGTTGCCGGCCTGGGTCATCGACGGCATTGCGTTCTTGTTGGCGAGGGCGGAGAACCGCTTCGACCAGGCGCGGGTCTGGTCGTTCATGTCCCAGTAGAAGGATTCCGTGAACGTCAGGCCTTGCGCGGTCTTCAACCCGAGCGAATGCACGTCGTTGATGAACAGCAGCAGCGCCGCAAGTTTTTGGCCGCCGGAAACGATGCCGAATTCGGCCGCCTGCTTGATCGCGTTGGTGGTGTCGCCGCCGGCATTGGCGAGGCCGACCACCTTGGCCTTGGACGATTGTGCCTGCAGCAGGAACGACGAGAAATCGGCGGTGTTGATCGGATGCTTGACGCTTCCGAGCACCTTGCCGCCATTGCCGTTGACCACCGCGGTGGTGTCGCGCTCAAGCGCGTGGCCGAATGCATAGTCGGCCGTCAGGAAGAACCAGGTGTCGCCGCCGGCCTTCGTCAGTGCCTTGCCGGTGCCGTTGGCCAGCATGTAGGTGTCGTAGGTATATGAAATCGTGTTCGGCGTGCAGGCCTTGCCGGTGAGGTCGGCGGTCGCCGCGCCCGAATTCAGCAGGACGATGTTCTTCTCCTTGACGAGATTGTTGACCGCAAGCGCCACGCCGGAGTTCGGCGTGTCGGCGATCGCGTCGACCTTCTCGTTGTCGACCCATTGCCGGGCGAGGTTGACGCCGACGTCGGGCTTGTTCTGGTGGTCGCCGCTCAGGACGTCGATCTTCCAGCCCTTCTTGAGCAGGCCGGAATCCTCGACGGCCATCTTGATCGCGACCACCGAGTTCGGGCCGCCGATGTCGGCATAGAGGCTCGACATATCGTTCAGCACGCCGATCTTGACGGTCTTGTCCTGCGCGAACGCAGAGGTTGAGAAGCCGAGTGCAGCGCAAGCAAGAAGCGCGGCGCAGCGCCGCGCAAACGTCGTTGTCATGAAATTCCCTCCACTGTCTAAAGTCCGGGCAGCCCTCTTGCGGAGCCTTTTTGCCGGTCGCACAAGTTCCCGCTTACCCTTTCCCGGGGGAGGCGGCAATCCGCCTAAAGCCGGGTGGGCCTGCGTCGAAGCGTCATCCGGTGAAATCCCTACTTGAGCGCGTCGGAGGTCAGCTTGAATTTCTGGATCCGCTTTCCGGTGTCGACCTCGGCGGTATAGACGTTGCCCTTGGCGTCGACCGCGAGCGCGTGCACCCAGTGGAATTGCCCGGCGTTGCGGCCGTTGCGGCCGAAGCTGCCGACCACCGCGCCGTCGTCACGCCTGATGATGCGGATCTCGTTGTTCTCGCCGTCGGCGGAGAGCAGGTAGGTCTGCTTGGGATCGGGCCACAGCGCGATGTCCCACACCGCGCCGTTGCCGAGCGTGCTCCTCTCGAAGAAGAACTCCTTCACGAAGCTGCCGTCCTTCCTGAACACCTGGATGCGGTTGTTGATGCGGTCGCAGACATAGACCAGTCCGTCATTGGCGATCTTCACGCAGTGCACGGGATTGCCGAACTGTTGCGCGACCTGCGCCTTCGGATCGTAGGGCGGCTGCTTGGCGTCATCGGGCTTGTTGCCATAGGCGCCCCAGTGCCGCTTGTAGGCGCCGGTGGTGGCATCGAACACGATGACGCGCCGATTGCCGTAACCGTCGGCGACGTAGATCTCGTTGGCCTCCTTGTCGATCGCGGTCTCTGCGGGCTTGCCGAGCTGGGTGGTGTCGTTACTGCCCTTGCTCGGTGCGATCGAGCCGATCTGCGCGACGAATTTGCCGTCGAGGGTGAACTTGAGGATCGCATTGTCATTGTCGGCGTTGCCGCCGATCCAGACGAAGCCGCGCTCGTCGACCTCGATGCCGTGCTCGCGGCCAACCCACTCATAGCCGTCACCCGGACCGCCCCAGGACCGCAGCAGATTGCCGTCAGCGTCGAATTCGAGCACCGGCGGCGCCGAGATGCAGCATTTCGAGCGCGGCGGATTGAGGCTCGCGCCCTTCTCGTCGTCGGTCAGCGAGCGCGGCCGGTGGATCATCCAGATATGGCCTTGCCAATCCACCGTGATGCCGCCGACCTGGCCGAGGATCCAGTTGTTCGGCAGCGGCTTTGGCCAGGACGCATCGACCGCAAAGGTCGGGACATCGCCGGCCCTGGCGGGCGCGTGCAGAGCGAGAAGGGCCGATGATGCGATACAGGCGGAGAGAAACAATCCGGACAGAATGGAGCGCGCGCGATTGAACGTCGGCGTCATGTTGCCTCCCGAGATTTTTCTTGGCGGTGGTTCCGCTGGGATGCGCAGTCAATCTTGGGGCGGGAGTGGAGTCAACGGGTACCACCGTCATTGCGAGCGAAGCGAAGCAATCCATTCTTCCGCGAATGTGGGCGCATGGATTGCTTCGTCGCTATCGCTCCTCGCAATGACGGAGGGGATTTCCATTAAACCGGCGGCTGGAAGGTCCGCAGCGTGCGCGCCTTGTAGTCGTAGAGCTTGCCGGTCTCGGTCCACGCGGGCGAACACATCGGCACGATGAATTCGGCGGCCATGTCGGGCGTATCCAGCGTCATCGGTTCTTCGCCGGGAAACACCTGCGCGCGCATCCGGGTGCGGATCGGGCCGGGGCTGAACAGGTTGACGCGCAGCGCCGTGTTGGCGGTCTCGTTGGCCCAGGAGCGCACCAGTGCCTCCAGCGCGGCCTTCGAGGCGGCATAGGGGCCGAGATAGGCGTTGGCCTTGTGGGCAACGCCGGACGTCACGAACACGGCGCGGCCGGCGTCGGACTGGCGCAGCAGCGGGTCCATGCAGCGGATCAGCTGGAAATTGGCGTTGACGTTGATCGCGAACACGTCGTTCCACGGCTTCAGCTCGATATGGCCGAGCGGCGAGGAGGGACCTGCGGTGCCGGCATTGCCGACCAGGATGTCGAGCTTGCCGTGGCGCTCATGCAGGGCGAGCCCGAGCCGCGCGATGCCCTCGTAGTCGGTGAGCGAGAGCGGCACCAGGGTGGCGCTGCCGCCGGCCTTGCGGATCTCGTCGTCGAGCTCTTCCAGCCCGCCTTGCGTGCGCGCCACCGCCACGACATGCGCGCCGGCTTTGGCGAGTGCGAGGGATGTCGCATAGCCAATGCCGCGCGAGGCGCCCGTCACGAGGGCAATCCGGGAGGCGAGGGGTTTTGTCATGGAAGGGACTCTAACAAATCGTCGTCCCTGCGAAAGCAGGGACCTATACGCCGTGACGGCGATAATGGAAGACAGTGCTTGTGTCTAACGCTGCCCAGCCAGGTAGGTCGGTGGTTATGGGTCCCTGCTCCGGAGCGCAATCGCGCCCTAGGCAGGGACGACACCGTGGATGGGCCTCAGCTCGCCTCGGCCAGCAGCGAGAGCTGGCGCGGCGGCGCCTCGGTTTCGCTCTGGTCGGTCAGGTGGGTCGGATAGGCGCCGGTGAAGCAATGGTCGGCGAATCTCGGATTTGCCGGGTCGCGCCCCTCATGGCCCATCGCGCGGTACATGCCGTCGATCGACAGGAAGGCGAGCGAGTCGGCGCCGATGATGTCGCGCATCTCCTCGAGCGAATGGGTGGCGGCGAGCAGGCCGCCGCGGTCCGGCAGGTCGATGCCGTAATAGTCGGGATAGAGGATCGGCGGCGAGGCGAGGCGGAAATGCACCTCGCGGGCGCCGGCGTCGCGCATCATGCGCACGATCTTCTTCGAGGTGGTGCCGCGCACGAGGCTGTCGTCGATCAGGATGATGCGCTTGCCCTCGATCGCGGCGCGGTTGGCCGAATGCTTCATGCGCACGCCGAGCTCGCGCACGCTCTGGGTCGGCTGGATGAAGGTGCGGCCGACATAGTGGTTGCGGATGATGCCGAGCTCGAACGGCACGCCGGAATACTGGCTGTAGCCGACCGCGGCGGGCACGCCGGAATCCGGCACCGGCACCACGACGTCGACCTCGGGATGGCTCTCGCGCGCGAGCTGGGCGCCGAATGCCTTGCGCACGTCGTAGACCGAGCGGCCGCCGACGATCGAGTCCGGCCGCGCGAAATAGATGTATTCGAAGATGCAGGGCCGGGCCGGCTTCGGCGGGAACGGCTTGTGGCTGTGCGCGCCGGTCTCGTCGAACACGATGATCTCGCCGGGCTCGATGTCGCGGACGTATTTCGCGCCGATCATGTCAAGCGCACAGGTCTCCGAGGTCAGGATCGGACGGCCGTCGAGATCGCCGAGCACCAGCGGGCGGATGCCGAGCGGGTCGCGCGCGCCGACCAGTTTCTTGTTGGTCAGCGCGACCAGCGCATAGGCGCCCTCGATGGTGCGCAGCGCCTCGATGAAGCGGTCGATGAAGCGGGTGCGCTTGGACTGCGCCACGAGATGCAGGATCACCTCGGTGTCGGTGGTCGACTGCATCATGGCGCCGCCCTTGACCAGCTCGCGGCGCAGGGTCAGGCCATTGGTGAGGTTGCCGTTGTGGCCGACCGCAAACCCGCCGGCGCTGAGCTCGGCGAACAGCGGCTGCACGTTGCGCAGGATGGTGCCGCCGGTGGTGGAGTAGCGGACATGGCCGACCGCGGCGTTGCCGGGCAGGCGCTCGATCACCTCGCGGCGGGAGAAGGCGTCGCCGACCAGGCCGAGGCGGCGTTCACTGTGGAAGCGGCTGCCGTCGAACGAGACGATGCCGGCGGCTTCCTGGCCGCGGTGTTGCAGGGCGTGCAGGCCGAGTGCGGTGATCGCGGCGGCCTCGGGATGGCCGAAGATGCCGAACACGCCGCATTCCTCGCGGAGCGTGTCGCCATCGAGATCCGGGTGATATCTGAGAGGGTCTTGCAGTTCGATCGGGCCGAGGTCGAGATCCATTTGGTCGGTATGATCCGAAGGGGTCTGCATCTCGTTCATCGCCTCTCGTAAGGGCCCAAATAGTTTATCGGCCCGCGGGTTTCTCGATCAGCTTCTTCAAGCTGTCACGCGCAGGTTTGCTATAGCCATCACCCGACGCCGGCGTCGCCTGATCATTGGTATCGGCCGCAGAATCGTCGTCTGGCTTATTCTTCTTGAACTTCTTTAAGATGGTGTTCTCGGGGTCGTCAGGCAAGAGCGACATCAGCCAATCCCCGGTTCCCTGCAGCACCACCCGGGACTTCGCCCCGGTCACCCAATCGGGCCGCTGCTTGTCCGGAACCAGCCAGGTGAAGAACATGAACGCCACGACCACGATCAAAAGGCCGCGAGCGAGCCCGAACAGGAAGCCGAGGGTGCGGTCGAGCGCGCCGATCCGGGAATCCAGGATCATGTCCGAGATCCGCACCGTGACGATCGAGACCACGATCAGCGTGCCGATGAAGACGCCGGCCACCACGACCACGGCCGCGACCGTGTCGTTGTTGAAATAGGTCTTGGCAGTCGGCAGAAGCTTCGAGAACGCATACAGCGTGACCAGCGCGGCGGCGCCCCAGGCCGCGATCGACAGGATCTCGCGCATGAAGCCGCGCACCATCGCGAGCAGGCCCGAAATCAGCATCACGCCGAGCAGGACGAGATCAAGTATCGTTATGGGCATCGGCTTGTCAGGTCCGCTGGGTACGTTTCGGTACGCTGTTAAGGGCTTACGTTGTTTTACGTTGTTAAGGGCTTACGCTGCTAAGGGCTCTCGCGAATCGGCAAAGTCGGTGCCGTCCTAACTGAGGCGCATTGGGGGCATCCGGCAAGGCCAGAGCGCCACCTGTCCCGCGCGGCGGATGTATAGCGGCGAGGGGCTGATACGTCACGCCCGCTTTAGCTGGTCTCGTGACGGAATCGGGCTGGTGTGGCATTTTTCTCAGCCGCATCAGGGCCTCCGGACCCGCCCGGGTCGCGCCGGTCGCCTCGCGGTGTTCCCCGGTCGCCTCTTGGCGTTCCCCGGTCGCCTCTTGGCGTACCGCGTGCCGCAATTTCGGCGACCAGCGTGGTGAGATTGCCGACGCTGTTGAGGGTGAGCCCTGAATCGCCGCCGCTCTCGCCGCGGGCCGATTCGGGCAGGATGGCGCGAGCGAAGCCGAGCTTGAGGGCCTCCTTGAGCCGGGCCGGGGTCTGCGCCACCGGGCGGATCGCGCCCGATAGCGAAATCTCGCCGAAATAGACCGCATCCGTCGGCAGCGGCGCATTCACCAGCGAGGAGACCAGCGCGGCAGCCGCGGCAAGGTCCGCCGCCGGCTCCTGGATGCGCAGGCCGCCGGCGACATTGAGATAGACGTCATGTCCGGACAATTTGACGCCGCAATGCGCTTCCAGCACCGCGAGCACCATCGACAGCCGGCTCGGATCCCAGCCGACCACGGCGCGACGCGGCGTACCGAGCGAAGTCGGCGCCACCAGCGCCTGCAATTCGACCAGCACCGGACGGGTGCCCTCGATGCCGGCGAACACCGCCGTGCCGGGGCTGCCGAGCTCGCGCTCGGAGAGGAACAATTCCGAGGGGTTGGTGACCTCGCGCAGGCCGAGACCGGTCATCTCGAACACGCCGATCTCGTCGGTTGCGCCAAAACGGTTCTTCACCGAGCGCAGGATGCGGAACTGCTGCGAGCCTTCGCCCTCGAACGACAGCACCGCATCGACCATGTGCTCGACCACGCGGGGGCCGGCGATCTGGCCGTCCTTCGTCACATGGCCGACCAGGATGATCGCGGCACCGGTCTTCTTGGCAAAGCGAATGAGGGCCTGCGCGGAGGCGCGGACCTGGGTCACCGTGCCGGGCGCGGATTCCACCGTGTCGGTCCACATGGTCTGGATCGAATCGATCACGATCAGGCGCGGCACCGCGCCTTCCGACAGCGTCGCGACGATGTCCTCGACCGAGGTTTCCGAAGCCAGCTGCACCGACGCGTCCGCGAGCCCGAGCCGTTCGGCGCGCAGCCGCACCTGGGCGACCGCCTCTTCGCCGGAGATATAGACCGCGCGGTGGCCGGCACGCGCCATCATGCTGGTCGCCTGGGTCAGCAGCGTCGATTTTCCGATGCCGGGATCGCCGCCGACCAGCAGCACCGAGCCGCGGACGAAGCCGCCGCCGGTGACGCGGTCGAGCTCGGCCATCCCGGAGGACAGCCGCGGCGCGTCCTGGGTCTTGCCGGACAGCGATTCCAGCGCAAACGTCCGCCCCTTGCGCTTGCTGCGGATCGAAACCGGCACCGAGCCTGTGGTGTCTTCCTCGGCCAGCGTGTTCCACTCGCCGCAGGAGTCGCACTTGCCCTGCCAGCGATTATACGCCGCGCCGCAGTTCTGGCAGACGAAGGAGAGGGTGGATTTGGCCATGGAGCAGGTGAGTCGCGCTATCGAGCACGATGCATAACACGGTTCGGCCGCCGCGCACGATCCATCGAAGACGGAGCGCCCGATGGCGGGGCCGGCTCAGCGCGAGAACACCCGCGTTCCGCCCGGCCAGCGCGGCTTGTCTCCGATCGGGCTTGCGCCGATTTCCCAGCCGACGCCGCCCCACAGCACGTCGACGGCACCAAGCTCTCCGGCGCTGTCGCGGACGTAAAACACGTTCGGCTTGGCGCTGACTTCCAGCGGGCCGGTGCTGCCGCTGGGCTGTCGCCTCAACGCGCACCAGACGTCGGCCAGCCTGCTCTCGTGGCTCTGACCCAGTTTGGCGAGGATCTCCTTGTCGCTCGAGGCTGCGCTGAGGATGAAGGTCTGCAACGATGCGCCGGCGCTATCGTCCTCGACCTTGTTCGTGAAGCGCTGCGCGAAGGTCGCGCCCAACCAGGAAATCCTGACCGGCGCGCTCGAGGCGATGTCCTCCTTGAAATGTTCCCGCGCGACGAATTTTTCGGCGTGGGGAATTGCCGAGGTCGACGACGGATCGGACGGTTCCTCGCTTTTCGGCTGCAGGGAACATGCGACGCGGTCAGCGGCGGCAACGGCACCCGGTTGTCCCGGTCTTGTATCGTCTGCCGCGACGCTCAAACCTTGTGCCGCCAGAAACACGGTCAACCACAGGGTGAGGCTTGGCTGGCGCATCTTGTTGTTGTCCCTGAATCCGCTGTGCTTGCGGAGACAGGGTAAACCGCATCTTGCAGATGTAAATCAAAGATCAGGTTTCTGGTTAAGGATAAAAAGTAAGTTCAACTACAGCGCGAATTTGAATCAAATGCGCTTCGCGCAAGGGAACTGCTCTCGTTTGTACGCGCGGTCAAACGCGGAGGTCCCGCCTCGACAGCAGCAGCGGCGGATTCTCGCGCGGCGTCAAACTCGTCGGCAGAGCCCGGCAGCATCGCGCCTGCGCGCGCAACGGATCGCTCCAGCTCCAGCGAACCCGCCAGGACGGATTGTTGGCGTAGGCCGGAATGCGCCAGACCCAGATCGTCTCGTAAACGCTGTCGCCGAACTGCGCGACATCGGGCTTTGCCGTCGGCCAGAACGCCGAGCCGGCAACAGTGAACGTCACAATCGCAGCAGTCGTGATCATCATCTTGCGCATCGCGCGCCTGCCTTTCCGCCTGTCGTGGGCTTTGACAACCCGCGACTCCCAATGCTTCGACTTGCGATCCCGACTCCGTCAGGCCGACATCGGCGACATCAGGCGCCGGGCTCTGCGCCCGATTTGCACGCCATGTGTCGCTGAACTCGTGTCGCCTGAACTCTCGGGACTCGCATCCGGGTCGTCGATCAACCCTGTGATGCCTGCTGGAGCAAAGTTCTTTTCCGCAAACGATCAAGTGCAAGTAATGAGATTGTCATAAACGCAGAGGCCGGATGGTGGCAATCCGGATAACAACGGAAGGTGAGCGCTCAACAAAACTCTTTCGGGGTACACGTCACCCGATGCGCAAAGCCCCGTAGAATTACGACATCATCGGGAGGATGTTGGTGTTCGTCACGGTGAAATCGGCCTGCTTAAGGCCTGGTCTCACGCAGTCGCTGTCGGAATTTTACTGCGTCATTGCAGACCACAGCAACGCCGTGCCCGCCGCCAGCATGATGCCGTCCATGATCAAGCGGAATGACTCCGGCTTCAGCTGCAGCACGAAGCGCTTGGCGATGAAGGCGCCGGCCATCAGCGAGGCGCCGGCGATCAGGCCCTTCAGCGCGATGTCCGGTGTCAGTGCGCCGAAGCGCTCGAACGTCACCGACTTGCTGACATAGAGCCCGAGCGAGCTTGCGGCTTCGGTGGCGAGGAACGCGCCCTTGCTGAGACCGTAGAACAGGAACAGCGGCACGCTGAGCGGACCGGTCGAGGCCACGATGCCGGTGAGATAGCCGATGAGCGCGCCGCCGATTGCGAGATGCCAGAGATTGGCCTTCAGCCTGTGCCGCGCCAGCCAGTGCCGCACCGGCACCATCGCGATCAGGAATACGCCGATCGCGATATCGACCGCATGCGAGGGCAGGGCGAGCAGGGTGCGCGCGCCGAGCGCGGCGGCCGGAATGCCCGTGATCGAATAGGCGATGCAGGCACGCCAGTCGACCTCGCGCCACCAGGCGAGGATGCGCGACAGATTGGCCATCACGGCGGCGACGGCCATGATCGGCACCGCCTGCTTCGGTCCGTACTGATAGACCAGCACCGGCATCAGCATGATCGACGAGCCGGTGCCGACGATGCCGGAAATGGTGCCGGCAACCAGGCCGACGATGAGGACGAAGAGGAAGCCCACCTGCGCGCTCCGGTGAGGTGTGATCGCCCCATACCTCTGAGTTGCCTGACCGCGCAAGCCCCCGCAGCTCGCGCAACAAACTCGATGTCGTCCCGGCGCAGGCCGGGACCCATAGCCACCGAAGGTGATTGTTGCACAACGCTGGGGCCACAGCTTTACTTACCAAGCCAATCCTG
Source organism: Bradyrhizobium sp. Mp19 (assembly GCF_029952935.1). Taxonomy (NCBI): domain Bacteria; kingdom Pseudomonadati; phylum Pseudomonadota; class Alphaproteobacteria; order Hyphomicrobiales; family Nitrobacteraceae; genus Bradyrhizobium; species Bradyrhizobium sp. Mp19. The sequence continues at coordinate 337,085 of NZ_JASAUT010000002.1, read as the reverse complement.
TGGTTATGGTTCCCGGCTTGCGCCGGGACGACGGCGGTGTGTGCGGCATCATCCGATCCGCGTCGCGTCCACCATCCACGAGGCGTGATGCCGGCACGTCACCTCAGCACCACCCACGCCGGTGCATGATCGCTGGCGCCGTCCTCGCCGCGGATGGTGCGGTCGACGCCGGCTTTCACAAGCCGCGGCGCCACTGCGGGGCTGAGCAGGAGATGATCGAGCCGGAGGCCTGCATCCCGTGGCCAGCGCTGGCGCTTGTAGTCCCAGAAGGTGAACATCGGTGCGTCCGGATGCAGGGTGCGGATCGCATCGCACCAGCCCTGATCGACCAGCGCCTTGAAGGCGGCGCGACTCTTCGGCTGGATCAGCGCATCCTTGTCCCAGGAGCGCGTCGGGTAGATGTCGAGGGGCGTCGGCGCGACATTGTAATCGCCGGCGAGCACCACCGGGACGTCCTCTTTGAGCAGCTTGGCGGCGTGGGCGCGCAGCCGCTTGAACCAGGCGAGCTTGTAATCGAATTTCGGCCCGGGCTGCGGATTGCCGTTCGGCAGATAGAGGCTGGTGACGACGATGCCGCGCACCGCGGCCTCGATGTAGCGCGCTTCGTGATCGCCGGCATCGCCGGGCAGGGCGGTGCGGATCAGCACCGGCTCGGCCTTGCGCGCGAGGATGGCGACGCCGTTCCAGGTCTTCTGTCCCTGCCACACCGCGCCGTAGCCGGCCTGCTCGATCGCGGCCGCGGGAAACTCGGCGTCGCTGGCCTTCAGCTCCTGCAGGCTGACGATGTCGGGCTTGGCGGTCTTGAGCCAGCGCAACAGGTTGGGCAGGCGGCGGTTGACGTTGTTGATGTTGAAGGTCGCGATCTTCATGCGCACCGGCAATCGCGAACCTTGATCATGTCAGGTGGACGTCGCCGTTGGCTCGGCGGCCGGCAATGGCGGCGGCGCAGCGGGTGCTGCTGTTGGCAAGGCTGGCGGCGCTGCGGGCGCGGCAGCCGGCTCGCTCGTCTCGGCGATCGCGTCGCTTCTCGCGGCGACGGCATCGCCGCCCTTGTAGATGCGCACGAAGCGGCGGCCGAGGCTGGTCAGCACCTCATAGCCGATGGTGCCGAAATGATGCGCGACCTCGTCGACCGTGATGCCTTCGCCGATCAGCGTCACCATGTGGCCGCGCCGCACGGCATTCTTGTCGAGGTCGGTGACATCGACCGCGATCAGGTCCATCGAAACGCGGCCGGCGATCGGGCAGCGCTTGCCGGCGACCACGACCTCGGCGCCGCGGGTGCCGTCATTGGCGCTGGCGGCGCGGAAATAGCCGTCGGCATAGCCGGCGGCGACGATCGCAAGCCGGGTCGGCCGGCGCGCGGTCCAGGTGCCGCCATAGCCGACGGTCTCGCCGCGGTCGATGTTGCGGATCTGCACGATGCGCGCCTTGAGGTCGACCACCTGCTGCATCGGGTTGTCGGCCTCCGGCGTCGGATTGACGCCGTAGAGCGCACAGCCCGGCCGCACCATCTCGAACTGGAATTGCGCGCCGAGAAACACGCCGGAAGAATTCGCCAGCGAGGCCGGCACGCCGGTGAACAGGCTCGCGATCTCGCGGAAGCTCGCAAGCTGCTTGGCGTTGGCGGGATTGTTGAGCAATTCGGCGGAGGCGAGGTGGCTCATCACCAGCGTGATGCCGTGGTCGCCGGCATTGATCCGCGGGATGATGCCCTGCGCCTCGCTGACCGTGAGCCCCAGCCGGTTCATGCCGGTGTCGATATGGATGGCGGCGCCGCCGGACCAGCCGGAGCGGCGGCAGAACACGTCCCATTCGGCGAGCTCGTTGAGATCGCCAATCACCGGCTTGCAGTCGATCCTGGCGTAGGCGTCGCCGCTGTTCTGGAAGAAGCCGCCGAGCGAATACACGGTCGCCTCGGGAGCGGCCGCGCGCACCGCGGCGGCCTCCTCGACGCTGGCGACGAAGAAGGTCTTGCAGCCGGCCTTGGCCAGCGCCCGCGAAACCTGCTCGGCGCCGCAGCCATAGGCGTTGGCCTTGACCACGGCGGCGCATTCGGCCGGCACCGCGGTCTTCTCGAGCTTGCGCCAGTTGGCGATGATGGCGTCGAGGTCGATGGTGAGGATACCGCCGGCGGTCGGGTGGGCCGCCAGCAAACTGGCCTCGGGCGTCAGCTGCGATTTCGCGTCAGTCACGATGTTCATGGCTCAGTTGTACGCGGCTGCCTTGCGTCGTTCAACCGAGTCCGGATCTCAGTGGCCGTGATCCGGAACCTGACCGTCGGGTGCGAGGTCGCCGAAGCGCGTGACGCTGGCCTCGAAGTGCAGATCGACCGTGCCGGTCGGGCCGTGGCGCTGCTTGCCGATGATGACTTCGGCCTTGCCGTGGGCAAGGTCCATGTCCATCTGCCACTTCTCATATTCTGGCGTGCCCGCGCGCGGCTCCTTGTTGGCGAGGTAGTATTCCTCGCGATAGACGAAGATCACGACGTCGGCGTCCTGCTCGATCGAGCCGGATTCACGCAGGTCGGACAGCTGCGGTCGCTTGTCGTCGCGATTTTCGACCTGACGCGACAGCTGCGACAGCGCGATGATCGGAACGTTCAGTTCCTTGGCCAGCGCCTTCAGGTTGGTGGTGATCTCGGTGATTTCCTGCACGCGGTTGTCGTTGCCGCGTTTACCCGAGCCCTGCAGCAGCTGGATGTAGTCGATCACGATCAGGTCGAGGCCCTTCTGGCGCTTGAGCCGTCGCGCCCGCGCGGTGAGCTGCGAGATCGAGAGACCGCCGGTTTCGTCGACGTAGAAGGGCAGCGATTGCAGCTCGATCGAACAGTCGCGGATCTTCTCGAAATCCAGTTCGCTGATGCCGCCGCGGCGGATGTGGCTCGAGGGGATGCCGGTGCGCTCGGCGAGAATACGGGTGGCGAGCTGTTCGCCGCTCATTTCGCAGGAGAAGAAGCCGACACAGCCGCCATTGACTGCTTTGGTGGTGCCGTCCGCTTGGACTTCGGGCACATAGGCTTTGGCGATGTTGTAGGCGATGTTGGTGGCGAGCGATGTCTTGCCCATGCCGGGACGGCCGGCGAGGATGATGAGGTCGGACGGCTGCAGGCCGCCCATCTTGGCGTCGAGGTCGCGCAGACCGGTCGAAATGCCCGACAGCTTGCCGTCGCGCTGGAACGCCTTCGCCGCCATGTCGACCGCGATCGTCAGTGCCTGTGCGAAGCGCTGGAAGCCGCCGTCATAGCGGCCGGTTTCCGCAAGGCCGTAGAGCTGCCGCTCGGCATCCTCGATCTGGGCGCGCGGCGCGAAGTCGACCGGCGCGTCGTAGGCGACGTTGACGATGTCCTCGCCGATCTGGATCAGGTTGCGGCGCAGGCTGAGATCGTAAACGGTGCGTCCGTAGTCCTGGGCGTTGATGATGGTGGTCGCTTCGGCGGCAAGCCGGGCGAGGTATTGGCCGACCGTCATGCCGCCGATGTCGAGCTCGGCCGGCAGGAACGTCTTCAAGGTCACGGGGTTCGCGACCTTGCCCATCCGGATCAGGCTTCCGGCGGTTTCATAGATTTGCTGATGGATGGTTTCGAAGAAGTGCTTCGGCTCCAGGAAATCGGAGACCCGGTAGAAGGCGTCGTTGTTGACCAGGATCGCGCCCAGCAGGCCCTGTTCCGCTTCGATGTTGTGCGGCGCACTCCGGTAGGCCGGGGATGCGGCGTCGGGCGCGAGCTTGTGGACGTTCGAATCAATCAAGGCCATGGACGAGCTTATTCTTCTGATTTCGTCGTTACTGAGATTTTCGGATGTGGGGCCGCGATGAAGCGCCAGCCCGGCACGAAGCGAAAGGACGGATGTTTCTTATGCACGATTCACACAACGCGAGGTGTGAATCCGAAACAGCCGGATGCATTCCGCTTGACGGCGGTTTTGTCCGAAACCGGGCGGGACCCGGCCGATCAGCACTGTCGTTGGCAAAAATCGGACGCCGCCTGAACCTTTTGCCAGGCGAGCGGACCCATGGAGAGGCGAGGCGGCTGTTGGCGTCGATTCCTCAGACCAAAATGAGGAAGGCCAGCGCGATCAAGGCGGCCACCACGCCAGTGGCGATCAGGGCGTAGTCGGTCGCGATATCGCGCTGCGGGTCCAACATCGTCTGGTGTGTTTCTCGGGTCATTCCGGACCACTACGACAGCCCGGGACAGACCTCTGTGAAGCAGATCACATGCGCCGCACTTTTTTTGCGGCAGGTTCGCGGGAACGACCCGGCGGATTCCGGGTTGTCTCCGCTCAGGGAAGATACGGCGGCGATGGCTCGAGAGTTTCAGACAGCGCGATTAGGGCTCGGCCGGGTAGGTGGCATGGACCGCCGCTGGCTGGCGGCGCTTGTCGATGCCATGGAGCAGGCGGCGCGTCCGGAGGTCCGCGATGTTCCCTGCGATGCCCGGTTGATTTCCGCCGCCGCGGCCCATCTGGCCCGTCCCGCACCGACCTTCGTCCATTGCAGGTCGGTCTACAGCCTGCGCAACTAGCAGCACCCGTTCCGTCAGGCCTATTCGCCGGCGAGTTGCAGCCGGGGCTTGGCCGCGCCGGCCTCCTTCAGCCGCAGACGGGCTTCTTCGCCACCGATATAGTCGCGGGTGATCGGGACGATGCCCTGGCGCTTGGTGAGCTGCAGCTGGAAGTTCATCATGTTCTGCACGCGGAACGACATCTCCGAGGCTGCCAGATAGAATTCCCACATCCGGGCAAACGTCTCGTCGTAGAGCCGCACGGCCTCCTCGCGCCGCGCCATGAAGCGCTCGCGCCACGCCTTCAGCGTCTCGGCATAGTGCAGGCGCAGGATCTCCATGTCGCAGATCAGCAATCCGGCCTTCTCGATCGCCGGCATGACCTCGGAGAGCGCCGGAATGTAGCCGCCGGGGAAGATGTATTTCCGGATCCAGGGGCTGGTGACATCGGGGCCGGTCGAGCGCCCGATCGAATGCAGCACCATGACACCGTCGTCGCTCAAAAGTTCGGCGCAGCGCGCAAAGAAGGTTTCATAGAAGGCGACCCCGACATGCTCGAACATGCCGACCGAAACGATGCGGTCGAACGGTCCGGGGATGTCGCGGTAGTCCTGCATCAGGAAACGCGCGGAGTGCGCCAGGTTCCGCTCCGTCGCCCGCGCGCTGGAAATCTGCAGCTGCTCGGTCGACAGCGTGACGCCGGTGACGTCGGCGCCGCTCATCTCGGCAAGATAGAGCCCAAGGCCGCCCCAGCCGGAACCGATGTCGAGGATGCGGTGGCCGGGCTTGATCAGGAGTTTTGCGGCGAGGTGCCGCTTCTTGGCGAGCTGGGCATCGTCCAGCGTCGCGTCCGGTGCCTCGAAATAGGCGCAGCTGTATTGCTTGTCCGCGTCGAGGAAGAGGGAATAGAGGCGGCCGTCGAGATCGTAATGACGGGCGACATTGCTCCTGGATCGGCCGCGCACATTGATCTGCTGGGCGCGGCGTCCGAGGAAGCGTACCCAAGCCTGCAGCCTGGCAAAGTTCGGCAGCATGGCTGCCTGACCCATCAGGACCGCCAGCACGTCGGCGATAGTGCCTTGCTCCACCACGAACGTGCCGTCCATGAAGGCTTCGCCGAGATACAGTTCGGGATCGACCAGGATGCGGAGTTCGGCCGCCCGCGTCATGAAGCGCACGGCGACCGGTACGCCCGTGCCGTCACCGCAGGTGAATTGAGCGCCGCTCGCGGTCGTGAACGTGATCGAACCGCGGCGGATGAAGCGCCCCAAGAAGTATCGCAACAATCGGTCCATCGAAACACCAACGGAACGGCAAGCTGCACACCGACACCACCGGAGCTGATCACCCCAATGTGTCCCCAACCTCAAGATAGGCAGGGAATTAGATCGCGCTATAGCGTTGTGGTCAAAGCCGATATTCCAAAATGTGACAATTGCGTGGATGCGTCATGGGCGCGCTTCCATTCGCGCGATAATCGGCTAAAAGGTGACCGCCGCGGCCGATCCATCAGGCGCCGGCGGCGATTTTTCCGGAATCTGGAGACTTAAGGAATGTTGAGCCGAGCCCTCAGTCTGGCGACGGTGGCGCTTCTGGTTGGCTGCCTGTCGGCCGTTTCGGCGCAAGCGCAAAACCTCGAGGCCGGCAAGAGCCCCTCCCAGATCTTCGCAAGCACCTGCGCTGCTTGCCACAAGAGCCCGCGCGGCCTGCTGAAGTCGGTGCCGGCCGGTTCGCTGCCGGGCTTCCTGCGCCAGCACTACACGACGTCCAGCGACATGGCCGGCGTGCTTGCGTCCTATCTGATTTCGAACGGCGCCAACGACCCGCGCTATCAGGCCAAGGATCAGCCCAAGGGGGCCAAGGAGGGCGCCAAGGGCCGGGACGGCCGGCAGGAAGCCAACCAGTCGCCGGAGCAGCCGTCCGAGCGCCCGGCCCGCCGACGGCATCAGGATGCCGCGCCGCAGGAAGGTGCCAAACCCGACGCCGACGGCTTGAATCCCGAAGGGCGTCCGGGCCGCCACGGCAAGCGGATGGCGCGCCCGAGCGAGACGCCGGAAGGCGCGAAGCTGGATGACGGCCAGACGCCGCAGGCCGTGGGCGAGGGCAAGCCGTCGCGTCAGAAGCACGGCCGTCGCGGCAAGCCCGCCGAGGAGCCGAAGTCCGAGGAGACGCCCAAGGGCGCGGCGACCGGCGACGAGTCCAAGACAGATCCCAAGACCGAACCCAAGACGTCCACCAGGCATGACGACAAGGGTGAAGCCGAGAAGCCGGCGAAGCCCGCCACTGAGCCCGACGCGGCAAAGGTCGACGCGCCGAAGAGCAATGGCGGCGGCGAACCGGCTGCCGTGCGATCCGATCCGGTTCCGCAGGTCACACCGGCGCCTGCGGCGGCTGCGCCTGCCGCGTCCGAGCCGGCCGCAGCCGCAACGCCCGCTCCGGCGCCAGCCGCGCCGCCGGTGACTGCGACCGCGCCGCCGCCACCGCCGCCCACGACGCCAGGCTCCGGCCCACCGGAAGCCCCGACCTCGAAATAATCGCCAACGCCGGGCCGCAAGGTCCGGCGTATTCGTTTGACCATCATTAGAGCCATGCTCTAGAGTAGAGATCTAGTCAGGAGAGAACGACTTGAGCACGGCGCGCGAAGATCTGCTGGCAGCGGGACTGGCGGTGTTCGACCGCGACGGATTTGAGGGCGCGACGGTGGCCGAGATCCGCTCCCGCGCCCGCGCGTCCAACGGCAGCTTCTTCCATTTCTTCGCCTCGAAGAAGGAGCTCGCCGGGACCCTGTTCCTGGAGATCCTGCAGGCCTATCACGCCGCGATCATCACCTCGGTCGACGACAGCTGCGGCGCCGGCGAGGGCGTCGCGCGGCTGATCCACGCCCATCTCGATTGGGTCGTGACCTTCAGGCGCGAGGCGCGCTTCCTGTTCGAGATTTCGCGCAGCGAGTGGGGCGAGGAGGTGCGCGGCGCGCAGCGCACGGAGAATTCGCGGCTCGCCGATGGCATCGAGCGCTGGCGCGCGCCGCTGCTCGCGCGTGGCGAATTGTTGCCGATGAGCGCCGTGCTGTTCTTCAGCCAGATCATCGGGCCGGCGCAGATCTTCTGCCGCGCCTGGCTGTCGGGCCGCCATACCGGCGATCCGCGCGAACAGGTCGAGACGCTGATCGCCTGCGCGATCCGCGCGGTGGTGGCGCCGGGTGCGCCGGAACGAGCAGGAGGAACGTCATGAGCGAGACCGATCCGGACTTTGCGCCGATCGCGACACGAATTCGCGACAATGTCGGCCGGCAGGGCTTCATGGGTCTTGTCGGTGCCGAGGTGGCCGAGCTGTCGCGCGGCACGTGCACGCTCGCGGTCGACCGCCGTCCGGAGCTCTTGCAGCAGCACGGGCTGTTTCACGGCGGGGTGACGGCGTTTCTGGTCGACAACGCCACCACGATCGCAGCGGCGACGTCGCGCGGCCAGCCGGCGCTGACGGCGGAGTACAAGCTGAACCTGCTGTCGCCGGCGTCGGGCGATCGCCTGATCTGCCGGGCGCGCGTGATCAAGCCGGGACGTCAGGTCGCCGTCGTTGCGGCCGACGTGTTCTGCGTCATCGACGGCAAGGAGAAGCACACCGCGACCGCGTTGGCGTCGATCGCCATGCTCGACGACAAGGCGGCGGCACGAATCCAAAGCCCGGCCTGATCGAGGCCGGGCTTCAAGTGGATACCGGTTCGCGTGAAGAACACGCGTCAAAACCAGAATCGAGAGCATCGGTTCAGAACCGATGCTCTCGTCGGTTGAGCGATGCAGAGAAGCTTACTTCTCTTCGGCGGCCGGAGCCGGCGCAGCTTCCTCGTCGTGCTGGGCCTCCGGATCGAAGAATTCGCCGGCGGCGGCGAGCGCCTCGGCGGCAGCGTCCTGGTCTTCCTGGCGGGTCGAGATGTCTTCGCCGCGCTTGATCCGCTCGGCCTCTTCGGCGGAGCGGGCGACCGTCACGGTGACGCTGGTCTCGACCTCGGGGTGAACCGCGATCGTCACCTTCTGCGCGCCGATCACCTTGATCGGCGAGTCGAGCCAGACCTGCGGGCGGGAGACCGTCACGCCGTCGGCGGCCAGCGCGGTGACGATGTCGCGCACCGTGACCGAGCCGAACAGCTGGCCGGACTCGGAAGCCTGGCGAATGATGATGATGTCGCGGCCGTCGATCTTCTCGGCGACCACGGACGCTTCGCCCTTGGCCTTGATGCTGTTGGCCTCGAGCTCGGCCTTCATGCCGTCATACTTGGCGCGGTTCGCCTCGGTGGCGCGCAGCGCCTTGCCGCGCTTCAGCAAGAAGTTGCGGGCGAACCCGTCCTTGACGCGCACGACTTCGCCCATCTGGCCAAGCTTGGCAACGCGTTCGAGCAGAATGACTTCCATTTTCGTTCTCCTTTAGATGCTAAGTACGGGTCTAAGTGGTTGGATCGAATCTCAAGCTGCGGGCAATGGCGGCGGTCTTGTTTGCAGATAGCGCCGGCGCAGCCCGAACACGGCGTCGGCGATGCCGAGCGCGAACATCGCCACGATTGGCCAGCCGAACATGGCGACGACGGCGTAGACGCCGCCGAGCCAGAAGCCGCGATTGGCGAGCGACAGCGTCAAGGTGTGCAGCACCGCGAAGCCGACCAGCGCATAGGCGATCACGAGCGCCGTCGCGACGATCTGCGCCAGCAGCGCAAGCATGCCGCCGACAAAGCTGGCGCCTACCGCCACGATCAGCGCGACCAGCGTCACGGCGGGGAGCGCGGTGCGACGGAACTCCGGCCACGGTCGGTTCAGTCGCCCGGAGGTTTGCGTGATCTTGCCGGCGAGCCAAAGGTTCAGCGTCAGCGTCACCATGGAAATGACCGTCGCCGCGAGCGGCGCGAAGATCACCAACGCGTCGACCAGCCGTTCGATGTCACCGCTGGGCTGCGCTTCGCCGGCGCTGAGCATCTTGAGCAGGCCGCGCCGCAGCGTGCCGGTGATCGTGTCGGTATCGGTGCCGAGCGTGAGCAGCGCGGCGGTCGTGGTAATGATGGCGAAGGCTGCAATCCAGAGCAGGATGCGGCCGACGGGGTACCATTCAAGCGCAGGCGGCTGCTGCTCGGCGCTGTCGCCGGCTGCGCCCGCGATCGGCCGTCCGAGCAGGGCGAGGTGGCCGAGCCACCAGCCGGGCACGGCGACCATCATGGCAAACGCGATGCTGTAGGGAAGGCCGAAGATCGTGCCGAGCACGGATGCCGCACCCACTCCACCAATAGCGGCGGTGAGGGGACCCCAGCCGAGTGCCGCCACCATGATCGGCAGCGATGCGAGATAGAACAGCAATATCGAGATGAGCGCGCCCGAACTGATCGAGGCGAACATCAGCGCCGACGCGGCGCCGGCTGCGAGTGCAACGGTGAATATTCCGATCATCAGCTGTCCCGCCCCCTTCGAGCGGTTAGGGGTCCTGCATCGAGAACCCCAACCATCGGCGACCGGACGACCCGGAAGCCTTATGAGAATGAGCGGCCGGCGGCGCGTGCCGCCGGCCGTCGTCAATTAGCGAATGACGTAAGGCAGCAGGCCGAGGAAGCGCGCGCGCTTGATGGCGCGGGCGAGTTCACGCTGCTTCTTGGCGGACACGGCCGTGATGCGGCTCGGCACGATCTTGCCGCGCTCGGAGACGTAACGCATCAGCAGCTTGGAATCCTTGTAGTCGATCTTCGGCGCATTCGCGCCCGTGAACGGGCAGGACTTGCGACGACGGAAAAACGGACGGCGGGCACCAGCATCAGCCATGATTCATTACTCCTCGGTCGCAGCTTCTTCTTCGCGCGGACGGCGCGGGCCACGGTCGCCACGGAAACCACCACCATCGCGGTCACCACGGAAGCCGCCTTCGCGGTCGCCACGGAAGCCGCCACCACGGTCATCGCGCTCGCGGTCACGGTCGGCCTTGCGCATCATCGCGGACGGGCCTTCCTCGTGCTCTTCGACGCGCACGGTGAGATAGCGGATGACGTCTTCGTTGATCCGCTCCTGACGCTCGATCTCGGTGACGACAGCCGACGGTGCGTCGATGTTCATCAGCACGAAATGCGCCTTGCGGTTCTTGTTCATGCGGTAGGTGAGGGAGCGCACGCCCCAGCTCTCGGTCTTGGTGACCTTGCCGCCGCCCTGTTCGACGATCCCCGTCATCTGGGCCGTCAGTTCATCCACCTGCTGGGTGCTCGCATCCTGACGCGCGAGAAAAACATGCTCATAAAGAGGCATGGTTGTCCTTTCCTGTGTTGGCGCGGTTTCCGGCGACAAGCCCTTCGAGACCTTCGGAAAGGACTCGAGCTGCTCAGAAGGCGGGAGCACGGGACGACGGGCCGACTGGCCCTGCCACATCAAAATCAACGGGTGAGTTTGCTGAGACCGTCCGTTCAGCTCCCGGCCGGAGCCCACGAATGGCGCGCTTATACGGATTTCGGCCGCGAAAGCAAGGGTTCTCGGCCTCCGGATGCGCGAGGCGTCGTAGCCCTCCAGGCAGTTTGACGCAACCTCAGGCGTTTTCCCGTTGATTTCTTTGTTTGTATGTCATACAAATATCTCCGGGAGGACGAGATTATGGGTTCGGAGACCGCCAGCGGCATGTCTGCGCCCGATCCGAAGCACGCGGCCCGCGCGACGCGGTCGGCAGGGCGCAAGATGCGCTCGCTGCTGCTCGATGCCGCCAGCCGCCTGTTCAAGGAGCGCGGGCTCTCGGGCACCTCGATCTCCGATATCGCCGCGGCCGCCGACGCCTTTCCGAGCCAGATCACCTATTACTTCCGCACCAAGGAAGCGCTGTTCGTCGAAGCCGCTAGCCGCGACATGCTTTATCTCGCGCGGGCGACCGAACAGGCCGCCCTGAATGCCCACACCCCGCGGGACTACACCCGCGCCCTGGCCGAGACCGTGACCGCGACCGACACGGTCGCCTTTTTCGCGGAGGCCTTGACCCTTACGCGGCGCCGGCAGGACCTCGCGCCCCTCGTCGAGCGCACCATCGAACGCCTGCACAGCGAAGGCGCGCGCGCCTATGCGGGCCAGGTCGAGCGCCATGGCTGGCGCTCGCTGCGCGCGCCCGAGGAGAGCTCGCGGCGGTTCTGGGCGATTGCGATCGGCGTGATCGTCGAAGGTTTCGCCATGGGCCGTGGCTCCGAGGAAATGTGCCGCGAATTGCTGCGCGCGCTCGGCGAGCAGGCGACATCAACTTCGACGTCGGCCAATGATGCGACGCGTCTGCGCCTGGTCGGCGATCCCAACACTTCATCCTCAACGGACGGGGAGACAAGCACATGACCGCGCTTCGCATGCGAGCTCGCGATTTCCTGACCGAGGACGAACTGGTCGCGGTGCGCGAGCGCACGACGTGGAAAGGCGCAGCCCTGATCGTGCACGCCTGGGCGCTGATCCTGGGCGCGATCGCGCTGGTCGCGTGGTGGCCCAATCCGCTGACCTATCTGCTCGCGGTTGCGATCATCGGCTCGCGCCAGCTCGGGCTCGCGATCCTGATGCATGACGGGGCGCACGGCTGTCTGTCGGCGGACGAGAGGACCAATCTGACGCTGAGCCAGTGGTTCTGCGCCTATCCGATCTTCGCGGAGACCCGCGGCTATCGCCGCTATCATCTGCAGCATCATGCGCGGACGCAGCAGGAGGATGATCCAGATCTCGTGCTGTCGGCGCCGTTTCCGATCACGAAGATGAGCTACCGCCGAAAGTTCTTCCGCGATATCACCGGGCAGACCGGCTACCAGCAGCGCAAGGCGCAATTGCTCAATGCGATCGGGCCGAAGGAGTGGCCGCTGTCGCGGCGCGCCGCCAACTTCTGGCAGAAGCTCGGGCCGCAATGCGTCACCAACGCGCTGCTGTTCGCGGGGCTCGCCGCCGCGGGCGTGTGGTGGGCCTATCCGCTGTTGTGGCTGGTGCCGCTGCTGACCTGGATGATGGTGATCACGCGCATCCGCAACATCGCCGAACACGCCGTCGTGCCTGACAGCTCCGATCCCCTGCGCAACACCCGCACCACGCGGGCCAACGTCCTCGAGCGTCTGTTCATCGCGCCGTACTTCGTGAACTATCACCTCGAGCATCATTTGCTGTTCTACGTGCCCTGCTACAACCTGCCGCGCGTCCACCGCATCCTGAGCGAAAGCCGCTATGCTGGCCGGATGGAAGTGCAGCCGGGCTACGCCGCCGTGCTGCGGCTTGCGACCGCCAGGCCCGCCAACGAGGATCGTCCGGGCCAGCTGGTCAACAGTGCACGCCGGGCGAGGGCCGGCGCCAAGGTTAACGCCGACCAGAATGCCGGCGGGTTCTAGCCCGGAGCCGGACCGGCATCCCCAGGGTTCCTCCGTCGCGGCTTGACAGCACCGCCTCCGTCAGTGTCTTACGGCCCGGTCCGAGGCCGGTTGCAAGGCTGGGCTGCCATGGCTTGGTTGCCAAGGCCTGATTGCCAAGGCTGGTTGTTAAGGCTTGGTTTGCAAGGATTGGCCCGGACCCGCCGTGGCGCGTTTTGCGCGACGCGGATACCGTTTTCCCCTGCCAGGCCTAAAGCGCCTGCGCGGAGATCACGCTCAACAAGGTAGGGATCGCCGATGACGGCAGCATTTACGTTTCCCGGGCAGGGCTCGCAGGCGGTTGGCATGGGCAAGGCCCTGGCCGACGCCTTTCCGGCGGCCAAGGCGGTGTTCGACGAGGTCGATTCCGCGCTGGGCGAGAAGCTGACCGCGATCATCTGGGACGGTCCCGGCGAGACATTGCAGCTCACCGAAAATGCCCAGCCGGCGCTGATGGCGGTGTCGATCGCCACTTTGCGCGTGCTCGAGAGCGAGGCCGGCTTCTCGGTCGGCCGCAACGCGGCCTTTGTTGCCGGGCACTCGCTCGGCGAGTATTCGGCGCTGGCTGCCGCCGGGAGCCTCTCCGTCAGCGACACCGCGCGGCTGCTCCGCACCCGCGGACTCGCGATGCAGAAGGCGGTGCCGGTCGGCGTCGGTGCGATGGCCGCGCTGCTCGGTCTCGACTACGAAACCGCCGTGGCGGTCGCCAACGAGGCGGCGCAGGGACAAGTCTGCCAGGCCGCCAACGACAATGGCGGCGGCCAGGTGGTGGTCTCCGGCGACAAGGCCGCGGTCGATCGCGCGGTCGAAATCGCCAAGACCAAGGGCGCCAAGCGCGCCATGCTGCTGCCGGTGTCGGCGCCGTTCCATTGCAACCTGATGCAGCCGGCGGCCGATGCGATGGCAGAGGCGTTGTCCGGCGTGACCATCAAGGCGCCTGCGGCGCCGCTCGTCTGCAACGTGCTGGCCTCCGCCATCACCGATCCCGACGAGATCCGCCGCCGCCTGATCGAACAGGTTACCGGGACGGTTCGCTGGCGCGAGTCGGTCGCCTATATGGCAGGGCACGGCGTGACGCGGTTCTTCGAGATCGGCGCCGGCAAGGTGCTGAGCGGCCTCGTCAAGCGCATTGCCGACGGCGCGGTCGGCGTGTCAGTCGGCGGTCCGAACGATATTGCTGCGGCCAAGGACGCGCTCACAGCTTCGGCTTGAAGCAGCCGGAAGGAGAATTCGATGTTTGATCTGACTGGCAAGACGGCGCTCGTCACGGGCGCAACCGGCGGCATCGGCGGTGCGATCGCGCAGGCGCTGCATGCGCAGGGCGCGACGGTGGCGATCTCGGGAACGCGGCGTGAGGTGCTGGATGGCTTTGCGGCCAAGCTCGGCGAGCGCGTGCACGTGCTGCCCTGCAATCTCTCCAGCAAGGATGATGTCGAGGCGCTGGTGCCGGCAGCGGAAGCTGCGATGGGACAGGTCGACATCCTGATCGCCAACGCCGGCATCACCCGCGACAACCTGTTCGTGCAGCTGCGCGACGAGGACTGGGACGACGTGATCGCGGTCAACCTGACCGCGACGTTCCGCCTGGCGCGCGCCGCGACCAAACTGATGATGCGCAAGCGCTTCGGCCGCATCATCGCGATCACCTCGATCGTCGGCGTCACCGGCAATCCGGGGCAGGGCAACTACACCGCGTCGAAGGCCGGCATCATCGGCCTGATCAAGACGCTGGGCGCCGAATACGCCAAGCGCGGCGTGACCGCCAATTGCATCGCGCCGGGTTTCATCAAGACGCCGATGACGGATGCGCTCAACGACAAGCAGCGCGAAACCATCCTGGCGAAGGTTCCTGCGGCGCGCCTCGGAACGCCTGAGGACATCGCCGCTGCGGCGGTCTATCTGGCCTCGAACGAGGCCGCCTACGTCACCGGACAGACGATTCACGTCAACGGCGGGATGGCTATGATTTGAGCTGCTTGCTGGCTCTCGCAATGCGGCGAAAAGCCGTTTTCGAGAGCCGGTTCAGGCGTGTAGTCAAGGCTTTGGAAGTATGGTAGCTGAACCCCCCATGGATGGGCAAAGAACGCCATTGCAGGATTTTGAAACCCTGTATATTGGCGTGGCGACGCCTGCCGTTCGCCGGGGCTTTAGTCGGCTACGACCGGGCCGAATCAAGACTATGCGCGACTGAGTAATCGAGACGACCACGATGGCTCGTATCGTCTTGGGGTCGGGTCCAATGGAACAACGAGGTTGAACGATGAGTGAGATTGGCGAGCGGGTTAAGAAGATTGTGGTCGAGCACCTTGGTGTCGAACCCGAGAAGGTGGTCGATAGCGCGAGCTTCATCGATGACCTCGGCGCCGACAGCCTCGACACGGTCGAGCTCGTGATGGCATTCGAAGAAGAATTCGGTTGCGAGATTCCCGACGACGCGGCGGAGACGATTCTGACCGTCGGCGACGCGACCAAGTTTCTTGAGAAGAACGCGAAGAGCTGACGCCGATCGCGAATTTGACGGGGCCGGACGGACTGCGATCGAGCGGTCCCCCGGCTTCTTATTATCAGCCGCGCATTGCTGGCCGGAGACGTGGAAATGAGACGAGTTGTCGTCACGGGGCTGGGCATGCTTACACCGCTCGGCTGCGGCGTTGACGCAACTTGGGCGCGCATCCTCGCCGGAGACAGCGGCGGCAAGACGATCGACACGTTCGACGTGTCCGACCTGCCGAGCCAGGTCGCCTGCTACATTCCGCGCGGCGACGGCTCCAACGGCACCTTCAATCCCGATCAGTGGATGGAGCCGAAGGACCAGCGAAAGGTCGACGACTTCATCCTCTATGCGATGTGCGCGGCCAAGCAGGCGCTGGACGATGCCAACTGGCATCCGAAGTCGGATGAGGACCAGTTCGCCACCGGCACGATGATCGGCTCCGGCATCGGCGGCCTCACCGGCATTGCCGAGACGGCGGTGCTGCTGAAGGAGCGCGGACCGCGCAGGGTCTCTCCCTTCTTCATTCCGGGCCGCCTGATCAATCTGGCCTCTGGTTACGTCTCGATCGAGCACGGCCTGAAGGGGCCCAATCATGCGGTGGTCACGGCGTGCTCGACCGGCGCGCATGCGGTCGGCGACGCAGCGCGGCTGATCGCGCTCGGCGATGCCGAGGTGATGGTCGCCGGCGGCGCCGAATCGCCGATCTCGCGCATCGGCATCGCCGGCTTCTGCGCGGCGCGTGCGCTGTCCACCGGCTTCAACGACACCCCGCAAAAGGCATCGCGGCCGTACGACAAGGATCGCGACGGCTTCGTGATGGGCGAGGGCGCCGGCGTCCTCGTGCTCGAGGAATACGAGCACGCGAAGCGCCGCGGCGCGAAGATCTATGCCGAGGTCACCGGCTATGGCCTGTCGGGCGATGCCTTCCATATCACCTCGCCGCCGCCCGACGGCAACGGCGGCTTCCGCAGCATGAGCATGGCGCTGAAGCGCGCCGGCCTCGCGGCATCCGACCTCGACTACATCAATGCACACGGCACCTCGACGCAGGTCGGCGACGAGATCGAGCTCGGCGCGGTCGAGCGTCTGCTCGGCAATGCGGCCTCGAAGGTTTCGATGTCGTCGACCAAGTCCGCCACCGGACATCTGCTCGGTGCGGCCGGCGCGATCGAGGCGATCTTCGCGATCCTGGCGATTCGCGATAACGTGGTGCCGCCGACCATCAATCTCGACAATCCGTCGGTGCAAACGGCGATCGATCTTGTGCCGCATACGTCGCGCAAGCGTGACGTCAATGTGGCGCTGTCCAATTCCTTCGGTTTCGGCGGCACAAACGCCTCCGTGATCGTGCAGCGCGTGACCAATTAGTAGGTCTTTAGAACTAGTCCACCGTTTTGCCGTATTCCGCGGTGACTCCTAATAGCGGGCGTATGCTATTGGCAGGGCAGGGGTTTGTCCGGCCACGATTCAACCGGCAGGATATTGGTTTGCATCGATGAGTGAGAGGCCGCCCATTTCACCGAGGAGTCCACGCGCCGCGCTGGAGCCCGAACAGCTTCCGCCGCCGCCCAAGCGCTCGGATCGCGCCCGCAATCCCTTCGTGATCGTCGGCAATGCCATCTTCACCATCCTGATCATCCTGATGATCGGCGCCGGAGCGACGTATTACTACGGCAAGCAGGCGCTGGAATCGCCGGGACCGCTGCAGGAAGACAAGATCGTCAACATCCCGGCGCGCGCCGGCAAGCGTGACATCGCCGACGTGCTCTCGCGTGAGGGCATCATCAACGTCAATCCGTGGGTCTTCATCGGCGGCGTGTTCGCGCTGAAGGCAAGCTCCGATCTCAAGCCCGGCGAATATTCGTTCCAGAAGAATGCCAGCCTGCGCGACGTCATCGCCACCATCGTCGACGGCAAGGTGGTGCAGCACGCCATCACGATACCGGAAGGCCTGACTTCCGAGCAGATCGTGACGCGGCTGTCCGACAACGACATCTTCACCGGCTCGGTGCGCGAGATCCCGCGCGAGGGCACGCTGCTGCCGGAAACCTACAAATTCCCGCGCGGCACCACGCGCGACCAGGTGATCCAGCGCTTGCAGCAGGCGCAGAAGCGCGTGCTCGCCGAAATCTGGGAACGCCGCAACACCGACACGCCGCTGAAATCGCCGGACCAGCTGGTGACGCTGGCCTCGATCGTCGAGAAGGAAACCGGCCGCGCCGACGAGCGCAGTCGCGTGGCCGCCGTGTTCGTCAACCGCCTGCGCCAGCGGATGAAGCTGCAGTCCGATCCGACCATCATCTACGGACTGGTGGGCGGCAAGGGAACGCTGGGCCGTCCGATCAAGCGTAGCGAGATCACGCAGCCGTCGCCCTACAACACCTATGTGATCGACGGCCTGCCGCCCGGACCGATCGCCAATCCCGGCCGCGCCTCGCTGGAGGCGACCGCGAACCCGGCGCGCACCCGCGACCTGTTCTTCGTCGCCGATGGAACCGGCGGCCACGCCTTCACCGAAACCTACGACCAGCACGCGAAGAACGTCGCCAAGCTGCGCGCGTCGGAGAAGCAGATCCAGAACGACACGGTCGAGCCCGCGGATGATCCGGCGCCTGCCGCCGCGGCGCCCGGCGCCGACACCAATCCCACGGCGACGACGCCGAAGCCCACCAATCAAAAGAAGCCGCCGCGCGGTCGGCAGGGCGCAGCCCAGCAGACCAATTCGCCGCCGGTGGTGCAGCGCTAAAGCGCGATGCGATCGTCGCGCTTTAGCTTCTTGTTTGAGCACGATCTTTCGGAAAACCGCTTCACACTTTTCCGGATCATGCTGTAGCTCTGCGTTTCCGGAGGTGGAACGTAATTCCACTTTCACGGAATCCGTTTTAAGGTCGCACCGGCTCCCCACGAGTCTCGCAGGCTCCGGGTGAGTCCCATATCCTTCTGTTGGAGAGTTCACGCGATGGCGCTGTCGAGCATGACTGGCTTTGCCCGAAGCCATGGCGCAAGCGGTCCCTACACGTTCGAGTGGGAGCTGAAGTCGGTCAATGCCAAGGGCTTTGACCTGCGGTTGCGGCTTCCGCCGGGCTGGGACGAACTGGAAGCGCTTGCCAAGAAACGGGCCGGTGAGCTGCTGTCGCGCGGCACGGTCTACGCCAATCTCAGCGTCAAGCGCACCGACGCGGCGCAGACGATCCGGATCAATGAGGACGTGCTCGCCGCCGTGGTGAAGGTCGCAGGCACGCTCGCGCAGCGGATCGACGCGGTGGCACCGAGCATCGACGGACTGCTCGGCATCAAGGGCGTCATCGAGGTGGTCGAGCCCGAGAGCAACGAGGACGAGGACAAGGCCGCGCGCGAGGCGGCGGCGATGGCCTTCGAGCAGGCGCTCGGCAGCCTTGTCGAGATGCGCCGCCGCGAGGGCGATGCGCTGGGGCAGATCCTGATGCAGCGGATGGACGAGATCGAGCGGCTCGCCAGGCGCGCCGAGACCGCTCCCGGCCGCAAGCCCGAGGCGATCAAGGCGCGGCTTGCCGAGCAGATCGCGGCCCTGCTCGAGACCTCCGACCGCTTCGATGCCGACCGCCTGAACCAGGAGGCGATCCTGATCGCCACCAAGGCCGACATCCGCGAGGAGCTCGACCGCATCGCCTCGCACATCGCCCAGGCACGCGAGATGATCGGTAAGGGCGGTCCGGTCGGACGCCGGCTCGACTTCCTCGCCCAGGAATTCAATCGCGAGGTGAACACCTGCTGCTCGAAGTCGAATGACGTCGAGCTGACCAACACCGGGCTTGAAATGAAGAACGTGGTCGAGCAGTTCCGCGAACAGGTCCAGAATCTGGAGTGAATGATGACGGCGCAGGGTTTTGACGGCGTTGAGCGGCGCGGACTGATGTTCGTCCTGTCGTCGCCCTCGGGCGCCGGCAAGACCACGCTGTCGCGCATGCTGCTGGAGCGCGAGCCGGGCCTGAAGATGTCGGTGTCGGCGACGACGCGGCCGATGCGGCCGGGCGAGGTCGAGGGCCGCGACTATTTCTTCGTCGACAAGAAGAAGTTCGAGACGATGGTCGAGCAGGGTGAACTGCTCGAATGGGCCACCGTATTCGACAACCGCTATGGCACGCCGCGTGCGCCGGTCGAGGCCGCCCTATCGGTGGGGCAGGATGTTCTGTTCGATATCGACTGGCAGGGCACCCAACAGCTCCACCAGAAAGCCAGCGCCGATGTGGTGCGGGTGTTCATCCTGCCGCCGTCGGCCGCCGATCTCGAGAAACGGCTGCATACCCGGGCGCAGGATTCGGAAGAGGTCATCCGCGGACGGATGAGCCGCGCCAGTCATGAACTGAGCCATTGGGCGGAATACGACTACATCGTCGTCAACCACAATGTCGACGACGCCTTTGCCGAGGTGCAGTCGATCCTGAAGGCCGAGCGCCTCAAGCGCGAGCGCCGCACCGGCCTCACCGAATTCGTGCGCGGCCTGCAGCGTCAGCTCGAGAAGTAGCAGGTTGAAGCCGTGACGCGATCGCGGGGGATCGCATCACGGTCATTTCCTTCAGCGCACTCTAGTTCGCAGCGCTGCGCGCAAGCCGCTGCAGCATTGCGGCGATCTGCTTGTTGTCCTGCTCTCTTTGATCCCGATCGCGCGCAGTCTCCCGGCGAGCAGCCGACGTCTCGGCGCGGCGTGGAGCGGGAGGCGTCTCGGCATGGCGCGGCACGGGTGTCTCGGCGCGGCGCGGCGCAGCCTCGGACAGACGCAGCGGACGGTCCCGGCTGACAACTGCCATCGGGGGCGCCGGCTCGGTGTGCAGCGAATCCCACGGCGCGTGCCACTCGTCCTCGGTCTGGTAGGGCGCCGAGCGCCTGCGGGTCAGCCCGAACACCAGCGCGCTGACCATGCCGGCCAGCGCCAGCGCTCCAACCATCACGATCAGCAACATCTGCGTCGACGATGATTTCTCCACCGACGCCTCGGCTGTGGCGGCAGGCGCCGGCGCGGCCGCCTGTTGCGGTGTCGCGTCAGCCTGCGCGACCACGGTCGGCGGGTCCGCGGCGCGCCGGGTTCCGTTGGTTCCGGCCATGCTCGAGGCATCCAGCCACCTGGCGTTCACGTCGGACGGCTGGGCGTTGGCACCCGGTGCTGCCGGATCGGTCGCGGCTGCCGTTCCACCGGCCTGGGTGGCGTCGGCGCTTGGCGCAGGCACGGCCGCGACCTGCGGTGAGGGCCATTCGGCATGGGCATCGGCGACGGATTTGCGCATCGCCGGCTGCTGCGGCGCGGGCTGGCTCTGTGGCGCCGGCTGGCTCTGTGGCGGCGTCGCGTCGGCCGTTGCGGTATCGGGCGCGGCTGCCGTTGGCGGCTGTTGTGCGGTCGCGGTCGCCGTCTTGGCCGCCTTGTTCTTGGCCTCGCCGAGATACCAGCACTTCTTCTTGCTGCGATCGAGATGGTAGAACCAGTGGCTTCCCGCAGGCGCGGTTCCCTTGGGCGCGGACAGACAGGTGTCCGCCGTGTTGGTGCTATTGGCCGTATTGGCGGCGGTCTGGGCCATGGCGCCGAAACTGGCGCCGGCCAGCATGCTGGCGGCAAGCGCCGCAGCGAATTTCGCTGAACGATTTGACATACGCGTCCCCGGTATCTCTTTTTTTACGCAAACGCTGGAGATCCCAATCTCGGCAAAGAGTTGGGTCGCAATGCGCCGCAAATCCGGAACGGGTAGGGCTTAATTGGGGCTCGCGGGGTGCCGCAATTGCGGCGGGCCGGTGGCCGTGGAACACGACTGTCAGGTTCCATCGGAGCGGCCGCGTCCCGCCGGCGGTAGCAGCACCGGCGGGACGTCATGTCTCAGCATGATCTTTCGGAAAACCGCGTCACACTTTTCCGGATCATGCTCTAGTTTTTCAGGACGATGCGTCCCACGACCTTGCCGGCGCGCAACTCGTCGATCCATTTCTGGACGTCGGCCATCGGCTCTTCCTTCATCGGCGTCGGCTTGATCTTGCCGGCGCGGGCGAGCGCCATCAATTCCTGACCTTCGGCCAGCGTGCCCACCATGAAGCCTTCGATGGTCATGCGCTTGTACACCCACTGCACCATCGGCAGCGTGAACTGGCCGCCCATCAGGCCGGACACCACGATCTTGCCGCCGCGCGCGACCGTCGACACCGCAAACGCCATCGACTTCTCGTTGCCGGCAAAGTCGACGACGCCGTCGAAGCCACCGTCGCTCTCCTTCAGCATGCGCTTGACGACATCGGGCTCTGCCGGGTCATAGGCGGCCGCCGCGCCATTCTTCAGCGCGGTCTCGCGCGCCGCGGGGCTGAGATCGGCAACCGTGATCGGCTGCTTGAACATCGCCTGCGCGAATGACAGGCCCATCATGCCGACGCCGCCGAGGCCGATCAGCAGCAAATTGCGCTGGCGCGGACGATCGACCAGGCGCTTCAGCGCGCCGTAGGCGGTGACGCCGGAGCACATCAGGGTGGCGGCCTGGTTGACCGGCAGCGGATCGTAATCGAGCAGGTATTTTGCGTCGGGCACCAGCACGTGGGTGGCGAAGCCGCCGTCGATCGAGACGCCGAGGAAGCGCTGCTTGACGCAGAGATTCTCGTCGCCGGCGAGGCAGTCGCGGCACTGGCCGCAGCCGATCCACGGGAAGACGGCCTTCTTCGTCCCGATCAGATCCTTCGGCGCATCGGGGCCGACCTCGTCGACCACGCCCGCGATCTCATGGCCGAGCGTGAAGGGCAGGGTCATGCCGCGGGTGGTGTCGAGCTTCTTGCCGCCGCCGAGATCGGCGTAGCCGTCCTGGATGTGGAGATCGGAATGGCACAGGCCGCAGCGCTCGATGCGCACCAGCACTTCGCGTCCCTGGGGCTTCGGCGTATCGACGATGGTTTCGCACAGCGGTGCATCGAATTTGACGAGGGATTGGCGAACCATACGCGCCATTACGTTTTCTCCTGTTGTTCTATTTTGTGGCCCGTATATCGGCCAATTCCCGGGCCATGGCAACAAAGCCCGCGACCGGAATGGTTTCGGCGCGCCGTGTCGCGTCGATACCGGCTGCGGCAGCAAGCTGCGCCGGATCGACCGACAGCGATTTCAGGCTCTGGCGCAGCATCTTGCGGCGCTGGCCGAAGGCGGCGGCCGCGACCTGCTCGAGCATGCGGCGGTCGCACGGCTCGGGCGCGGCGCGCGGTATCAGTCGTACCACCGAGGACGTGACCTTCGGTTGCGGCACGAAGGCCGCGGGCGAGATGTCGAACAAGATCTTGGTCTCGGCGCGCCAGTTGGCGAGCACCGCGAGCCGGCCATACGCCTCCTCGTCCTCATGGGCGACGATGCGCTCGGCGACCTCGCGCTGGAACATCAGGACCATCATATCGTACCAGGGCGGCCACGGCTCGATCGACAGCCAGTCGACCAAGAGCTGGGTCGCGATGTTGTAGGGCAGGTTGGCGATGATCTTGGCCTTGGCCCCATCGAGCAAGGGACGCGGGTCAAAGTGCTGCGCGTCGCCATGCACAATCTCGATGCGGCCGGGATAGCGCTTGGCGATGTAGTCGAGCGCGGCCAGCGCCCGCTCGTCGCGCTCGATGGCGATCACGCGTCTGGCGCCCAGCGCGAGCAGCGCGCGCGTCAAGCCGCCGGGACCGGGCCCGACCTCGATCACGGTGGAGTCTTCCAGCGGGCCCGCGGCGCGGGCAATGCGCGCCGTCAGGTTGAGATCGAGCAGAAAATTCTGGCCCAGCGATTTGCGCGCCGACAGCGAATGCTCGCGAATGATGTCGCGCAGCGGCGGCAGATCGTCGATCGTGCTCACTTAGCTTGATGCCGCGGCCATGCGCGCGGCGAGCCGGAGGGCGGCGATCAGGCTCGACGGATTGGCCTTGCCGGTGCCGGCGATATCGAATGCGGTGCCGTGATCGGGCGACGTCCGGATGAACGGCAGTCCCAGCGTGACGTTGACGGCGTCCTCGAACGCGACGGTCTTGATCGGGATCAGCGCCTGGTCGTGATACATGCAGATCGCGCAGTCATAGGTCTTGCGCACGGCTGCGTGGAACATGGTGTCGGCCGGCAGCGGGCCTCGGACGGCAATGCCATCGCGGCGCAGGATCTCGACCGCGGGCGCGACGATCTCGACGTCTTCCATGCCGAGCGTGCCGTCTTCACCGGCATGCGGATTGAGGCCGGCAATGGCGAGCCGCGGCGCCGCGAGGCCGAACCGCGCCTTCATGTCCGCGACCACGATCCGAGCGGTTGACACGATCAAGTCGGTCGTCAATTGCGCCAGCGCCTCGCGGACCGACACATGGATCGTCACCGGGACGACGGCGAGCGCCGGCGACCACAGCATCATCACCGGCTGCGGCGCGCGCCCGCCGCTTGCGGCGAGCTCGGCCAAGAACTCTGTGTGGCCGGGATGCCGGAAGCCGGCGCGGTACAGCACGTTCTTGGCGATCGGATTGGTGACGACGGCGCTGGCCTTGCCAGCGGCGACATCGGCGACGGCCTGCCGGATCGACGCCAGCGCCGCATCCGCACTCGTGCCGTCGGGCTGGCCCGGTAGCGCCTTCGCCGCCTTGCCGGTCGCAACGACGGGGAGGGCGCGTGCGAACGTCGCGGATGCCTCCTCGGCGCTGACCTCGGCCAATTCGACGGCAAGCCCGAGCGTCTTGGCGCGTTCGGCAAGCGCGGCACGGTCGCCGAGCAGATAGAACGGCGGGAGATGGAGTTCGCGGCGTCGCAGCCATGCGGCGAGCGTGATATCGGGGCCGATGCCTGCGGGCTCGCCGGATGTCAGTGCGAGAGGTTGAGCCATGCGTCAACGATAGTCGATCATCGCCCGCCTGGATATTCGATCATCGCGGCTTTCCGGACTTCCTGCAGATAGGCCTTCGACTTCGCCTCGTACTTCTGCACGTACATCTTGTCGCGCATCTCACGCTTCTTCGGCGTGTCGACGGTGGTTGCCTTCCGGCCGCAGAGGGCGACCATTTCGATGCCCTGCTTGGTGACCTCTGGAGGGGTGAGGTGGCCGACCGGGGTCTTGTCCAGGATGTCGCGCAGCGACTGCGGCAGGTCGGCCGAGGTCTTCACGACGATCTCGCGGATCGCGGCGTTGCGCATCGACTTGAAGGAGGTGTTGGCTTCCTCGCAGCTGGTGACGCGCTCGCGCAGGCTGTCCGCTTCCTTGCGGCGCCCCTCGAACTCCGACTGCGGCGCGCCGCGGGGCACGATCAGAACGACCGGCTGCATCCTGTATTCGAATGCCTCGGCCTCAGCCGTCCCTCCGGTCTCCTTGACCGCGTTGGCGACGTCCTTTTCGCCAACCTGCAGGCTTTCCTTGAAGCGGCCGCGGACCAGGCTGGTCCAGACCATGTCGGCCCTGATGCGCTGCTTCAGCGTGTCCGGGCGGATGCCCTTGCCCTCGAGCACCTTGGTGAGCTGGTCGCCGGAAAGCCGCATCCGCTGCGCCATGCCGCCGAAGGACTGGTCGATATCGCCGGCGGAGGGATCGACGCCGAATTTCTTGGCTTCCTTGATCTTCAGCTTCTCGTCGATCAGTTCGTCGAGGACGGTCTTCCGATCGGGGGTCTTGCCGCCGGTCAGCGCGTTCAGCTTGGCGCGCTGCTCGATGTCGTAATTGGTGATGGGCTCGCCATTGACCATCACGGCGATGGTCTGGGCATGCAGTCGCGCACCGCCTCCAAGCAGGAGGAAAAGAGCCAGCAGGAAACTCAACACTAGCTGATAGCGGCGCGTTGGCAGGCTAGCGGTCGTCATTATCGTCATGTCAGCCGTTTAAACCAATTCAAGCCGGAGCCACAGGCCTGCAGGCAATCCACGCCCCCCCGCCAGACCGCTCGCTCGCTACTGCATGCCAGCCGAACTGCTGGTCGTGGAGGTTTGGGCGATCGTCCGCAGCCCGATCTGGAACATGAACGCGTGACTGAGGACGGGCGGCGTCGAGCCCGCCTGATAGGTATAGGACGTGACATAGTTGGCGGCCAGCACGAAGCAGTCGTCCACATAGCCCGCGCCGAACGCGTACTGGTTGATTTTGTTCGCTTCAAGGTCCCAGCGCGCCGCGCCCTGAACCACCCAGTTCGCCGCCACCTTGATCGATCCGCTGGCGAGGATGCCTTCGCGGCGCGTCAAATAGCCAAGTTCCGGCTGCGCGGCATAGTCGCCGTACATCAGGCTGACCGACCAGCGGTCGAAGTTCGCGCTGGCCTGGGCCTCGAACCGGTTGATGTTCCAGGTCGCCTCGTCCATCCGCGAGCGGACGCTGAACGTGTAGGTGCGGTTGGGCGAGTAGGCGAGGCTGGCGACATAGTCCGAGCGCGGATTCTGCAGGCCGGAGTCGACGCCGGTGTTGGTGACGTCCGCGACCGCGAACGAGTTCAATCCGAACATCTGGTAGGACTGTCCGAACATCGCCTTGACGCTGCCGCCGCGATCGAACTGCGTGGTGGCCTGCACGCCGACATTGGCGCGACTGCCGCCCTCGACGCGGTCGTAGCCGGAGAACTTGTCGACCGCGAACAGGTTCGAGGTATCGAACACCAGGCTCTGCGCGTCCTCGTTCGGAAGCTTGCCGGCGTCGGGCTCGTTTGGCCGGATGATGACCTGCGCAATCGGCTCGATGGTCGTCGTGCCCCACGGCTGCACGTTGATGAAGGGGTAGCGGTATTCGAAGCCGACGGTCGGCATCAGGCGGACCGTCTGGGTGTCGCCGACCGGCAGGAAGTTGGAAACGCCCGGCTGGTTCGAGATGTCGGCGTTGATGGCATCGGCGCGGACGCCGACGAACGGCGTCCAGATCTGGCCGAGCGGGTCGGTATAGGATTTGCGCCACTGCGCCTCGGCGGTCAGCCTTGTGTAGGTGCCCGGCATGCCGCGCAGCAGGCACTGCGACGGCGTCCGCGCCATCGGATCAGCGGACGTGGTCGTGCACAACGGGTTAAGGGGGTTGGCGGCCTGTGCCGTGATCGGGTCGAACACCGCGGTTTCGCGGGTCAGGTTGGTGAAGTTCACCTTGTAGCTGAACTCGCCACCGAAGATCGGGCTGTTGATCACGTTGTTGTAGTCGATGACAGGCGCGACCACCGGAACCTGGTTCTGGTTGCCCGAGTAGCTGAGATAATAGATCGCGCGTGCGTCGAAGAAGCTGCGGTTGCCGACGCCGGTCAGATAGAGTTGCGAGATCGCCTCGGTTGGCAGCGACAGGAACGATCCGAACGGGTCCTTGTACTGGGCCAACCGGTAATCGGACATGAAGTAGTAGTCGGACAGCAACACGCCGTCCCAGCCCCAGGTCCATTTGTCGTTCAGCGCGAACTGACCCTTGGTCTCGATACCGCCGCGGAACTGGCGGTCACCGGGCTGGCCCTTGAAGGCGTCCTGATCGAGCTGGTCGATGCCGTAGAGCCGGATCTGATAGGCGCCGTTCGACAGACGCTGACGGAATTCGCCCTGGAAGAGCACGCCCTGCTTCGACGTGATGCGCGGATTGAAGGTTGCGTCGAAGTCCGGCGCGAGCGCGAAGTAATAGGGGATTTCGACGCCGACGCCGAACGCCGAATACGTGGTGAAGCCCGGCATCAGGAAGCCGCTCTTGCGCTTCACGGTCGGATCGGGCGTCGAGAAGTAGGGCAGATAGGCCATCGGAACGCCGAAGAATTCGAGCTGGGCGTTCTCGAAATAGAGCATCTTCTCGGTCTGGTTATGGATGATGCGCGCGCCCTTGACCTGCCAGAGCGGCGGCTTCTTCGGATCATCCTTACAGGGAGCGCAGGCGGTATAAACGCCGTTGTCGAACACCGTGTAATTGCCGCTGGACCGATCGGCGCGGGTCGCCGCCATGCGGGTCTGGTCTTCAGTGTCGACGCGCAGCGAATCGACGAAACCGTCGCGGTAGTCGTCGCTGAGATCCATGATGTTGGCGTAGGTGATCTTGCCTTCCGCATCGGTCATGCGGATGTTGCCTTCGGCATGAAGACGCTTGGTCTTCTGGTCGTAGATGACCTTGTCGGCCTCGACGCTGGTGCCGTTGTAGAACATCTGGACGTTGCCGACGGCCGAGATGCGCTGGTTGTTGTAGTCGTAATCGACCTCGGTCGCTTGAACGAGCATCTGCCCGTCATTCTTGGCCGGCGGGCGGGGCGGCTTCGGCGGACGCGGATTGTAGGTGAACGCCTGAGCGGCAGCCGGCGTCGACGCGACAACATCGAGCGCGCTGACCACGACGAACGCGGCGAGGAGAGCTGAGATCGAAACGCCAAACGCGGCCATGCGGCTCCGTTGACGGCGCAGGACACTGCGCCGCCCGAGAGCAGGCGACCTCAACTGGCGGGCGGCGACGATAGCCACTACCCGTCCTCCTGGTACAGCAAGGCTAAGAAACCGGTGAGGCTGCCCACAACGACGGGCAACCACGCCGCAGCGATGGGATGCATCAACTCAGCCTTGCTCAAATCTTCAGTTACTTTCGACAGCACGTAGAGCAGAAAGCCTGCGCCCACGCCACTCAAAACCATCTTCTGCACGCCGCCCATCCGAAAGAAGCGGAGGCTCACAGAAGCCGCCAACATCACCATCGCAGCCAGCAAAAACGGCTGTGCGATGAGCTTGTGATACTGCAAGCGATAGCCAGCCGTCGCGAACCCTGAGCTCTCCGACGAACGGATGTAGTTCGGCAGTTGCCAAAAGGACACAGTTTCCGGGGTGGAGAAACTGTTGCGCACCTGTGCCGGGGTAAGGGTGGTGGTCAGGTAGAAGGTGTCCTGATCCACCGGAGGCTTATCGAGGGTGAATCGGCGTACTCCCTTGAACACCCAACGGCCGTCTTCGAGCGCCGCTTCGCGCGCTTCGATTCGCTCCTTGAACTGGAGCGCCGTGTCGAATCGGAACACGGTGAGGCCGGTCAGCCGGACGCCCTGCTGCTCGCTGCGGGCCGCATTGATGATCGCCTGACCCTCGTCGTTGATCTGGTTCAGCCAGAAGCCGGACGCGTCCTGAATGCCGCCGCCGGGCGCCGAGCCGAACAGCTCGGCTTCCATCCGTTTGGACAGCTCGCGCAGATTGGCCGATACCGGATTGTAGGCGGTGGTCGCGAAGATGCCGAGCATGATCGCACTGGCCAACGCCGGCGAGATGAATTGCCAGGCCGAGACGCCGGCGGCGCGGGCCACGACGAGCTCCAGCCGCCGCGACAAAGCGAGGTAGCAGGTCATCGCGCCGATCAGCACGCAGAATGGCATCAGCTTCTCGAGCAGCTGCGGCACCCTGAATAGCGAAGTCTCCGCCACCGTGATCGCGGAGGCCGAGACGAGGCCCGACGTCTTGCGCACCATCTCGATGTAGTCGACCAGCACGAGCAGCACGAAGATGCCCGCGAACACGCCCACCGCCGCGACCACGAAGCGGCCGGCGAAATAACGCCCGAGCGTGTTTGTGACCATGCTCATGCGGTTGCCGGCCTCCGGAAGAGGCGCGCAATGCGCTCGTTGTTCCTGTTGATCGCTTCCATCAGCCGCGGCGGCGGTTCGACGACCACGCCGCCGACGATCATCCAGATGCCGATGCCGATGCCGCCGAACAGCATCAGATACTGCACCAGCGCCGCGAGCGGCGTCTTCACCGCCATGACGGAGCAGGCGAACCCGACCATGCGCAGGCCGAACACCGCGAATACCGAGCCGCCGATCGAGAAATTGCGGCTTTGGCGCGTGGTGCGCGGCGCGCCGAGGAAGGCGAAGGTGAGGGCAGCGAACGCAAATGGATAGATCGGCGCCATGAAGCGATCATGCAGCTCCGCGAAGAACTGGCCCGACAGCTGCTGATAGGTCTTGTCTTCCTCGTCCGGCCACATCAGCTCCCAGAGATAGCGCTCGCGAATCCCGAGGGTGACGTCGCGGCCCTGCGAGAATTTCGACATGTCGAAGGCGTAACGGGCGAATGCGACCAGCGCCGGATCGCGCTTGCCAACCTCGAACCGTTGCAGATTGCCGTCATAGAGCACGAGGTACGAACCTCGATCGGTCTTCTGCACGGTGCCGTGGTCGGCGATGATGGTGACGCGCTCCTGCGGATCGCGGCGATCGTCGACGAAGACGCCGCCGAGCACGCCGCCGGGCAGGCGCTCGCGGATACGAATCGTCAGGTTCTGGTCGAGCTGGGCGAAGCGGCCGGGCTGCAGGATGTTGGTCAGCACGTCGGCGGTGATCTCGGCGTCCCACTGCTTGATTCGGCGCATGCCGTCGGGGGCGAGATAGGCGCCGATGAAGGCGACCAGAGCGGCTACCACGCAGGTGGCAAGGAAGAACGGCCGGAACAGCCGGATCGGCGAGAAGCCCGCCGCGTTCATGACGATGATTTCGGAATCGGTCGCGAGCTTGTTCAGCGTATGGGAGATCGCAATCATCAGCGCGATCGGGGCGATGATCAGCACCAGGGCGGGAATCACGAGACCGGTGATGCCAAGGAAGGTGAGGA
Organism: Bradyrhizobium sp. Mp19; assembly: GCF_029952935.1. NCBI lineage: Bacteria > Pseudomonadati > Pseudomonadota > Alphaproteobacteria > Hyphomicrobiales > Nitrobacteraceae > Bradyrhizobium > Bradyrhizobium sp. Mp19. The sequence continues at coordinate 307,222 of NZ_JASAUT010000002.1, read as the reverse complement.
TGGTCTGACCCTGGCTGGTCATCAGGTCGATGCCGCGCAGCGCCTGCGTAATCCAGATCACGCCGGTGAGGCTGACCAGGACAAGCGCAAACGACGCCAGCGTCGTTTTAAAGATGAAGTCGGAGGCCAAGCGGTCTTAGGAAGACAAATATGTCTGGCAACTCCTTGGCTCACAGAACGACATGGCTACGATCCGACTTGGGTTCCCCTATGGTCGAGCCGCGGACCCGTCCGGCTCACTCTCTAGTCACTCTCTCACTACCATCCCTTTGATCCGTCAACAAAATGGCCGGGCCAAGGCACGCTTAATTTATGGTTAATTAATCGCTTTTGTGGCCTTCCGGCCACTCCGGCGCTTGGCAGCGACGCAGCCGACGGGTCATAGTGCGTGACAAGCCCGGTCCGGGCTGGTTCCGGACCGCCATCGCAATGCTCACCCCGCGTGCCGGAAGGACCGCCTCAGGTCCGAGCAACACCCTGAGTTCTGGAGGATTTTCCTATGTCCGACGCCGTCAAGGTCGGCTTTGTCCCATTCTCCGCGTCCGCTCGCGGTATTCTGGTCGCCTTTTGCGACGAGCAATTGAAGCTGGGAGCCGCCACCCGGAAGGCGCTGGGAGCCGCCGCCGAGACGGTCAAGCGGGCTGCGGCCGCCAACCAGTTCAAGGGCAAGAGCGGGGCGATCCTCGACATCCTGGCGCCGGAGGGAATCAAGGTCGAGCGGCTGATCGTGATCGGCACCGGCAAGGCAGCCGACCTCAAGGCGAAGGATTTCCTCAAGTTTGGCGGCGCGGTGGCCGGCAAGCTCAATGCCGGCAGCGGTTCGATGACCGTGATCGCGGAACTGCCCGATGCCGCGATGGCCGCCGGCCAGGCCGCCGCGATCGCCACCGGCATCCGTCTGCGCGCCTACAAGTTCGACCGCTACAAGACCAAGAAGAAGGACGGCGAGGACGCCGCCCTGCGGGCCGACGTCTCGATCGCCGTCGACGATGTTGCCGCCGCCAGGAAGGCGTATGCGCCCGAAGCCTCCGTCGTCGATGGTGTGAATTTGGCGCGTGAGCTCGTCAACGAGCCGCCGAACGTGCTGTATCCCGAGGAATTCGCACGCCGCGCCAGCCAGCTTCGCAAGCTCGGCGTCAGCGTCGAGGTGCTCGACGTCAAGGCGATGACCAAGCTCGGCATGGGCGCGCTGCTCGGCGTCGCGCAGGGATCGGCGCGGCCCGGCCGCACCGTGATCATGCGCTGGAACGGCGGCAAGAAGAGCGAGGCGCCGGTCGCGTTCGTCGGCAAGGGCGTCTGCTTCGACACCGGCGGCATCTCCATCAAGTCGGCCGGCGGCATGGAGGATATGAAGGGTGACATGGGCGGTGCGGCCTGCGTGGTCGGGCTGATGCACGCGCTCGCGGCGCGCAAGGCCCGCGTCAATGTGGTCGGCGCCATCGGCCTGGTCGAGAACATGCCCGACGGCAATGCGCAGCGTCCGGGCGACATCGTCACCTCGATGTCCGGCCAGACCATCGAAATCATCAACACCGACGCCGAGGGACGCCTCGTGCTCGCCGACGTGCTCTGGTACGTTGCCAAGAAGTTCAAGCCGAAATTCATGGTCGATCTGGCCACGCTGACCGGCGCGATCATGGTCGCGCTCGGCACCGATCACGCCGGCATGTTCTCCAACAATGACGAACTCGCCGAGCGCCTGGCCAAGGTCGGCCTCGAGACCGGTGAGAAGGTGTGGCGCATGCCGCTCGGTCCCGAATACGACAAGCAGATCGATTCGCAATTCGCCGACATGAAGAACACCGGCGGGCGCAACGGCGGCTCGATCACGGCAGCGCAATTCCTGCAGCGTTTCGTCGACGGCACGCCGTGGGCGCATCTCGACATCGCCGGCACCGCGATGGGCGCGCCGAAGACCGAGATCAATCAGAGCTGGGGTTCGGGTTATGGCGTCCGGCTGCTCGAGCGGCTGGTCTCCGACTATTATGAAGCCAGGAAATAGAGTGTCGGCCGGCGCATGACCGAGGTTCTGTTCTACCATCTGCAGAACATGACGCTGGAGAGCGTGCTGCCGCCGCTGCTCGAGAAGTCGCTCGAGCGCGGTTGGCGCGTGGTCGTGCAATCGACGTCGCAGGAGCGCACCGAGACGCTCGACGCGCATCTGTGGACCTACAGCGACGATTCATTCCTGCCGCACGCGACCTCGCGCGTTGCCGACGCGCAGGACCAGCCGATCATCCTGTCGATCGAGGAGGGCAACCCGAATCGGGCCAATGTCCGCTTCCTGGTCGACAATGCGGCGCTGCCGGCCGACTGCGACAGCTACGAGCGGGTGGTCCTCGTGTTCAATGGCGACGATCCCGACGCGGTGGCCTCGGCCAGGGAAAGCTGGACTGCTTGCAAGGCCCGCGGCTTCGAGGTCACCTATTGGCAGACCGATGAGCGGGGACGCTGGCAGCGGCGCCAATAGCGATAGCTACTAATTAATGATAATTCGACGTTTCTTGGGGCGGGCCACGGTCATGCCGCAAAGTGATGTTCGGACAAGCCCTTAGGTGAAGGGGTAGGAGCTTTGTCGATCGTGCAGGACGGAACATTCAGTCGGAAGTTTCTGTTGGCCTTGCTGGTGCTTGCACCGGGACTTGCCGGCTGTTCGGGCGCCGGATCCGACTTGTTTTCGCGCGATGCGGAATGGTTCTCGCGTCCCGGGCGGGTGTTCATCCGCAACATCTCGATCGAATCGCCGCCGCTGACGCCGGACAAGCCGGTGACGAACGACGATCTCGTCAGTGCCGACGGCAGCTGTCCAGGCATGGCACCGCCGCCGGGCGCCGCCGATGCCAACGCACAGGCCGGCGGTGCACCGCCGCCGCAGCCAACGGGCGGCAGCGTTGCACTCGGCCACACTGAATGCGACGTCGTGCGCGGCATCGGTGCTCCCGACAGTGTGAACCTGTCCAATGGGCCGGGCGGCGAGCGTGTTGCGGTCGTGACCTGGTCGCGTGGCGCGCGCGCCGGCATCTACACCTTCTCCTCAGGGCGCCTGTCGTCCGTCGAGCGCGGTGCGGACCCTGTGCCGGAGCCGAAGCAGGCCAAGCCGAAGAAGAAAAAGACCTCGCACGGCTAGAGCATTTTCGCCGGCGGCAGGTCGATGCCTGCATGCGCGGGCATGATACCGGAAGAAATGAGAGCCCTGGCTCCCTCCACACGTCGTTCCTGCCTATGCGCAATTGCGCACGGGAGCAGGGACCCATACTCCGCGGCGGATGTGGCTAAGGGGACTCGTCGTTCGACGATCGGGCAACAATGACCATCTGTGGTTATGGGTCCCTGCTGTCGCAGGGACGACACCGAATATGCGGCACCGCCCCGGTGGGTCAAATCTAATTCGCGGCTTCGTCGAGTTCGGCGCTGGCTTCCAGCCAGTCTTCCTCGGCGCGCTGTAGCGCGCTCTCGGCGCCGGCGCGCGCCTTGGTCAGTTGCGCGGCCTGCTTGGGGTCGCGCGTAAAAATATCGGGCAATGCGAGCGCGGTATCGATCTTGGCGATGATGCCGTTGATGCGCTCGATCTCGGCCTCGGCTTGCGCGACCCGCTGCCTGGGTGAAGCACGCTTCTCATTGCGGGCGCGCTCCAGCTTGGCGGGCTCCTTGACGCGCTCGCGCAAGGCCGGCCGGCCGTCATTGGCCGACAGGATCATGCGGCGATACTCGTCGAGATCGCCGTCATAGGCCGTCACGGTCTGGTTTGCCACGACCCACAGGCGGTCGGCGCAGGCCTCGATCAGATAACGATCGTGCGAGACCATCATGACCGCGCCGGGGAATTCGTTGATCGCCTCCGCCAGCGCCGCACGGCTGTCGATATCGAGATGGTTGGTCGGCTCGTCCAGGATGATCATGTTCGGGCCGTAGAACGTGGCAAGCCCCAGCAGCAGCCGCGCCTTCTCGCCGCCCGACAGGCTCCTCACCAGCGTGTCGCCGGCCTTGCCGGAGAAACCGATCGCGCCGACGCGGCCGCGCACCTTGCTCTCCGGCGCCTCCGGCATCAGCTTGCGGATGTGATCATAGGGCGAGCCGTCGAGATTGAGCTCGTCGACCTGGTGCTGGGCGAAATAGCCGACCGACAGCTTGTCGGCCCTCGTGATCCTGCCGGCAAACGGCGCGAGCTTGCCCGCCAGCAGCTTGACCAGCGTCGACTTGCCGTTGCCGTTGGCCCCGAGCAGCGCGATGCGGTCGTCGGTATCGACGCGCAGCGTCACGCGATTGAGCACGGGCTTGCCGGGCTCGTAGCCGACCGAGACGTCATCGACCGCGATGATCGGCGGCGACAGCAGCTTCTCCGGTGCCGGGAACGAGATCTCGTGAACATCCTGGGTCACCAGCGCGGTGATCGGCTTCATCCGCTCCAGCATCTTCACGCGCGACTGCGCCTGCCGTGCCTTCGATGCCTTGGCCTTGAAGCGGTCGACGAAATCCTGCAGGCGCTTGCGCTCATCGGCCTGCCGCTTGGCGTGCTTGGCGTCGAGCAGTTCGCGCGCGGCGCGCTGTTCCTCGAACGAGGAATAGGTGCCCTTGTAGAGCGTCAGCTTGCCGCGATCGAGGTGCAGGATCTGATCGACCGAGGTGTCCAGGAGATCGCGGTCGTGGCTGATCACGATTACCGTGCGCGGATAGTTGGCGAGATGGTTCTCGAGCCACAACGTGCCTTCGAGATCGAGATAGTTGGTCGGCTCGTCCAGCAGCAGAAGGTCGGGCGCGGAGAAGAGCGTCGCCGCCAGCGCGACGCGCATGCGCCAGCCGCCGGAAAATTCCGCGCACGGCCGCGCCTGGTCTGATGTCGAGAAGCCCAGGCCGGAGAGGATCGCCGCGGCACGGGCGGGCGCGGAATGGGCGTCGATGTCGACCAGCCGGGTCTGGATTTCGGCAATCCGGTGCGGATCGTGCGCCGTCTCGGCCTCGCGCTGCAGCGCGTCGCGCTCGAGATCGGCCTTCAGCACGACGTTGATCAGGCTTTCGGGCCCGTCGGGAGCTTCCTGCGCGAGGCTGCCGATACGCCAGCGCGGCGGAAGCGCGATGCTGCCGCTCTCGGTCGGGATGTCGCCCCGGATGGCGTGAAACAGCGTCGATTTGCCGACGCCGTTGCGGCCGACAAATCCGACGCGGGCTCCGGGCACAATTTGTACCGAACTGTGATCGATCAACAGCCGTCCGGCGATCCGGACCGAGATGTCAGTAATGGAGAGCATGCAGCGTTGTCACCGGACCCGCCGCCAAACGCAACCCGTCTGTTTGTAAAATCTCTCCCGGACGCTGTTGCAAAAACGCAATTGGGCTGCTGGTCAACCCTCAACATCTAATGGTGATCGCCTTCCCGTCGTTGCATCTCGTCGAGGAGCTGCTGCAGGCGGGACGAAAGCGCGGGCTCTGGCCGCAGGCTTTGCTGAAGCCGTTCACCTACGGCATCGCAGATGTAACGGCAGGTCTTGTGATCAATCTGATCGGCGTCCTTGTCGATCTTGCTCATTGTCATCGTCATGGCACATCTCTTGGCGAGTTCCACCTCGCGTGTTCGAGTAGCTCCTCGCCATGACAAGTCGCGACCCCTGATTTGGTTTCCGCGCCTTGCTCTCGCCTTGAGGTAGTGGGCCCCGTCATATGCCCGGGTTCCCCGGCGGACCTGAAAAAAAGCCCCGGCGCGAGGGCCGGGGCGAGAAGCAAGTCAGGGGAGCAGTCGACAGATTCGATGGATCAGTAGCAGCGGTTGACCAGGCGCCAGCGGGGGCCCCACGGGGTCGGCACGACGCGGCGCACGTAGCAGCCGCCGCCATAGCCATAACCGCCGTAATAGGCCGGGCCGCCGACGATGACGCGCGGGCCGCCCCACCAGCCGTGGTGCCATCCACCGTGCCAGCCGCCATGCCCGCCACCCCAGGCGGAGGCGGAGGTCGGGGGGAGCGCGGCGGCACCGAGCGAAACCGCGGCGATGGCGGCAAGCGAGAGTTTGCGTAACATGATCGTCTCCTCGAGCTATGGGCGCGCGCGACGCGCCCGCGGTGACATTTCCCGAGACGTCCTGTGAGGCTTGCGGATGGGGGGCCAGCAAGGCGTCCGATCACTGCAGAGCCTATGTGGGTGGAGCTGAACGGCAGCGGCACGGCGCTGACAGAATGGGTTCACCTAGGTGAAATCGCGGTAAGTTGGCCGAGCCGGCCGCTGGTCCGGAGGGCACCCAAACGACGGTTTTCGTCGTGAAAATCCGTCAAAACTAAAGGCTAACGCGTCACAGGGTCGCTTGCCGTTACCCCATCGCGCCGATATAAGCCCCGGCAACTCCCAGCCACGTTTACAAGGACGAAATCATGGCGATTGAACGCACCTTTTCGATCATCAAGCCCGACGCCACCGAGCGCAACCTGACCGGCGCGGTCAATGCGGTGATCGAGAAGGCGGGCCTGCGGGTCGTGGCGCAGAAGCGCATCCGCATGACCCGCGGCCAGGCCGAGACCTTCTACGCCGTCCACAAGGCGCGTCCGTTCTTCGGCGAGCTGGTCGATTTCATGACCTCGGGCCCGGTCGTGGTCCAGGTGCTGGAAGGCGAGGGCGCCATACTGAAATATCGCGACGTGATGGGCGCGACCGATCCGTCGAAGGCCGCCGAAGGCACCATCCGCAAGCTCTATGCGAAGTCGATCGGCGAGAATTCGGTGCACGGTTCGGATGCGCCGGAGACCGCCGTGATCGAGATCGCGCAGTTCTTCGCAGGCAACGAGATCGTCGGCTAACGCCGTATTGCTGAAGTGGCGCGGTCTCCCGAGGGGACCGCGTCGAAACAAACCGGGGAGCGGCGGACGATCGCCGTCAGGGGCGGCCGCAAGGCCGAATAGGACTCGCTGTGGACTGGCTGTGGCAGATCTTTGATCCGGCGTACATCGGCGCGTTCTTCACCGAATTCAAGAACGAGATGGCGACGCCGACCTTCTGGGTCGCCGTCGGCAAGATCATCTGGATCAACGTCCTGTTGTCGGGCGACAACGCGCTCGTGATCGCGCTCGCCTGCCGCGGGCTCGCGCCGCGCCAGCGCCTGTGGGGCATGATTCTCGGCGCCGCCGCGGCGGTGCTGCTGCGCGTCATCTTCACCGGCATCGTCGCCAGCCTGATGGAGCTTCCCTATTTGAAGCTTGTCGGCGGGCTGGCGCTGATCGTGATCGCCGCCAAGCTGCTGGTGCCGGAGCAGGAAGACGAGGACAGCGTGCACGCGGCCTCGCATCTGTGGGCCGCGGTTCAGATCGTCGTGGTCGCAGACATCGTGATGAGCCTCGACAATGTGATCGCGGTGGCCGCCGCCGCCAATGGCAGCGTGCCGCTGCTGGTGCTCGGCCTTGCGATCAGCGTTCCCCTGATCGTTGCCGGCGCGGCGCTGATCATGGCGCTGCTCACCAAGCTGCCGGTCCTGGTCTGGGCCGGTGCCGCGCTGCTCGGCTGGATCGCGGGCGATGTCATCGCGACCGATCCGGCCGTGCATCCGAAGCTCGACGCGCTGTTTGCCGGACCGCTCGGTGCCAAGCTCGATTCCTGGCTGACGTCGGTCGGGATGTCGCCGCAATTCGCCCATGGCGGCAATGGCGGCGAGATCGCGCTCGCGGTGCTCGGCATCATCGTGGTGCTGGTCGCGGGGTCGATCTGGCGCCGCCACGCACTCCGCAAGGCAAAGCACGCCGCCAAGGCGGCGTGAGCCCTGACCAAGGCGGCGTGAGCCCTAGCGCCGCACGATCGAGCCGACGCGCCCGACCAGCCGCGCCAATTGCTTGAAGCGGCTGCCGACGCGGTCGGCGACCAGATCCACCATCCGGTGCTCGAACACCAGCATCAGCTTGCGGCCCTGGGTGCGGAAATGGGTTGCCGGCAGCACGCCGGTGCGCGCCGCCGTGATCAGATGCGCCACGCGGAACGCGGCGCCGAGCACGCGGGCGCGCTCGTCCATCGCCGGCGTCACCAGAGCGCGGATCTGCGGCGGCGGCTCGTTCTCCTCGCTGAGCCCGGCGTAGCGATAGAACACCGACAGCGCGACGAAGGCGCGGCCCTGATGCGTGATCGAGCCGAAATTGCCGTTCATGATCAGGCTGAGGGTTTCCTCGCCGCGATGATCGGGATGCACCCGCCAGCCGATGTCCGAGAGCAGGCAGGCGACGTGCCGCAGCCTGCGGTCTTCCTCGGTCTCGCGCAGCCTGACGACGCGCACCAGCCGGTCGGTCCACGCCGTCAGCTCCTGGGCGTGGCGGGCCGAGCGCGACAGCAATTCGTTGAGGTTCTGCGCGGCGCAGAGCAGCCCGTCCTTGGCGCGTTCGGCCGGCGGCAGCATCTCGTAGAGCAAGCCCTCGCGCACGCCGAAGGTCGAGAACACGATGGTCTTCGGCTGGGCCACGCGGATGATGTATTCGAGCACGAGCGCGGCGTAGGCCAATAGCGGCCGCCGGGCATCGGCGACCGACTCGATATTGGCCAGCAAGTTGGTGGCCGCCAGCCGCCGCAGCCGCTGCGCGAAATCGAGCGCGTCCGCCGCCGGGATCGAATAGCCGTGCATCACCTTGAGCGGATAGCCGCTCTGGATGATGTGTATGCGCGCCAGCGCACGCCAGGTGCCACCGACCGCATAGAAGGTGCGGCCGCGGCCGGTCTTGAGCTGGGCAACGCCCAGCAGCTCGTTCTTGACGATGCGTTCGGCGCGCTTGAGCGATTTGTTGGAGAGGTCCTGCAGCGCGAGGCTGCCGAGCGGCAGCGTCACGCCGCTGCGCACGCGGCTGCCCTTGACGTCGATCAGTTCGAGCGAGCCGCCGCCGAGATCGCCGACGATGCCGTTGGGGTTGTGCACGCCCGAGACGACACCGAGTGCGGACAGCTTTGCTTCACGCGGCCCGGTGAGAATCTCGATCTTGGCGCCGCAGATGCGCTCGGCCTTGGCGATGAAGTCCGGACCGTTCTTGGCGTCGCGGCAGGCCGCGGTCGCGATCGCGTAGACGCGGCCGACCTGCTGGATCCTGCACAGCGCGCGAAAACGGCGCAGCGCGGTGAGCGCCTTGTTGACGGCATCGGTTGCGAGCAGGCCGGTGCTCTGCACCTCGCGCCCGAGCCCGCAGAGCGCCTTCTCGTTGAAGATGGTGATGAGGCTGCGCGCCATCGCCTCGTAAACCACGAGACGAACCGAGTTCGAGCCGATATCGATGACAGCGACGCTGGAAGCGCGCTTCCGCGGTCGCTTCACCGTAAGGCCCCCTTAAGACGATGGCTGCTGTCGCTCGTTGCGACGCGTGAGACGGCGCGGTGAAGATTCCTTGAGAGACTTACCACGGCCGGACAGACTCGGATTTGTCATGAAGTAGTCATGCAGATTGAAGGGCTCTTCGCCTTTCGCGGCCTTCATACGCGTTGACGACCCATCCGGCAACAATTGCCAGCTTTGCTCGGTGTCCTTCAGATTCGCGACCATGATCTGTTCGAGAACCTGCTGATGCACCGTGGGATTTTGCAGCGGACAGAGAACCTCGACGCGGCGGTCGAGGTTCCGCGGCATCATGTCAGCGGACGAGATATACACAGCAGCTTTTGTGCTCGGCAGGCCTTGGCCCATGCCGAAGCAATAGATTCGGCCGTGTTCCAGGAACCGGCCGATCACCGATTTGACGCGGATGTTCTCGGATAATCCCGGCAGCCCCGGCCGCAGGCAGCAGATGCCGCGCACCACGAGCTCCACCGAGACGCCGGCCTGCGAGGCCTCGTACAGCGCGTCGATGATATCAGGGTCGACCAGCGCGTTCATCTTCATCCAGACCGCGCCGTGCCGGCCGTGCTTGACGTGGGCGATCTCGCCGTGGATGTGCTCGATGATCCGCTTGCGCAGCGTCAGCGGAGACACCGCCATCTTCTCGATGTCGCTCGGCTCGGCATAGCCGGTGATGTAGTTGAAGACCCGCGCGACGTCGCGGCCGATGATCGGATCCGAGGTGAAGTAGGAGAGGTCGGTGTAGATGCGCGCGGTGACCGGGTGATAGTTGCCGGTGCCGGTGTGCACATAGGTCGTGAGATTGCCGCCCTCGCGGCGCACCACCATCGACAGCTTGGCATGCGTCTTCAATTCGATGAAGCCGTAGACCACCTGCACGCCGGCGCGTTCGAGGTCGCGGGCCCAGCGGATGTTGGCTTCCTCGTCGAAGCGCGCCTTGAGCTCGATCAGCGCGGTCACCGACTTGCCGGCTTCGGCGGCTTCCGCCAGCGCGCGCACGATCGGCGAATTGTTCGAGGTGCGATAGAGCGTCTGCTTGATCGCGACCACGTCGGGATCGCGTGCCGCCTGCTGCAGGAACTGCACCACGACGTCGAAGGATTCGTAGGGGTGATGGACCACGAGGTCCTTCTGGCGGATGGCGGCGAAGATATCGCCGCCATGATCGCGCACCCGCTCCGGATGGCGCGGCACATAGGGCGGGAATTCGAGGTCGGGGCGATTGAGGCGGGTGAGCTGCGACAGCTCGTTCATCGCCAGCACGCCGTCGACGAGGATCACTTCGTCGTCGGCGGCCGACAAGGCGTGCTGCACGAAGATGCGCAGCTCCTCGGGCATCGTGGCCTCGATCTCGAGCCGGATCACCGACCCGCGGCGGCGGCGCTTGAGCGCGGTCTCGAACAGGCGAACGAGGTCTTCGGCCTCTTCCTCGATCTCGAGTTCGGAGTCCCTGATGATGCGGAATGCGCCCTGGCCCTTGACGGTGTAGCCGGGGAACAGGCGGCCGATGAACAGTCCGGTAGCCTGCTCGAGCGTAATCAGCCGCGCCGGCGCGCCTTCCTTGGTGGAGGGGATGCGGATGAAGCGGTCGATCTTGCCGGGCATGCGGATCAGCGCGTTCATCGCCTTGCCGTCGGCGATCCGCGACAATTGCAGCGCCACCGTGAAGCCGAGATTCGGGATGAACGGAAAGGGATGCGCCGGATCGATCGCCAGCGGCGTCAGCAGCGGGAAGATGTTGTGGAGGAAGTGATCCTCGATCCAGCTGCGCTCGGACTTGGTGACGTCGCGGCCGTCGACCAGCTGGATGCCGACCTCGGCCAGGATGTCCCGCAGATCGCTCCAGATCGCCTGCTGGTCGGAGGCGAGCTGCGAGACGGTCTTGTTGATCATCACGAGCTGCTCGGCCGGCAGCAGGCCGTCCGGGCTGCGCTCGGTAATGCCCTCGCGGACCTGCGCCTTGATGCCGGCGACACGGACCATGAAGAACTCGTCGAGGTTATTCGCCGAAATCGACAGGAAGCGGACCCGCTCCAGCACGGGATGGCCGAGATTGACCGATTCCTCGAGCACCCGCCGGTTGAAGTGCAGCCAAGAGAGCTCCCGGTTGATGAAGCGCTCGGGGCTGGTCGCGATTGCGGGAATGGCGGGAAGTTCCGTCTCTTTTTCTTTGATTTCAGTAGCTTGTGCCGAGTCCATCAAGTGCTGATCCAATTCAGGGCAGGGGCCGGGGCGGTCTAGCCGAGAGCCGCAGAAACCATGTGATATTGCGATGACGTTTCGATGACATTGATGTTCCGCTCGCCTGCGCCGTCAAGCCGCGGGGATGGATCAGGCATCGCGCAACAGCTCCGCCGCCAGCGCCCGTGTGACGGGACGGCCGAGCCGGAGCGCCTCGGTATCGAGCAGCTCGACCGCCTGCCGGACGGCAACGTAGGAACGCTCGATCCGGTTGCTCAGATAGCTGACGAGCGGTTCGTCCACGCTCATCTGGCGGTCGGCGCAGAACTTGACGATCAGGCCGCGGAACAGCTGGTCGTCCGGCGGCAGCAGCGTCACGGTCGGCACCGCGCGGAGCCGCGACCGCAGGTCGCGCAATTCGATCTCGAACGCCGAGGGCGGAACGCGCGCCGTGATCAGCACGTAGGCATCGTCCTGGCGCGCCAGATTCATCAGATGAAACATCGCGCGCTCGTCGAAATCCGCCGGCCTCAGGTCCTCGACGACGAGCGCACCGGTCGCAAGCGCGGTCGGCACCGTGTCGGCGGTCAGCGCATGCGCCGCGGTCGAGCGCGCGCCGGCGCTCTCGGCCCAGATCGCGGCGAGGTGGCTTTTGCCGGCGCCGTCAGGCCCGACCAGCAGCATGATTCGGTTCGGCCAGTCCGGCCAACCGTCGATCAGCGCCAGCGCAGCCTCATTGGCAGGGCCCTCGAGGAAATCGTCGCGGGTCAGCTTCTCCTCGTGCGGCAGGGCCAAGGCCAATTGACGAGGTACAACGCTACTGGCCACACAAGTCTCCAAACCACCTTATTTTAGCTATGCGCAAACGCGTCGCGTTTGTCGCGGGAAAACCGGCTTCGACTTTTTCCGGATCCCGCCTACCGAGCTTCGATCGTGCTCATGTGCCGCACCCACTCCACGAGATAGAGGGACACCGAACCCAAAGTAAAGATCGTGACCAGGCCCATCAGGATCCAGTCGTAAGGATGCGGCTCGAAGCCGAAGCCGAGCGAGGCCAGCACCAGCGCCGCGAATGCGACCTGCGCCACCGTGTTCAGCTTCGACACCATCAGCGGCTTCATCTCGACCGGCTTGTCGAACAACCATGACACAATCACGGCCGAGACAATCATGATGTCGCGCGACACCACGAGAATCACGATCCAGCGCGGCACCGCGCCCCAGATTCCGAGCGCGACATAGATCGACACCAGGAGCGCCTTGTCGGCGAGCGGATCGAGCAGGGCGCCGAGCTCGCTCGTCATGTTGAAGCGCTTGGCGAGGAAACCGTCGACCGCGTCCGAGACGCCGGCGATCACGAAGATCGCGAACGCAATCTCCATCTGGCTGGACACGATGGCCCAGACGATCACCGGCACCAGGATGATGCGGCCGAGGGTGATGATGTTCGGAATGCTCAACTTGGATCGCTTCCCGGCTAGAAGCCTGATTTTACTCGATATCCGGCTCTTTTGCGCAGCCGCCTTGTGTTATCTACATAGTATCGCGGCGGCAGCGCCGCGAGCCATTGCGCGGGGGCGGAATTCCTCGTAACCAGCCCCTGATCATCTGGAATTGGGCATGACCGAGCGCAAAAACGGGCTCACTTACGCGGATTCGGGTGTCGATATCGACGCCGGCAATCGACTGGTCGATCTGATCAAGCCGATGGTGCGGGCCACCGCGCGGCCTGGCGCGGACGCCGAGATCGGCGGTTTCGGCGGGCTGTTCGACCTCAAGGCCGCCGGCTTCAAGGATCCGGTCCTGGTGGCCGCGACCGATGGCGTCGGCACCAAGCTGAAGATCGCGATCGAGACCGGCATTCATGGCGGCATCGGCATCGATCTGGTCGCGATGTCGGTCAACGACCTCGTCGTGCAGGGCGCGGAACCGCTGTTCTTCCTCGACTATTTCGCCTGCGGCAAGCTGCATCCGGAGGCCACCGCGCAGATCGTCGCCGGCATCGCCGAAGGCTGCCGGGAATCCGGCTGTGCGCTGATCGGCGGCGAAACCGCGGAGATGCCCGGCCTCTACAAGGATGGCGATTACGACCTCGGCGGCTTTGCGGTCGGCGCGGCCGAGCGCGGCACCTTGCTGCCGACCGCGGATATCGCGGCGGGCGATGCCGTGATCGGGCTGGCCTCCTCCGGCGTGCACTCCAACGGCTATTCGCTGGTGCGCAAGATCGTCGAGCAGTCCGGCGTTGCCTATGACGCGCCGGCGCCGTTCGCGCCGGTCATGACGCTCGGCGCGGCGCTGCTGACGCCGACCAGGCTCTATGTGAAATCCTGCCTGCGCGCGATCCGCGACACCGGCGCCGTGAAAGGCCTCGCCCACATCACCGGCGGCGGGTTCACCGACAACATTCCGCGCGTGCTGCCGAAGCATCTCGGCGTCGGCATTGATCTGGCGCGGCTGCCGGTGCTGCCGGTGTTCAAATGGCTGGCCGAGCAGGGCGGCATCGCCGAGCTCGAGCTGCTGCGCACCTTCAACTGCGGCATCGGCATGATCGCGATCGTCAAGGCTGATGCGGTCGACGCCGTGACCGAGGCGTTCACCGCCGGCGGCGAGACCGCGACGCTGCTCGGCGAGGTGATCGAGGCCAAAGGCGAGCATCGCGTGGTCTATAACGGTCATCTCGATCTCTCGCGATGAAGCGCCGCGTCGCCATCCTGATCTCCGGCCGCGGCTCCAACATGGCCGCGCTGATCGAGGCTGCGAAGGCTCAGGATTTCCCGGCCGAGATCGTTGCTGTGATCTCGAATCGCGCCGATGCTGCCGGGCTCGAAAAGGCCGCCGCAAGCGGCATTGCGACCATCGTCATCGAGAGCAAGCCGTTCGGCAAGGACCGCGCCGGCTTCGAGGCCATGCTGCAGCGGGCGCTCGACGACAGGCAGGTCGAGCTGATCTGCCTCGGTGGCTTCATGCGGCTGTTCACCGCCGAGTTCGTACGGCATTGGTACGGGCGAATGCTCAACATCCATCCCTCGCTGTTGCCCTGCTTTCCCGGCCTCGATCCGCACGGCCAGGCGTTGCGCGCAGGGGTCAAGCTGTCCGGAGCGACGGTGCATTTCGTGATCCCGGAGACCGACGCCGGACCGATCGTGATGCAGGGCGCGGTCACGGTCGCTGACGACGACACGGCCGAGACGCTCGCCGCGCGCGTGATCACCATCGAGCATCGCATCTATCCGGAGGCGCTGCGGCTTCTGGCAAGCGGCCGGCTCAAGCTCGAAGGCGACCTCTGCAAGACGCTTGGGAGCGCGCCGACGGACAGCACGCTTATCGCGCCCGCGCCTTAGCGCGCGGTAGCACGAGAGGTCCCCCGGGGTGATGCTGCCGGGGGAGGCATCCCGATGAATTCCGCTGGCAGCGGCGTTCAGTGAACCTTGAGGTTCTCGGCCGACGCCTTGCCGCGGTTCTCCACCAGCTCGTACTCGACGGACTGGTTCTCGTTCAATGTGCTGAGGCCCGCGCGCTCGACCGCGGAGATGTGGACGAACACATCCTTGTCGCCGACGGCTGGCTTGATGAACCCGTAACCTTTGGTCGGGTTGAACCATTTGACGGTACCCTTCGGCATCGTCTCTCTCCCAGTTTAGACATAAAAAAGACGCGGCCACGTTTTCCACGTGCCACGCCGCAAGCGGACTTTGCGCTGTCTGTTCACTTCCCGGGTCGTCAGATCCAAAGTCTTCAAGTCCGAAGTTTCGCCTCTCGATCGAAGCCTTGGATGTCAACGTCGCGAAACGCACAGTCGAACGGCCGCAATCCGATTGTGAAGCGATTGCAACACGAAAATTGCGCCTTAGCAAGCGCGGTGGTTTTGCGTGACGCAACCTCAGCCTGTGCCGGTCGAACTCCGGCGCAACGCGTTCGGCCACTGGCCGACTGCCGGTGGAACCTGCCGCGCACCGGGCAGGCGGCGCGCGCTAGCCCCGGTCCACCCGCACCACGCGGCCCTTGTCGATCGCGAGCGCGAGCTGGCCGTGCTTGAGCTTGAGCGCGGCCTCGCCGAACAGTTCGCGGCGCCAGCCGTGCAGGGCGCCGACCTCGGCCTGATCGCTGGCCGCGATCTGCTCGAGATCGTCGACGGTGGCGATCACCTTGCTGGCGACGCCGTGCCGCTCCGAGGTCATGCGCAGCAGCACCTTCAACAGCTCGACGGTCGCCGCGCCGTTGGAATTGTTTCTCGGCTTTTCCAGCTTGGGCAGCGTCGCCTGGTCGCGGGCGAGCCCGCGCTGCACGGCAGCAATGATGTCGGCGCCCCATTTCGAGCGCTCGAAGCCCTTCGGCAGCGAGCGCAGATTGCCGAGCTTCTCCAGCGAGGTCGGCGCGTGGGTGGCGATATCGCCGACCGCATCGTCCTTGAGCACGCGCGAGCGCGGCACGTCGCGGCTCTGCGCCTCCTGCTCGCGCCAGGCGGCGACCTCGATCAGCACCGCGAGCTCGCGCGGCTTGCGCACGCGGGTCTTGAGCCGCTCCCAGGCACGCTCGGGATGGAAGTCGTAGGTCTTCGGCGAGGTCAGAACCTCCATCTCCTCGCTGACCCAGTCGCTGCGGTCGCGCTTCTTCAGATCGGCGTCGAGCGCCGCGAACACCTCGCGCAGATGGGTGACGTCGGAGACGGCGTAATGCAGCTGCTCGTCGCTCAGCGGCCGGCGCGACCAGTCGGTGAAGCGATGGGTCTTGTCGGGGCGGTGGCCGGTGACGCGGTCGACGAGCTGGTCATAGGCGATGCTGTCGCCATAGCCGAGCACCATGGCGGCGACCTGGGTGTCGAAGATCGGATGCGGGATCGTACCGGAGAGGTGCCAGACGATTTCGATGTCCTGCCGCGCGGCGTGGAATACCTTGAGCACGGCCTCGTTCGACATCAGGTCGAAGAACGGCTTGAGGTCGATGCCGGGTGCCAGCGCGTCGACCACGACGGCTTCTTCCGCGCTCGCCATCTGCACGACGCAGAGCAGCGGATAGTAGGTCGTCTCCCGCAGGAACTCGGTGTCGACAGTGATGACCTTGTGTTTGGCGAGCCGGTCGCAGGCGGCGGCGAGGTCGGAGGTCGTGCTAATCAAATCCATGAAGTGTCCATAACGGCTTAACCACACGCGTTCTGCCGAAAGGGCAGCTATGTCAAGGGTCTTGCAGGGATTTTGGCCCTGCGCGGGGTGAGGGACGGGCCATTTTTGAATTGATTGGGCGTGATTCGAGGGGGTTTTCGGCCCGGTCGTGCCGGGAATTCGGCGGTCGTGCGGGCGAAAGGCGGGACCCATAATCTTCGAAATTTGCTGGCCGGGGGATCGCGGCCCCGGCCTCGCGCGGCAATAGGCACTTGGGATAATGGGTCCTGGCTTTCGCCAGGACGACGATGAGGGTGGTTCTCGCGCGATACGGCGCATCGTCATTGCGTACTTCATGTCGGTGTCATCGCCCGGTCCCGTCTTCGCCAAGGCTTCGATGACGCTATGCATCCTTGGCGCGCCGAAGCTTCAACGGAGGCGGCGAGCCGGCCGATGACAGCGCGGATGCCACACACGATCGTCGTCCTGGCGAAAGCCAGGACCCAGAACCATCGCATTTGATCATGAACGGGATCGTGGCCCCAGCGTCGCGCAACAACTCTCATTTGGGGTAATGGGTCCTGGCTTTCGCCAGGACGACATTGAGTGTGTGGCGCGGTCTGTGAGTCACGCAGCCACATCCTCGCGGCGCTGACGCGTCCGAGTCATCGCGCGCGAAATCGGATGGCGCCGCGCGTTTCGCACTTTGTGAACGCGTTCAGTCTGGGGTAAACAAGCCCCTTGGCATCGTCGAACGAGGCCCATTGTCGCCAATGGCCCGCAGTCGGACGGATCACAATGCCGGAGAAACAGCCAGGCGCCGATATGGAGGCTGCTCTCAAGCACTGGCTCGAAACCGTTGATCTCGGCCAGTACGGCGACCTCTTTGTCCTGCATCGCATCGGTATGGACATCCTGCCCGATCTGACCGAGCAGGATCTGGTCGAACTTGGACTTCCGCTGGGAGATCGCAAGCGCTTGCAGCGCGCGGTTGCTTCCCTGACCGGTTCGGCGAAAGGTCGCGCCGGCGGCAGGAGCGTCGCAGAAGGCGCAGCGGTGAGCGCCGAGCGGCGCCAGCTGACCGTGATGTTCTGCGACATGGTCGGGTCGACCTCGCTGTCCGAACAGTTCGATCCCGAAGACGTCCGCGACATCATCGCGAGCTTCAGGGAAAAGTGCGTCAGCGTGGTCAAGCGGTACGAAGGCTTCGCGGCCCGCTACCTCGGGGACGGCATTCTGGTCTATTTCGGCTATCCGAATGCGCATGAGGATGACGCCGAGCGGTCGGTGCGTGCGGCGCTCGAAATTGTACGGACCCTGTCGTCGGCGAGAGCGACTGACGCCCGCGACGTTGCAAGTCATGGGCCCAGTGTGCGCATCGGGATTGCTACCGGCCTTGTTGTCGTCGGAGACCTGGTTGGACAGGACACCGAGGAGCACGATTCCGCAGTCGGCGAGACGCCAAATCTGGCTGCCCGTCTGCAGGCCTTGGCGCCTCCAGACGGCGTCGTCATTGCGTCTTCGACGCAATCCCTGCTGAGAGGAAAGTTCGACTACCAGGACTTAGGATTTCACGCGCTGAAGGGGATATCCGCGAAGGCCCAGGCCTGGCTCGTGGTTCGGCCCTGCCGCGCCGAGACGCGATTTGCGGCAGCCATGGGCTCCAGATTGACGCCGCTGGTCAACCGCACCGAAGAGGTGGCGCTGCTGCTCACGCGTTGGCAGCAAGCGAAAGCCCGTGAGGGGCAGGTCGTGCTGCTGACGGGCGAGCCGGGAATCGGAAAGTCCAGGATCGTTCAGGAATTGCGGGAGCGGATCGCAGGTGATCAGCACGGTCAAGTTTCGTTCCAGTGCTCTCCCTATTACAGCAGCACCGCTTTTCATCCCTTCATCGAGCATCTCAAATTCGCGCTCGGCCTTGACGGCGAGAACGCGTCTGCGCTTTGGCTGACGAAGCTTGAAGCCGGTGTCGCCGCCTCGAACGGCGAGGCGGACACAATGGTGCCGATTCTTGCGGCGTTGCTTTCAATTCCCACCGGAGACCGTTACGCGGCCCTGGATCTCTCGCCGCAACAGCTGAAGGATGCGACGATCGCCACGCTCGTCAACCATCTGCTCGCGCAAGCGCGCGGGCAGACGCTCCTGATCGATTTTGAGGACGCACATTGGATCGATCCCACCTCGCGGGCCGTGCTCGATCTGCTGGTGGAGAACGTTCGCAACGCGTCGATCCTTGTCGTGATCACCTGTCGTCCGGAGTTTCAGCCGGGCTGGAAGGATCACGCGCACACCATCAGTGCGAACCTCAAGCGTCTCGGCCGACAGGTCCGCACGATATTGGTAGAACGTGTGGCTGGAGAAAAGGAGCTTCCCAGAGAGGTGATTGAGGACATCATTGTCAAGACCGATGGCGTGCCGCTCTTCCTTGAAGAGCTGACCAAGGCCGTTCTCGAGTCCGACGTCTTGACTGAGCAACATGGGCGTTTCGTCTTGTCCGGTCCGTGGCATCAGCTCGCTATTCCCGCGACATTGAACGATTCCCTGATGGCCCGCCTCGACCGGATGGGATCGTTCAAGAAAATCGCGCAGATCGGCGCCACCGTCGGCCGCGAGTTCTCTTATGAGATCCTTCGCGAGGTTGCCGAGGCGCCGGCGGACCAGATCGAAGCCGCCCTGAACCATCTGGAGGCCGCCGGATTGATCGTCCGCTTCGGCTTTCTGCCGGAGGCGCTGTACTCGTTCAAGCACGTGATGATCCAGAATGCGGCGCATGAAAGCTTGCTGCACAGGGAAAGAAGGACGCTGCACGCCAAGATCGCACGCGTGCTGGCCGAAAAATATCCTGAAAAGATCGAGCGCGAACCGGAGCTTCTCGCCTACCACCTGACCGAGTCCGGCCAAAGCGAGCCGGCTGCGGGTGTCTGGCTCAAGGCCGGAAAGCAGGCCGCAATGAAGGGTGCGACTCTGGAGGCGATCGGTCATCTGCGTCGTGGGCTAGGGGTTCTGCAAGCCTCACCCGGCATGCAGGGCCGAAACGAGTCCGAGCTTGAGCTTCGCATCGCCCTGGGCACCGCCCTGATCGCGGCAAAGGGATACGCCGTCCAGGAAGTCGAGGAGAATTATGTTCGCGCGCTCGAACTCGGCCGGCATCTCGACAACACGGCGAAGGTCTTTGCGGCGACGCGCGGACTTTGGGTGTGCCACTTTATCCGCGGCGATCTCGCACGGGCGCATGAGCTGAGCGCGGAGCTCCTGCAGTTCGCAAGGCGCGAGGCCCCGAACCAAAGTTCGTCCGCGACGCAACAGACGGGATATCTGATCGAGGCGCACCGGGCGATTGCGATGACCATGCTGTACCGCGGGCGGTTTGTCGCCGCCGAACATCACCTTCATCGCTTCAGGAATCTGTACAGTCCTGACCTACACGGCGCCTTGACGGCAACGCATGGCATCCATCCTGGCATCGTCTCGCTCTCGTATCTCGGGTACGTGTCGTGGTTTCTGGGCCGTCCTGACGCAGCGCGCCGATACAGCCAGCAGGCTATTTCGGAAGCGGAAGACCTTCGCCACCCCTTCACGCTGTCGTTTGCGCTGACATTCGGCGCCTACGTTTGTCAGCATCTCCGCGATGTCGAAGGGACCCACGATTACACCAACAGGGCACTGGCCCTCTCATCGGAACACGGCTTCCTGCATTGGAAGCATCAGACGACCATCCTGCGAGGATGGGCGATGACCGAGCTCGGGAATGTCGACGAGGGATTGAACCAGATGCGAATGGCTATCGACGGCTACGAGGGCATGAGCGCCCGGCTCGCCAGTTGCTGGTTCAGGAGTTTGCTCGCGAAGGCCTATGCAAGTGCCGGCTTGCCGGATGCTGCCTTGCGCGAACTCGACAGCGCATCGGCGATCGGGAGAAGAACGGGAGAGCATTTTTACGAAGCCGAGATCTATCGTCTGCAAGGTGAGATGACGCTCAATTACGCGAAATCATCGTCCGTCGAATCCGCCGAGCGAATGTTCCTCGCCTCGATCGAGCTGGCGCGCGGGCAAAGCGCGCGGTCCTTTGAATTGCGGTCAGCTGTCAGCCTGGCGCGCCTTTGGCGACATTCCGGCAAACATGAGCGAGCGGCCGAGTTGCTGCTACCCGTCGTCCGAACGTTCACGGAAGGTCTGTCTACGCCTGACGTCAAGGAAGCGCTCGAGCTGGCGAATGAACTGGCAATGGAAATGCCCGGAGATCATGAATGGAGCGGGCGGGTCTGAGGATATCGAGTCGCCCCCCGGGCGCCATCCGCCCGCTTGCGCCTGACCGTCGTCACCACGCATCGCAGATGAATGACGGTGTTCGTTTCGGCCCAAGGTTCGCGACGGCGGCAACGTCGGATGCTGCTCCGGCGATGTGCGCCGGACGGATCAGCGGTTGGCGATGCTGCTGGCCTCGATTGGCGGGGCAACGTCGTCCCGATCGATCCGCGCTTCGCCCGCACGAATGCGTGACGGCCACCCGTGCCGCGAGGCCAGCGTCGTTAGCTTGTCCCTGACGAGATAATGCGCGGGGCCTTCGAGGAAGCGCCAGACGAACCAGGCCAGCAGCACCATGCCCGTCACGACCAGCATGGTCGACAGCGCGTCCGGCGTTGGTGTGATCAGGAGCAGGATGACGTAGCCGAGCTGCAGATGCAGCAGATAGAGCGGGTAGGTGATGCCTCCCACGGCCCTGACGAAGCCTTCCGGCAAGGCTACAGACTTGATGCGGGTGGCCGCGAACACGATGCCGAGCGAGACGATGCAGATCACCGTGACGACGCGTGGATCGAAGCTGCCATGGGTGTGGACGCCGAGCCGCTCCAGCTTGTGCACGGCCTGGAATGTCGCCGTGCCCATCGCGAGCGACAGCAGGCTGTACAGCCTGGTGTCGCGCCGTCCGCGGTAATGCTCATAGATCAGCAGTCCGACGGCGAAGAAGCCGCTGTCGTCGGCCATGAACAGTTTCTCGAACAGGGGAACGTCGATGGTGAGTTCGTTGGCAAAGGTGATCGCGATCCACGCCACGATGATCGTGTCGATCCGCCGCGGGAAGATGCCCCAGGCCAGGAACAGCGCGATCCAGGCGTAGAACACGACCTCGATCACCAGCGACCAATAGGCGTCGTCCATGTAGGGCTGACCGAGCATCGGGGCCGCGATGAACAGGTTTGCCAGCCATTGCCCCCACGTCACGTGGAAGTACGCGTGGCCCAGCAGCAGCGTTGCGAGGAAGGTCAGCGTCATGCAGATGACGAAGGTTGGATAGATGCGGCTGAAGCGGGCGATCGCAAAGCCTATCGGCGTGCGGCCTTCGGCGGAATAGGCAATGACGAAGCCAGAGATCGCGAAGAACACGGGGACGCCGAGGAAGCCGTATTGCGCGATCGGGGCGAGGTACGGCATCGCCACCTTTTGCACGCCGTTCGATGCCACGCCCCAGAAGCCGTAGTGATACAGGATCACGGCCCCGACCGCAGCAAGCCGCAGCAGGTCAAGCACGGGAACCCGGGTCGGTTGTTTAGAAGCGCTCGGCATATATCCGCTATCGTGGCGGCGAGGCATGAAAGCCTTCTTAATCCGCGCGGCGAAACGACCGCGCGATCGTTCACGATTGCAGGAGCCCCGTGGCGATGCCGGCGGCCGCGCTGAGCACCACCACCACGAGCGGCGGTGCGCGCCACGCCGTGAGCAGGACGAAGCCGGCCAGCGCGATGCCGAAATCGAGCGGACGGTGCACGCTGCTGGTCCATACCGGATTGTACAGCGCGGCCCCCAGAATGCCGACGACGGCGGCGTTGACGCCGCGCATCATCGCCTGCGCCGCCGGCCGTTTGCGAAAGCCATCCCAGAACGGCAGCGCTCCGAGCAGGACGAGAATTCCCGGCAGGAAGATGCCGACGAGGCCGACGATCGCGCCCGGCATGCCGCCGATCACGGCGCCGAGATAGGCGGCAAAGGTGAATAGCGGGCCCGGCACGGCCTGCGCGGCGCCATAGCCGGTCAGGAACGCATCGTCGCCGATCCAGCCTGGCGTCACCACGGCTTCGCGCAGCAGCGGCAACACGACGTGGCCGCCGCCGAACACCAGCGCGCCCGAGCGGCAGAACGCTTCGAACAGGCCGAGGCCGGGCCATGTCCGCGACAGCAGCGGCAGTCCGACCAACAGCGCGACGAACAGGATCAGCGCTGCGAGGCCAACGCGGCGCGATACCGGCATCGCGATATGGGTGACCCCGTTGGCCGGTTGCGCCCGGCAGAGCCAAAGCCCGGCGATGGCGCCGAGAACGATGGCGCCGATCTGCGCGATCGACGACGAACTGGCGAGGATGACGAGTGCTGCGACCGTCGCGATCGAGGCGCGTTCGCGGTCGGGGCAGAGCGAGCGCGCCATGCCCCAGACGGCCTGGGCGACGATCGCTACCGCAACCAGCTTGAGGCCGTGCACCAGGCCGGTACCCGCAGGGCCGCTCAATCCGCTGGCGCCGAAGGCAAACAGCACCAGCGCGATCGCCGAGGGCAGCGTGAATCCGGTCCAGGCCGCCAGCGCCCCCAGGTACCCGGCGCGCATCAGGCCGAGCGAAAAGCCGACCT
This sequence comes from Bradyrhizobium sp. Mp19, assembly GCF_029952935.1. Taxonomy (NCBI): domain Bacteria; kingdom Pseudomonadati; phylum Pseudomonadota; class Alphaproteobacteria; order Hyphomicrobiales; family Nitrobacteraceae; genus Bradyrhizobium; species Bradyrhizobium sp. Mp19. The sequence continues at coordinate 284,044 of NZ_JASAUT010000002.1, read as the reverse complement.
GGCTGCTCGCAGGGCCCGGCAGGAATTGGCAGAGCGCGACCAGATCCGCATAGGCCTGTTCGTCAAGCCAGCGCCTGCGGGTGACGAACTCGTCGCGGAAATAGCCGATATGGGCGATCGGGCCGCCGAAGCAGCTTACGCCGAGCTTGAAGAAGATGAGCAGCACCTCCAGCGGCGAGTGCGTCGAGCTCGCGGTGGCGGGCGGTGTGCCGGGCTGCGGGACGTCGGTTTCGTTCAAGCGTCGTCAATTCCCGCAATTTGCGTCCCAGGTCAGGACTCGTCAGCGCGAGCATATCGCCATTCGATGACGTTTGAGCGCGCTATTTCGCGCGGCTCACTCGTAGCGGATGTTCTTCGACGGCCGGCGCGCGGCGGGCATCGCCAGCACGACGAGACAGAGCGCGATCATCGCCAATCCCATAAATTCGAATGCAAATGCGTCCACGGGCCATTCTCCCCCATCAGAAACAGTTAGACTTGTTGGGGGAGCGTTGACGCGCTGTTAAGCCTTATGGTTACCGCTGCCGGCCTCGGCGCATGGTGGAGAGTGAGTTAACGCTCACATGGGGGAACTCAAGCGCGGTGGTCACCGCGCTTGAGCTCTCTGTTTGCGCATGATCTCCGCGCAAACGCGTTCCGCGCTTGTCGCGCCGGAAAGCCGCTTTGCACTTTTCCGGATCATGTTTTAGGCGGCCACGCTCAAGGGCCCGGTGCGCAGCTTCAGATCCACCGGCGTCGGGTTCCGCAGGATGTCCAGCACGGGGCAATGACGGTCGACGGTTTCCTTCAGCCGGGCGATGTCGGCCGCGGAGGCCGGACTGTCGATGGCGACCTCGGCCTCGATCTGCTGGAAACCAGCTCGCACGTCTGGATCGACGCTGAAGAAGCCGCGCAGATCGATGGCGCCCGACAGCTTGACGGATACACCGTTGAGGGGAATGCCGAGCGCGTCGGCATAGAGCCGATAGGTGATCTCCTGGCATGAGCCGAGCGCGGCGAGGATGTACTCGACCGGGTTCGGTGCGGTGTCCTGGCCGCCCAGCGCCGGCGGCTCGTCGACGCTGACGTTGAATTGCCGCACGGCAACGCGGCTATTGACGCCGTCGCCGAGTTGCGAAGTCGCCTGGAACACGGCCTGCGCCTGCGCCGGATCGGCGCCAAGCGCCTGCTGGGTGTCTGCGAAAACCTGCTTGAACCTGAAGCTCATCGTTCGTCTTCCCCATGGCATCGATGATGCGAGGCTGATCGAACGACTCACGCAGGGCAATAGTCGCGGGATAAAAACGACAGCACCTCCGCGAAGCGCGAAATTTTCAGCAGCATTTTTCCCGAATGCGTAGATGCGTAGGATGAGTAGAGCCAACGGCTCTACACATCCGGCGTTACGCGGCGAGGGCGTCCTGGTTGATCTCGCCCTTGGCGAGCGCCGTCAGCAGCGTGTCGACGTGCCGCTCTTCGTCGAGACTGTCGTGCAGCAGCCGCTGGTCGTCGCGCAGATTGAGCTGGCCGGCGAGGGCGGCCGCGCTGCCATAGGCGGCGATCTCGTAATGCGCGAGCTTCTGCGCCGACGCGACGAGGCCGGCATCGCGCAGATTGTCGTCGGGCAGCAGCGAGACCATCTTGGCGGTCTCGTGGATCAGCGCCTGCATGGCCTGGTCGGTATGCTCCAGCGGATCGGCGCCATGCATGCGCAGCAGCGATTTCAACCGCTCGCCCTGCACGATGGTCTCGCGGTGATGGCGGCTGAACGCATCCTTGAGCGACGGATGCGAAGCGATCTCCGCCATCCGCGCCAGCGCCACGGCGAGTTGCTCCTCGACGCTTGCGAGTTCCTGAAGCTCGGCGACATACATGTCCTTGAAGCTGGTGATCCTCATCGTGAAACCCTTCTTGTTTCGGTGCTCAGGCGGTGTGGCCGCCGGAACCGGAATCGATCGGCGTTTTCTTGGCACGTTGTGGCGTCATCTTCGCCGGATCCGGTTGCCCGGGCACGCCGCGCGGCCCAAGTTGCTGGCGCTGCAGATCGTCCTCGGAGAAGGGCGGCTCGACGCCGTTCGGGTTGCTGCGCTCGATCGCGGTTTTCAGGTCGTCATCGCGCTGGTTCATGCTGGCGCTCCATCATCTCGGCGGCACGGAACCTGGATCGGACGAGGCCGCACGTTCCGCGCTGCCCGGCCAACGATGCGCGCGCGAAATCGTTGCAAACAAATCAGGGGCGCGGCGCCACGCCACCAGCCGGGATGCCCAGGATGGGGAGGGCCAACGGGAGCTGCGCGAGCGGCGATCGATTGCTCGGGCGTGGACCTGGGCGTCTACTTGGGCGTGGACCTGGCCTTCTCTTGCTCGCCGTTTGGTTGTAGTCTGGCATCATAGTTGAGCGATACGGGTCGACGTCCATTGTTGGAGCGTCGATGCCGATTGAAACGCAAGTCTATTTTGGGATGGCAGATGAATTCCCCGACGGTTCGCATTGTGGCCACGCCGAGAACGGCTCAGTGGATCAAGAGTTCGTATGACGCCTATTTTCGCGCCGTGACCAAGAAGGAAATTCCTGTCCTGTCCTGTCCTGTCCGGACGAACTGAAGCCAAATCGGGCAGATGATACCAACGATCGTCTTTGGGTGATTACCGTGGCGGATCCCTCGCACGGTCATATCATCGATTGGCACACGATGAGCGCATTGCGCGCGCGCGATCGACGCATCGCCATCTGCCTTGTGGTTGCCTGGATCGCCGCATTCTATGCTGCGATGTTCCTTGTCTTCGAACGCGGAATATGGATCACGATCCTTGCGTTTTGTGGTCTCATCTGCCTGATCGCATCGATTGTCTGGTTTGCAGCGATGCCGAATAGGCGGATCTTCGCGTCTCTCACGAGAGTTGAATTTCCGATTGAACTGACCCAGGCGATCAAGCAAACCGCGCGACGCAAGCAGGTGTTCTCCATGGTTGGGAAGATCGTCGGGGGCGTCGGTGGGCTGGCTGCGGGCGGCGCCGTGCGTGCCATCATCGATAGCGATGGCGCTGCAAAAGTTGCAGAGGAGCTATCGAAAGCGCTGCTCGAAGCTGGCGGCGAGGTGATGACCGAGACCCTGGCTCATCGTCCGGTCCCGTTAAAATCGGAGATGGGGGCCGGATAATTCGGCGGGCCCCGGCATTTGCTGGTGCTTTCTCGTGCGTGAGTGGCCTCACGTCCCGCAGAACGTCTGCGTCACGCGCTGCTCGGGGAGCGGCGGATCGGCATAGGCCGCGTAGTGCGGCTGGTCCTCGTAGGGTTTTGCCAGCACCGTCAGCAATTCCTCGAACGGCGTGTAGTCATCCGAGTTCACCGCAGCCGCAATCACCGCCTCGATGCGGTGGTTGCGCGGGATGAAGGCCGGATTGACGGCACCCATCGCGGCCTTGCGCTCGGCCGGCGTCTGCTGTTCCAGCGCGAGGCGGGCGCGCCAGCGCGCGGCCCATTCGTCGAACGCCGCGGGATCGGTGAACTGCGCGCGGACGTCGGCGGCATCATCGGTCGCGGCCTCGCCGAGATGGCGGAAGGTCAGCGTGAAGTCGGCCGCGTTCTTGGCCATCGCGTCCAGCAGATCCTGGATCAGCGCCTCGTCACCGTCGCGTGTGGTGAACAGGCCGACCTTGGCGCGCAGCCCGGCATTATAGGCCGCGGTGAACCTTTCGGGGAATTCGCCGAGGATCACTTGCGCCTGTTCGATCGCCTTCTCCTGCTCGTCCGCGAACAGCGGCAGCAGGCATTCGGCGAGCCGGGTCAGATTCCACAACGCGATGCGCGGCTGGTTGGCATAGGCGTAGCGGCCCATCTCGTCGATCGAGGAGAACACCTGCGCCGGGTTGTAGGCATCAAGGAAGGCGCAGGGGCCGTAATCGATGGTCTCGCCCGAGATCGAGGTGTTGTCGGTGTTCATCACGCCGTGGATGAAGCCGACCAGGAGCCAGCGCGCGACCAACGCGGCCTGCCGCGCCACGACGCCGGCGAGCAGGGCGTGATACGGCTGGGCGGCGTCCTTCAGCTCGGGATAGTGCCTGGCGATGACATGGTCGGCGAGCGCGCGCACGCCGTCGGTGTCGCCGCGGGCGGCGAAGAACTGGAAGGTGCCGACGCGGATGTGGCTCGCGGCGACGCGGGTCAGCACCGCGCCGGGCAGCGCGGTCTCGCGCATCACGGGCTCACCGGTGACGACGGCGGCGAGCGAGCGGGTGGTCGGGATGCCCAAAGCGAACATCGCCTCGCTGACGATGTATTCGCGCAGCACCGGACCGAGCGCGGCGCGGCCGTCGCCGCGGCGGGAGAACGGGGTCGGGCCCGATCCCTTGAGCTGGATGTCGCGGCGGACGCCGTTTTTGTCGATGACCTCGCCGAGCAGGATGGCGCGGCCGTCGCCGAGCTGCGGAACAAAGTGCCCGAACTGGTGGCCGGCATAGGCCATGGCGATCGGATCGGCGCCGTCAGGCAGCCGCTTCCCGGCAAGGATTTCGGCGCCCTCCGGCGTCGAGAGCAGGTCCGGGTCCAGCCCGAGCTGGACCGCGAGCGCCCGGTTTAGCTTGATCAGCCGGGGGGCTGCGACCGGGGTCGGCGCGACGCGGGCGAAAAAGTTCGCCGGCAGCGCCGAATAGGTGTTCTGGAACGGGAAATGAATGGTCATATCCCGAAGATAGGCCTGCCGGCCGAATAGGCAAACGGTTGGCGGCCCCTGGCGCCGGATCGCGGCAAAATCTGCAGTTTCGGGCCAAAAGCGGGCGTTCCCTTGGTTGCCGCCCCGAGCGGGCTCGGGTAAACCCAGCGCCTTCGGATAGGAAGTTTCCTATCGCGATTCTCCTCCGACATCAGTTTTTGGAACGACTATGCATCGCTACCGGTCACACACATGCGGCGCGCTCCGAGAGGGCGATATCGACCAGACGGTCCGGCTTTCGGGTTGGGTTCACCGGGTCCGCGACCATGGCGGCGTGCTGTTCGTCGATTTGCGCGACCATTACGGCATCACCCAATGCGTGGCCGATCCGGACTCGCCGGCGTTCGCCGAGGTCGAGAAGTTCCGCTCCGAATGGGTGGTGCGGATCGACGGCAAGGTGCGCCGCCGTCCCGCCGGCACCGACAATCCGGAGCTGCCGACCGGCATGGTCGAGATCTACATCAAGGAGATCGAGGTGCTCGGGCCGGCGGCCGAGCTGCCGCTGCCGGTGTTCGGCGAGCAGGAATATCCTGAAGACATCAGGTTGAAATATCGCTTCCTGGACCTGCGTCGCGAGAAGCTGCACCAGAACATCATGACCCGCGGCGCGGTGGTCGATTCCATGCGCAAGCGGATGAAGGAGCAGGGCTTCTTCGAATTTCAGACCCCGATCCTGACGGCGTCCTCGCCGGAAGGCGCGCGCGACTTCCTGGTGCCGTCGCGCATTCATCCCGGCAAGTTCTACGCGCTGCCGCAGGCGCCGCAGCAGTACAAGCAACTGCTGATGATGTCGGGCTTCGACCGCTACTTCCAGATCGCGCCGTGCTTCCGCGACGAGGACCCGCGCGCCGACCGCCTGCCGGGCGAGTTCTATCAGCTCGACGTCGAGATGAGTTTTGTGACCCAGGACGACGTGTTCGCGGCGATGGAGCCTGTCATCACCGGCGTGTTCGAGGACTTTGCCAAGGGCAAGTCGGTCACCAAGAACTGGCCGCGGATTCCGTTTGCGGAAGCCGTGCGCAAATACGGCTCCGACAAGCCCGATCTGCGCAACAAGATCGTGATGCAGGAAGTCTCCGAGCACTTCCGCGGCTCCGGCTTCAAGGTGTTCGCGCGGATGCTGGAAGACCCGAAGAACCAGGTCTGGGCGATCCCCGGCACCGGCGGCGGCAGCCGTGCGTTCTGCGACCGCATGAACTCGTGGGCGCAGGGCGAAGGCCAGCCCGGCCTCGGCTACATCATGTGGCGCGAGGGCGGCGAGGGCGCGGGTCCCCTGGCGAACAACATCGGCCCCGAGCGGACGGCTGCGATCCGCGACCAGCTCGGCCTCAAGGAAGGCGATGCGGCGTTCTTCGTCGCCGGCGATCCCGAGAAGTTCTGGAAGTTCGCAGGCCTCGCGCGCACCAAGCTCGGCGAGGAATTGAACCTGATCGACAAGGACCGGTTCGAGCTCGCCTGGATCGTCGACTTCCCGATGTACGAGTATGACGAGGAGAACAAGAAGGTCGACTTCTCGCACAACCCGTTCTCGATGCCGCAGGGCGGCCTCGACGCGCTGACGTCGCAGGACCCGCTGACGATCAAGGCGTTCCAGTACGACATCGCCTGTAACGGCTACGAGATCGCCTCCGGCGGCATCCGCAACCACAAGCCGGAAGCGATGGTGAAGGCTTTCGAGATCGCGGGCTATGGCGAGCAGGAGGTCATCGACCGCTTCGGCGGCATGTACCGTGCGTTCCAGTACGGCGCGCCGCCACACGGCGGCATGGCGGCAGGCCTCGACCGCATCGTGATGCTGCTCTGCGGCACCAACAATCTGCGCGAGGTCTCGCTGTTCCCGATGAACCAGCAGGCCATGGACTTGCTGATGGGCGCGCCGTCGGAAGCAACCCCGAAGCAGCTCAAGGAGCTGCACATCCGCACCAACCTGCCGGCGAAGGGTTAGGCGGGCAGGAGAGGTGCGTAGCCCGGATGGAGCGAAAGCGAAATCCGGGGGCGGTCCCTCCTGCGGCGACGCTGTTCCCGGATTGCGCTTCGCTCCATCCGGGCTACGGGTGGGAGAATCATAACCCCGTCGAGGCCTCGATCCGGAATTGCGCCAGCGCCGATTGCGGATCGGTCTTGAGCAACTGCATCAATTGAAGCGCCGGCGCTTTCGCGCGCGGGGTCAGCTTGATGACCAGCGTCTGTCCCGGCGTCTCGATGAACTGGCTGATCGCGGTAAGGAGGCCGGTGGCGTCGGGATTACCCCCGCCGATCTCGCCGCCCTGCGCCTTGATGGCGTCGAGGATGACCTTGCGCGCCTCGTCGCGGCTGATGTTCCGGGTGCGCGCAAATTGAGCGATCGCGAGATCGATGACGCCGAGGTCATGGACCGTGAGCTCGATCGTGCCGGCTTCGATCTGCGCGGCCGCGCCCATTGCTTCCGCGGCGCTGGTCGAGAATGCCTCGCGCGGGACGTTGCCGAGCGCGACCCTGGCCGACGCATTGAGCAGGCCCGCCATGTCGAGCTTGACCGGCTCCAGCGCGAACGCGCGTGAGGTCTCGGTCCAAACGGCGCCGAGATCGGCGTCGATCGCCATCCGGTCGATCCCGGCGGCGACGAGCGGCTGCTGCCGCGGATCCGCTGCGTCCAGCGGTGCCGCGAGCTTCGCGACCAGCCGCAGCTTGCTCGGGATCGATCCGACGAACTGACCCCAGTCGAGGCTAAAGACATCGATGTTGATCGGCTTGCCGGTGGCCTTGTAGGGCGACGCAACTCCCTTGACCTCGACGCCTTCGATCAGCGGGAACAGCGCCAGCGCCTGTTCAGCGGACGGCTTCTGCGCGGCGAATTGTGCCGACAGTCGCATGAAGCTGGCGACGTCGAGCGACTTCAGCGCGAAGCGTCCGATCTTGATGGGACCGTTCGGCGCACGGGTATCGAGTCCCTCGACCGCAAGCTCGCCGATCTTGCCGTGTTCGAAGTTGAACCGCATCGAGGAAAGTTTGAGCGGGCCCTGCGGCGTCTCGACCGAGAGCCCATGCATCTCGGCATTTGCAATTCCGATGCCCGAATAGAGGCCGGCGATCTTGTCCAGCAGTTCGCGTGCCTGGGCGGCAGACGGCGGCGGACTCCCTTGCGGCGGGATCATTGCCAGCAGCGCCGGCAGTTGCATCCGTGACGGATTGATCCTGGTGTCGTCGACGGTCACGCCCTCGATCCGCATGTTCACACCCGGCGCAGCGGTGATGACATTAGGACCGGCCGAAACGTGCCCCTGAACCCGGTACTCCCTGTCATCGTTTGCCTTGCCTGGATCGAATATCGCCGCCATCGCGCCGACGTCGATGTCGGCCGCGGCGATATTGGCGAGTTCGCCAGTCAGCTTGATCGGCTTGCCTGCTGCCTGCTGGTTGATCGTGAACACAACCTTGCCGGTCTTGCTGGACGCGATCTTTCCGTCCTTCATGTTTTCGATGGCGATGCCCGAATAGGCGAATTCGCCGCTGGCGCCGTCGCCGGCTTTTGCGGCGGCGCTGAAGGTCATCGTTCCGGTCAAGCTGGGCGCAGTGACCGATGACGCGTTGATGCTCGCGAGCAGTCCGAACGCGGACCGGTACAGTTCGAAGATCGACGACGAGGCCGGAAGCTGGGGCAGGCTGGCGGGGCCGGAATAATCCTTCACCGTGATCCGCGGCGCCTTGTAGGTCAGTGAGGTGATCGTCGGGGTCGGTCCCGCCACGCCGATCTCGATATCGCTCAACTCGACATTGCCGGCGGAGACCCGTGCCGTGTCGGTTTGACCGAGGCCGGTCATCGTGAGACTGGCAATCTTGACGCTGACCGGGGATTGCGTCCCCGACTCGGTCGTGACGTCCGCGATCGTCAGGGTGCGGCTCTTGACGTCGAAGGCGATCTTGCCGTGGCTCGCCTTGGCGCCGGTGGCGCGGACCTGCTCGAACGCGGCCTCGACGTCGCGGGTGACCCGGCGCTGGGCATAGAAGTCGAAGCCGAAGTAGCCGCCGGCCGCGAGGACTGCGACGGCGATCAGGCCGAGCAGAATTTTCTTCATTCGGTCAACTCCGGATCATCAAGGGAAAAAAATTGCCAATCCCCGGCGGAATGGCTCGGGGAGGGGCAGGCGTCGATGAACGGCCGGCCCGGGCCTGTTGACGGGGACATTATCGGATGTTGCATCCAAGCGGCTGGACATGCTTCACATCCGGCTCGATTTGCCGGACAAATGACTTTCGCCTGGATTAGCACAGAAACAAGAAATTTGGGCCGGAAACGCGGGGAGCACGCATGTCGTCATCGTCTGAAGAACTCCACAACGCGGCGCTCGCCTACCATCGGCTGCCGCGGCCGGGCAAGCTCGAGATCCAGGCGATCAAGCCGCTTGCCAACCAGCGTGACCTGGCGCTGGCCTATTCGCCGGGCGTGGCCGCCGCCTGCACCGAGATCGCCAAGAACCCGGCCGAGGCGGCGACGCTGACCGCCCGGGCCAATCTGGTCGCCGTGGTCTCGAACGGCACCGCGGTGCTCGGTCTCGGCAATATCGGTCCGCTGGCCTCCAAGCCCGTCATGGAAGGCAAGGCGGTGCTGTTCAAGAAATTCGCCGGCATCGACGTGTTCGACATCGAGATCAAGGCCGACACGATCGAGCGCGTGGTCGAGACCGTCGCCGCGCTGGAGCCGACCTTCGGCGGCATCAACCTCGAGGACATCCGCGGACCTGAGTGCTTCGAGATCGAGGCGCAGCTCAAGGAGCGCATGAAGATTCCGGTCTTCCATGACGACCAGCACGGCACCGCCATCATCGTCGCCGCCGCGATCGTCAACGGGCTGTTGTTGAACGGCAAGCAACTGTCCGATGTGAAGATCGTCTGTTCGGGCGCGGGCGCGGCTGCGATCGCAACCCTCAATCTGCTGGTCTCGATGGGGGCGCAGCGCAAGAACATCTGGGTCTGCGACATCGACGGTGTGGTCTATGACGGCCGCAACACGACGATGGATCGCTGGAAGGCGGTCTATACCCAGAAGACCGACGCACGCGTGCTCGCCGACGTCATTCCGGGCGCGGACATTTTCATCGGCCTGTCGGCGCCGGGCGTGCTGAAGCCTGAAATGGTCAAGCAGATGGGCGACAAGCCGCTGGTGATGGCGCTTGCCAATCCGGTGCCGGAGATCATGCCGGATGAGGCGCGTCTGGCGCGTCCCGACGCGATGATCTGCACCGGACGGTCGGACTTCCCGAACCAGGTCAACAACGTGCTCTGCTTCCCCTTCATCTTCCGCGGCGCGCTCGATGTCGGCGCCACCGCGATCAACGAGGCGATGAAGCACGCCGCGGTGGATGCTATCGCGCAGCTCGCGCGCGATCCGCCGTCGGATGCGGTGGCCCATGGTTTCGAGAGCGGCGAGACCCAGGGGTTCGGCCCGGGCTCGCTGATCCCGAGCCCGTTCGATCCGCGCCTGATCCTGCGCATCGCGCCGGCGGTGGCCAAGGCCGCGATCGAGTCCGGCGTCGCGACCCGGCCGATCGCCAATTTCGACGAATACGCAGCCAATCTCGAACGCTTCGCCTTCCGCTCCGGCCTCACCATGAAGCCGGTGTTCGCCAAGGCGAAGACCCAGCCGGTGCGCGTGATCTACGCCGAAGGCGAGGACGAGCGCGTGCTGCGCGCGACGCAGGTGGTGCTCGAGGAAAAGCTGGCGCGGCCGATCCTGGTCGGCCGTCCATCGGTGGTCGAGACCAGGATCAAGCGCTTCGGCCTGTCGATCAAGGCCGGCCGCGATTTCGACCTGATCAATCCCGAGGACGATCCGCGCTACCGTTCCTATGTGCAGTCCTATATCGACGTCGCCGGCCGGCGCGGCGTGACGCCGGAGGCCGCGCGGACCGTGGTCCGCACCAACAATACGGTGATCGCGGCGCTTGCGGTCTCGCGCGGCGAGGCCGATGCCATGCTGTGCGGCGTCGAGGGCCGCTACATGAGCCATCTGCGCCATGTCCGCGAGATCATCGGCTTCCTGCCGGGTGTCAGCGACTATGCGGCGCTGGCGCTGATGATCACCTCCACCGGCGCGCATTTCCTCGCCGATACCCAGGTGCGGCCGAACCCGAGCGCGGAGGAACTCGCTGAAGTGGCGTCGCTCGCGGCGATCCACGTCCAGCGCTTCGCCTTCAAGCCGAGGGTCGCCTTCGTGTCACATTCCGACTTCGGCAGCTATGACACGGATTCCTCGCGCAAGATGCGGCGGGCCACCCAGCTCCTGAAGGACAAGCATCCAGAGATCGAGGCCGACGGCGAGATGCAGGGCGACACCGCGCTGTCGGCCGCGGCACGGCGCCTGGTGCTGCCGCAGTCGCGGCTGGAAGGCGAGGCCAACATCCTGATCATGCCGAACCTCGATGCCGCCAACATCGCCTACCAGATGATCAAATCGCTCGCCAACGCGTTGCCGGTGGGGCCGATCCTGATCGGTCCGGCGCGCCCGGCGCACATCCTCACCCCCGGCGTGACGGCGCGCGGCATCCTCAACATGACGGCGGTTGCCGCCGTCGAAGCCCAGGAGCGCGCCGGCCGCGCGCAGCCGACGCTGTTCGGCTGACGGCCGTTGTTTGAGCACGTTATGTTCGGAAAACCGCAGCGCGGTTTTCCGCATCGTGTTTGAACCGGGATGGATTCGATTTGATCGAGGCAGGCGGAGCGACCATAATCGCTTCGCCTGCTTCGTCCGATTTCCGCCATCCAGTGAGGCCGACCCATGCCAGCGTTCATCACCTTCGGGCGGATCCTGTTCGCCGTGCTGTTCCTGTATTCGGGAGCGAGCAAGCTGTTCGGCATCCAGGCGACGGCGGATCTGCTCGCGGCCAAGGTGACGATCCCGGCCGTGGTCGCGCCCTATACGCAGCAGATCGAAGCCGCCGTCGGCATGCCGTTCATGCAGCTGCTGGCGATCACGATCGGCGGTTTCGAGATCGTCGCGGGGCTGATGATAAGTCGGAGGCCAAGCGGTCTTAGGAAGACAAATATGTCTGGCAACTCCTTGGCTCACAGAACGACATGGCTACGATCCGACTTGATTTCTGGAATCAGCCGGCGCCCGACAACCTCAGGACGCTGATCGATGCGCTGAAGAACCTGTCGCTGATCGGCGCGCTGTTCATCATCGCCGGCTACGGCCGCGGCCCGCGCCGCGACGACCCGGCCTATGGCGACGTGTAGGACAATACGGCGTTGGATGGGGGTAGAGCCGCTTTCAACCCACGCGCCGCCACGGCGTCACGCTGACATCATGCGCGGCGTCGATCAGTTCCGGCGCGCCGGCGTGTAGGCCGTGCGCTGAGAGCACCTGCTGCGGGGTGCGGGCAGGGACGCCGGGAAAGCACGGCTCGCCGTCGGGGATGCGCACGTTCGGCGCGACCGAGAGCCAGAACGTGTCGTAGCGGTCCATGAACATGCCGAACACGCCGGGGCCGCCGATGATCGCGACCATGCCCGAGGTCACGCCGGCCTCGCGGCTCGCGGTCTCGAACGGGCAGCCGGCGGGGTTCCACAGCAGCGCTTTCGGATTATCGGGGTCGGGCGCGGTGACCGCGACCTTGCTGGTCAGGATCAGGCGCCGCCGCCTTGGCGCGTTCGGCTGCTCTTCCTGGGAGTGGCGGCCATGCACGACGAGGTCGGCGCGGTCGAGGGCCGCCGTGAAGAACCGCTTGTCGCCCTCGATCTTGAGATCGTCGGGCATCACGTTCCGCGCATTCGCCAGCCGGCCATCGGCGGAGACGATGACGAAGCCTTCGATACGCAACGCCGGCACCAGGATTGTCGCCGGCGCTATTGCTGATCGACGGTCGTGACGACGCTGTTCACCGGGCGCGAGCTTACGGTCGGCAGCTTGACGTCCTTGGCGAGCTCCTGCTCGTATTGCGGCAGCACCGTCACCGGGAACTTGGCGCGCATCGCGACCACCTTGTAGCCGCCGGCCTTGAGCTGCGTCAGCAGCGTGGGCAGGGCTTCCGCGGTGTGCTTCTGGAAGTCGTGCATCAGGATGATGCCCTTGCCGAGCTTGTTCAGCTTCTTCATCACGGTGTCGATCACCTGCTGCGGCTTGCTCGCCTTGAAGTCGAAGGAGTCGAGGTCGCAGGAGAAGATCGCGATGTTGCGGTTGCCGAGATAGGTCACCATCTCCGGCGGATGCTGCAGCGCCGGGAAGCGGAAGAACGGCGAGGGTGAGGTCTCGAGCGCCCACTTGACCGCGGCGTAGCCGCGCTCGATCTCGTCCTTCTTCTGATCCTCGGTCAGCTTCTTGTTGTTCAGATTGGCGTGCGACCAGGTGTGGGCGCCGACCGTGTGGCCGGCGGCATAGACCTGCCGCAGGATTTCGGGGTGATAGGTCGCATGCTTGCCGATCGGGAAGAAGATGCCCGTGGTGCATTCGTCCGCGAGCGCCTTCAGCACTGCCGGCGTGTTGCCCGGCCAGGGGCCGTCGTCGAAGGTCAGCACCACCTCATGGTCGCGCAGGAAGTCGAGCTGCTTGAAATGCTCGAAGCCGAAGCCGGGACCGCCGGTGGTGTCGATCTCGACCGTGCGGCCGACGCCGAGCGCGTTCGGATTGTTGCAGGCGGCGCGCGCCGGCTGCGGCGGTTGCTTCGGCGGAACCGGGGCTGCCGTTGCGGTTGCCGGTGGCGGGGCTGCGGCGGCGGGCGCGGGAGCCGCGGCCGCTGGTGCCGCGGTGGCGCCCTTGGCGGGCGGCGTCTGCGACCAAGCTGCGCTCGACGCGAGCAACGATACGGTCCCTGCGAAAATCAGACCTGTCGCAATGCGCATGGCGTGTTCCCTGCTGATCGCGCTCCCGGCGCCGGCAATGCCGCGACCGGGTCGCTTCGCCCCCAACCGATCGTACCCTAGTCGCAGTGGCGACGCCAAGGCAATGAACGTGGCGAGCGCGTGTCCAAAATCCTCATCGGATCAGTTAATTCCGGGGATTATCGCGATATCTCAGGCGGCCGCCAGTGCCCGTGCGATCCCGGTCTTGATGCGCGTGTCGTCGGGCGCAACCGACTCAGCGAAAACGTCGGCGATGTAGCCGTCGCGGCCGATCAGGTATTTGTGAAAATTCCAGCGCGGCACGTCCTTGGGCCGGGCCTCCGCCGCCCAGCGGTAGAACGGATGCGCGCTCGTGCCGCGGACGATTGCCTTCGCCGCGATCGGGAAGGTGACGCCATATTGATGCTGCGCAGTCTCGGCGATCTCGGTCGGGCCGCCCGGCTCCTGGCCGCCGAAATCATTGGAGGGGACGCCGATGATGACGAAGCCGCGATCACGGAATTCGGTCCAGAGTTGCTGCAGGCCGGCATATTGCGGCGTGAAGCCACAAAGCGAGGCCGTGTTCACGATCATCAGGGGACGGCCGGCATAGTCGGCAAGTCTGATATCGCCGCCGCCGAGTGCCGGAAATGAGAAGGCGTAGGCGGTGATCCGGCTCATCGCGGGCTGCTCGGCATGCAGCGGGCGGGATGTTGCGGCTGCGGCTATCGCGGCCACGATCAGTGTCCTGCGGTCCATCATGGTCTCGTCCCCGGAACAGATGTCGTTGACATCATAATCCAGCGGGCAGGCTCAGGCTTTCAAGAAGGCGTTATGGGCGGTCCCAGTGGGTCGCCCGAATGGAGACCTCAGCGCAGCGGCAGGATGAAGTCGGTGCCTTCGCCGGTCTCGCCCTGGTTCACGCCGAGGTCGGAGACGATGATCGATCCGCCGGTGCCGAGCGCTTCGCTGATCCGCGCCATCACGTCGGCCGGAATCGAGATGCGGTCGAGCGCCTCGGCCGGAGTGTTGGTCACCGGCTGCGGCTTGGCCTCGGCCACCGCTGCGGCCGCGACCTTGCGGCGATGCGAGGCACGTTCCTCGACGTCGATGCGGCCAGCGTTACGGGTCGGCAGCGTCACCACCGACCAGCGCAGCAGGTTCGTATCGGTCTTGTCGGCTTGTGCGGTGAACACATGCGTGCCGAGCGGCCGGTCGCTCGCCGCAATCGTCACCGGCACCTCGAACAGCGGTGCGAAATTCTGCCGCACATAGAGCTTGGAATCCTTGCGGCTGATGAACACCGCGATCTGGCCGGCGCGCTTCGATAAGTCGATCCTCGCGACGCCCGGCAGCCGCGCCGGATCCTTCTTGGCGTCGGGCGTATCGGCGGCTGCCTCGGCGGGCTTGTCATCGGCCTTCGATGCGTCGGTCTTCGATGCGTCGGTCTTGGGCGCCTCGGCAACGCCGGGCTTGGCGGCGTCCGCTTTGGGCTCGTCGGCTTTGGCCTCCGCCTTCACCGGATCGCTTGCGGAGACCTCGCTCTTTGGCGTGTCGGTGCTGGCGGTGGTTTCGCCGACCGTGTTGTCATCTGTGGTCGTATTGCTGTCGCGGACGGCGGAATTGGTCTCGGCCGGCTTGCCGGCGGCGGCCGTCTCGGGCTTCACTGTCTCGGACTTGTCCGCGACGATCTTCTCCGCGATGGTGTCGCGCGCTGTGGCAGAGGACGCATCGGACATCGTCACCGACGCACTCGCTGCCGGCATCGCGCTGCTGGCGTCGGCGGTGTGGGTGTTGTCGCGCAGCGACGCTGCGGCATGGCCGACGCTGCTGCGCAAGTCGAGACTGGACTGCTTGTCGGCGCCCTTGTCGCTCTTCACGCCGAGCGGCGCATCCATCTTCAGGATGTCGTCGGCGACCGGCTGCTGCGGGGCCACCTTCTGCGTGACCAGCAGCGGATGCGAGAAACTCTCCGGAGAAATCGTGCTGGGCGTGACGAACACGCGGGCGCCCATTCGCGTCCAGTTGTACATCTTGACCGCGAACGACATCGGCATGCGGATGCAGCCATGGGACGCCGGATAGCCGGGCAGCACCCCGGCGTGCATGGCGATGCCCGACCAGGTGATGCGCTGCATATACGGCATCGGCGCGCCGCTGTAGATGTTGGACTGGTGATACTTCTGCTTCTGAATGACGCTGAAGACACCCATCGGGGTCGAGTGCCCCTTCATGCCCGTTGACACCGGGCTCTCGGCATAGAGGCCGTTGGCGTCGTAGAGGCTGACCCGCTGCTGGTCGATCGAGACCGAGATGATCAGGGGACCTTGCGGCTTGCTGCCGGCCTCCTTCTCGAGCGCCGGATTCTTCTTGGCCGTGTTGCGCTTCGGCTTCTGCCGGTGCGGCTGTGGCATCGGCTCGTAGTCGCCGTAGAAGGCGGAGTCGCGATTCCAGTAATAGAGCGCTGCATCGGCCCGTGTGGAGGCGACGACGGTGCCGGCGGTCGTCAGAATTGCAAGCTGCCAGAACCGCTCATTCGCAAGATCAAAAATCGAAATCCGCCGTCCACCTGCGCGCATATTCCGAATCCCAGTCCAAACTACCTGTTGGTTGTCGCAGACGCACAACGCGTTCACCAGCGCAAGCGTTCTAACCCTTCCGTGAGGGGCGAATTTTCGACGAAAGAGTAGCAAAAAAGCCTCACAAGAGGTTAAAGCGCGCGGTCCGATCACCGAACTGTCAGCGCCTTCCTGTGCGGCGTTTGCGCACTACATAGGCGGGACCCACCCCGCGGAGACCTCAATGACATCGAGATATGTGAGCTTGTGTGACCTGCGACGGTTGTCTCGCTGGGGATGCGCGGTGCTGCTGATGTTGCTGGCCGTGGGGCAGGCCGATCCTGCGGCCGCGGCCGACGAGCCGGACCTGATCTTCCGCCGCTCCACCGTGTTCAAATGGGTGAGCCCCAACGACAAGCTCGCGACCTATGGCGTCGACGATCCCGAGGTCGAGGGCGTCGCCTGTCACTTCACGGTACCGGAGAAGGGCGGCTTCAAGGGCTGGCTTGGCCTTGCCGAGGAAGTCTCCGATATCTCGCTGGCGTGCCGGCAGATCGGGCCGATCCGCTTCAAGACCAAGCTCGGGCAGGGCGACGACATGTTCAGCAAGCGCCGGTCGCTGTTCTTCAAGAAGATGCAGATCGTGCGCGGCTGCGACGCCAAGCGCAATGTGCTGGTGTACATGGTCTATTCAGACCGCCTGATCGAGGGCTCACCAAAGAACTCGACGTCGTCGGTGCCGATCATGCCGTGGGGCGCGGCCGATGCCGCCGTGCAGAAGTGCGGCGAGTTCATTCAATAGCTGGAGCAGGGGCTTGGCCCAGGCGGCTGAGGCGGTGGGCGAGCTAGCGCTCGGTTTGCCCGAACTGCTTCGCGCTGATGCGAAGGCCCGGCTTGACCTTCGAGTCGCGGCAGCCGACGAGGCGGACCAGCTTCTGCGGCGCGCACTCATTGTCGCCCATGACGTAGGCGCCTTGCTGCGGCATCGCGGCCGTCATCTGCTGCTGGCCGGATTTGCTTGCCGCGGATTCATTGCCAACACCGATGTTGCCATTGCCCACGACTGACATCCTTCGTTGGATCGGGAGGGATTACGACAACGTGCCACCGCGAAGATGGTTGCACGGCGCCCAGATATGAGTCGGCCAAACCGCCGCCCGGTTCACCGCCGTACTTGCTGTGCTGCTTCCTCTCTCAGCAGAGGAAAGTTAACAAAGCGCGCTAGCTCGTTCAGTTTGCACGCATAATTGGTCGTCGCTCTGGCAGTGGCCGGGGACGGGCATTGTCGCGTGAAGTTTTCAACAGCCTTTCCCGGCACGCTCCTGCCGCTGAAATCATTGGTATTTTCCGGCGAATGTTTCGTGGACCGCTGGTCGACGAAACAATTCCAGGTCCGACGAAACCATTTTCGGCTTGTTCCGCAGAACTCCGGAAACGGCAGATCGTTATCAGACCGTCACACAACGGCGCTGAATGCCGAGCGGAATAACGGAGACTGTCAGATGCGGACCATGAGCCTGATCCTCGCCTTCGCCTTTGTGATGGCCGGTTCGTCGATGGCAGGCTCCCCGGACAGCGGTTTGCCCGGAATCGGCACCTTCTCCTATAACGGCTCGCCGGTGGTCACCCCGGCCCCGATGGTTATGGCGCAGGCTAACTGATTGCGACGCAAAAAATAGAACTGCCGGTAAAGGCTCCCCCATGGTGCTCCGTATCTGCTCCGCCGCGATGTTGGCATCGCTTGTCCTGATGGGGCCCTTGGCGGGCGCCGCGCAGGCCCAATCCCAGCTCCCCCTCGAATCGATGCAGATCCGCTCGCTGTACCGCGTGCCCGAACCGCGCGACGAGTTCGTGCGGCAATGCGCGCCGCATATGCTCGGCCGCTGGGCGCATCCCGAGGCCGTGTGCGGCTGCCTGCACGACCACGCCGCTGCGACCGTGGACGATCCCGACCTGCGCCAGGCGCTGCTGCGCGGCATCAGCGAGACCGGCGTGCCGACCATCGAGACCGATTGGGTGCCGCCGTCCAAGCAGGGCGAGATCGGCCCGACCTTCACCAAGATCGCCAAGCCGACCCTGCAATGCATGTTCGAGCCGGTCTCGAACTGAGCCGCACATCAAAGCAATGAGGACCGCAGCGCCTCGCGACAGCGGGGCGTTTTACTTTTTGGCGAGGCGCGGCACGCAGCTGCTGGTCCGCACCACGCCGTTCTGGCTCAGCCTGGAGCCGACGACCTGCTTGATCTGCCCGGCCGGGCACGAGCCGTCATCGACAAGGACGCGCTGGCCGACCCTGAGATCGACGATGTCGCCCTCACGCATGTAGGACTGCTCTGCTGCGGCGGATTGAGCCATCGCGCCGAGAGCTGCGACGCTGACCAGCGCGACGAATCCCAAACGCGGCATCGCAGCCTCCTTCACTTGTTCTGGATCTTGAGTCCGTCGGGGCCGACATTGATCTGAAGGCCTTCGGGCTGCTTCTTCGCCTGATAAAGATTGTAGCCGAGCATGCCTGCGATCACGACCAGCGCGGCGATCACGAGATACAGGACGTTGCGATTTGGCATCCGGTATCTCCGCAAGCTCGCACTGGAGCGTTTTCAAGCGAAGTGGATACCGGTTCGCGTGAAGAAAACGCTTCGAAACAAGGATCAAGAGCCCCGTTCCGATTCCATCGAAACGGAAGGCCCTGACTCAACGCGTGCGACCTTAGTCAGGTGACTGCGATTCTCCTAGAGCGCCGCGGCTGGACGGATACCTTGCGCGTCCCACGCAATGCAGTCAGCGTTGTCTTCGCCAGTCGTTCCGCCGATGCGACGAGTTGCGGAACCGGATGACCGGAAAATCCGAGCACGAAGCCGGGCAGTGGCGGCGCGCGATGATAGGTCTCGGCGAGCAGCCAGCCGCCGACGCCGGCACTAGCCTTTGCCTGCGCGGCAATCAGCGGATCGGTTGCGGGATCGAGCCGCGCCACGAGGTGCAAGCCCTGCGAGGGCACGGGAACCGTGAGCTCGCCCTCGGAGGCATTAGCGAGCGTCGACGCCAGGATGTCGCGCGCCTCACGATAGAGTTTGCGCGATTTGCGCAAGTTCGCCGCGAAGGCGCCGGAGTTCAGCATGTCGGCGACCGCGCCTTCCATCAACGTGGCGGGAAAGCGGTCGAGCGCGGCGCGCGCCGCCGTCACCGGGCCGATCAAGGCTTCGGGCAGGGCGCAATAGCCGATCCGCAAGCCCGGAAACAGCGTCTTCGCAAACGTGCCCATGTAGATCACGCGGCGCAGATGATCGATGCCGGCGAGCGACAGCAGCGGCGCGCCGTCATAGCGGAACTCGCTGTCGTAATCGTCCTCGAACACGAAGGCGCCGGCATCCCTGGCCCAGTCGAGCAGCTCGAGCCGGCGCGGCATCGACATCTGCACACCGAGCGGAAACTGGTGCGAGGGCGTGACATAGGCGGCGCGCGCTTGCGGCGCGGACGCGCGCCCCTTGTCGATGCGCATGCCCGACATGTCGACCGGCACCGACACCGGACGATAGCCGCAATGCTCGATCGCACGCCGCGCCGCCGGATAGCCGGGGTCTTCGCACCACACCTGGTCGCCGGGCCTGAGGATCGCCCCGAGCACGATGCGCAGGGCATGCAGCGTGCCCGAGGCCAGCATGATCTGGTCGGGGTCGCAGCGCAGCCCGCGCGCCGACAGCAGATGGTCCGATATCGCCGCGCGCAGCTCGCTGCTGCCGCGGGGATCGCCGTAATGCAGGTGCTCGGACCCGAACGCGCGCAGCCTGCGGCCGGCAAAGGCGCGGAAGCGCTGCAGCGCGCGCTCGTCGATATGGGTGCAGCCGAGCGACAGCGCATTGTGCTGCGGCGGCTCGATCGCGATCCTTGCGCGGCGCGGCGCGGCGGCCTGCGCCGGAATGCGCGCCGCGACGAAGGTTCCGGAGCCCGTGGTTGCCACCGCAAAGCCGTCGGCGATCAGCCGCTCATAGGCCGTGGTGACGGCGTTGCGGCGGAAGCCGGTCTGCCTGGCGAGCGCACGCGACGGGGGCAGCGGCTCGCCCGGCTTGACGAGGCCGCCGACGATCGCGTGGCACAGCGCCTGATAGAGCCGCTGCTGCGAGGCGGCGCCGGGCGTCACATGCGGGCCGCCGAGGTCGAGCGGCAGCTCGGCCTTGCGCGCCGCGGGCTCCCGGGAATTGGTCGGAATTTTTCGCATGGAATTGGCACTATCGCAGACCAAATGGGCCGCTACAACTCTGGACAGATTCCAGATTTCGAAAGGCACCACCGTGACCGAAGGCGCATCCGCTCCGTCCTACCCTATGTCCTCCCGCAACCGGGTGAAGCGCCGCCACGACCGCGGCTTCTACGACCACGCCACCGTGCACAGGATCCTCGACGCCTCGATGCTGTGCCACGTCTCCTACGTGATCGACGGCCAGCCCTATTGCACGCCGACCTTCTTCTGGCGCGAGGGCACCAGGCTCTACTGGCACGGCTCGAGCGCGAGCCGCATGCTGGAGAACCAGTCCGAAGGGCAACGCGTGTGCCTGACGGTCGCCCATCTCGACAGCCTGGTGCTGGCGCGCTGCGGCTTCAACCACTCGGCCGACTATCGCGCGGTGATGGCGTTCGGGTCAGCCTATCTCGTCACCGACCCGGCAGAGAAGGAACGCGCGATCGTCGCGATGGTCGACCGCTTCTTTCCCGAGCGCACCGCGAGCCTGCGTGCCAGCAACAAGCAGGAGATCAAGGCGACCTCGTTCATCGCGATGGAGATCGAGGAGGCTTCGGCAAAAATTCGCACCAAGGGCGTCGCCGATGATGACGAGGATTACGAGTTGCCGATCTATGCCGAGCGTATTCCGGTGCGCACCGTGCTCGGTGCGCCCGAGCCGTGTCCGCGGCTGCTCGACGGCGTGACGCGGCCGAAGACGCTCGATGGCTATTCGGAGGGCCGGCTGCTCGAAGATGCATTGCGGGATGCCTATTTTGCGCAATACAAGGCGGAGTGAAATCGGGCTACGTTGCGGCTCCCGCCTGATCTGTTTTCCCGATGGAGCCAAAGCATGACTGCCGAGACGCAACAACGAATCCTTAGCGCCGTTGACGAGGGATTCGATGCGCAGCTTGTGACGACGCAGGCCTTTGTCGCGATTCCCTCGACCCGCGGCGCCGAGGGGCCGTGCCAGGACATGATCGGCGATCTCCTGCGCGAGCGCGGCTACGAGGTCGACGACTGGCACATCAATCCCGACGAGCTCAAGGATTTGCGCGGCTTCGGCCCGATCGAGCATGATTTCTCGAAGGCGCGCACGGTGGTCGGCACCTACCGCCCGGCCACCAATGCCGGCAAATCGCTGATCCTGCAGGGCCACTGCGACGTGGTGCCGACCGGTCCGCTCGAGATGTGGGAAACGCCGCCGTTCTCGCCCGTCATCAAGGACGGCCGGATGTATGGCCGCGGCGCCTGCGACATGAAGTCCGGCACCATCGCCGCGCTCTATGCTCTCGACGCGATCAGGAAGGCCGGGTTGAAGCCGACGGCGCGGATTCACTTCCAGTCCGTGATCGAGGAGGAGAGCACCGGCGTCGGCGCGCTCTCGACCTTGCAGCGCGGCTATCGCGCCGATGCATGCTTCATCCCGGAGCCGACCAACGGCACGATGATCCGCTCGCAGGTCGGCGTGATCTGGTTCCGCCTGAAGGTGCGCGGTTTCCCGGTGCATGTGTTCGAGGCCGGCGCGGGCTCGAACGCGATCATGGCGGCGTATCATCTGGTGCATGCGCTGGAGAAGCTCGAGATCGCCTGGAACGAGCGCGCCAAAGCCGACCGCCATTTCAAGGACGTCAATCACCCGATCAATTTCAATCCGGGCATCATCAAGGGCGGCGACTGGGCCTCCAGCGTGCCGGCCTGGTGCGACGTCGACTGCCGCATCGCGGTCTTGCCGGGCTGGTCGATCGCCGAGTGCCAGAAGGAGATCCTGGCGTGCGTGTCGGCGGCGGCGCGCGATCATCGCTTCCTCTCCAACAATCCGCCGCAGGTCGAGTGGTCGGGCTTCCTGTCGGAAGGCTACGAGCTGGTCAACTCCGAGGCACCGGAAGCTGCCTTCGCCAAGGCGCACCAGGTCATCTATGGCGGCGCGGTGGAAGACCGCGCCTTCACCGCGTTGACCGACACGCGCTTCTACGGCTTGAACCACAACATCCCGAGCCTCTGCTTCGGCGCCACCGGCGCGGCGATGCACGGCTTCAACGAGTATGTCGAGCTGGAGTCGCTGCGAAAAGCGACCAAGGCGATGGCACTGTTCATCGCGGAGTGGTGCGGCGTGGAGAAGGCGTAGGCAGCCTCTCGCTCACGTCATTGCAATGACAGTCTTGCGCGCGATAGCGCAACAAATTCGCTGTCGTCCCGGCGAAAGCCGGGACCCATACTCCGCGGCGGATGTTGTGATCGGGACTCGTCCTTGCAGAGCCGCACACAAGCAAGATCTGTGGTTATGGGTCCCGGCTCCGTGCGCAATCGCGCACTCGGCCGGGACGACGGCGAAAGCTTATGCGTGCTTCCCCCACAACGCCTTCACGATTGCATCGAGCCCGTCGGTCAGCGCGGCGGGGCCGGGCTGCAGGATGATCGGCGACTTGATCTCGACGATGCGGTCGTTGCGTACCGCCGGGATGTCGCTCCAGCCCTCACGCTTGCGGATGCGGTCGGGCACGACCTTCTTGCCGCACCAGGACGCCAGGATCACGTCGGGCATCGCCGCACGCACGGCGTCAGGCGTGACGATGCGATCCTTAGCCGCCTGGTGCGCGCGCAGATGCGGCAGCGCATCGGTGCCGCCGGCGATCTCGATCAGTTCAGACACCCAGCCGATCCCGCTGATCAGCGGATCGTCCCATTCCTCGAAATAGACCCTTGGCCGCGGTGCCGGACGCGGCGTTGCCGCGATCGTGGCCAGCCGTTGTTCGAGGTTCTGCGCGAGCCGGTCGGCGCGGTCGGCGGCACCGACCATCGCGCCGAGGCTGCGGATCATCGCGAGGATGCCGGCGACGTCGCGCTGGTTGAAGACGTGGACGGCGACGCCGGCGCGCACGAGATCGGCGACGATATCGGCCTGCAGATCGGAGAAGGCGAGCACCAGATCAGGATCGAGCGCGAGGATCTTTGGCATGTCGGCGGAGATGAACGCCGAAACGCGCGGCTTCTCGCGGCGGACCTGCGGTGGCCGCACCGCGTAGCCGGAGACGCCCACGATGCGGTCCTGCTCGCCAAGCAGATAGAGCGTCTCGACCGTCTCTTCGGTCAGGCAGACGATCCGGCGGGGAGGGAAGTCGCGCATCGATGACGATATGCAGACTCGGCGACACGTTGTCACGGATGTCATGACGTCATTCGCGCCATTACCTCAGACGTCATTGCCGGGCCCGCTCAGGCAATCCATCATGCCGATATCAACCTCGAAGAAGGCCACGAAGCAGGAGTGCCCATGACGCCGCTCGAAAAGATCCAATCGATGAAGATGCCGTTTGCGGAGCTGAAGGGCGTCACCTTCACCGAGGCCGACCAGGACCGGGTGGTCGCGAAAATGGTGGTGCGGCCGGACCTCTGCACCCTCCGCAACACGATCCATGGCGGCGCGGTGATGGCCTTTGCGGATTCGGTCGGCGCCGCCGCGACCGTGATCAACCTGCCGGAGGACGCCAAGGGCACCACGACGCTGGAGAGCAAGACCAACTTCATCGGCGGCGCCAAGGAGGGGATGACCGTAATTGCGACCGCAACACCGGTTCACCGGGGGCGGCGGACCCAGGTGTGGCAGACCAGGCTGGAGACCGAAGACGGCAAGCTGGTCGCAGTGGTGACCCAGACACAGCTGGTACTATGATGGGGCGATAATGTGATTTTCTAATCACAACATGCCTTAATTGAATGAATCTGGGTACTTGAATTTTATGGTGCGTCGCACAATATAGGAGTCGCTAGGGACTCGACGCCTCCTCGAGGGCTACCAAGAGGAGTTATGAAATGAACTATGATTCCATTCGTTCGACGCCCGCCAAGGGCACCGTGCGGACGTTGAGCCAGCAGGAAGAGCTTCCGCTGCTGCGCGATCACTTGCTGCGGCTGGATCGCACCAGCCGTCATGATCGTTTTCATGGCTTCATCGACGACAGCTTCATCCGCCGCTACGCCGAGCGCTGCGCCAATGACGGCACCGTCATCATCGCCTATTTCGAGGATGGCGTGGTCCGCGGCGCGGCCGAATTGCATCCCCCGGAGCAGTCACCGGATGCGCAGCCCGAGATCGCCTTCAGCGTCGAGCGGTCGGCGCGTCGGAAGGGCGTCGGCAGCACCCTGTTCCGCAAGCTGATCGCCGAGGCGCATGCCAAGGGCTACGGCAGCCTGCGCATCACCACCGGCGCCCAGAACGATGCGATGCGGGCGCTGGCCACCAAGTTCGGTGCCCAGCTGACCTTCCGTCATGGGGAGTCGACCGGCAGCATCGACCTGAACGAGCAGCAGCCCGAAGCGGCGCCGGCTGTCGCCGCGGTGACGCCGGTCGAGGCCGCGCGCGCGATCGTCGACATGAACCGCGCCTATTGGCGCATGGTGATGCAGATCTCCGGCTGGGGCCGGGCGGCCTGAGCCGCGATCTTAAGTCAAACGAAAAAGGGCAATCCATTCAATAGATTGCCCTTTTTCTTTCAGCAATTGGATAGTGCTTCTCAGGTGCCGGTGCGCTTGTCGGTCGCAAAGCGGCGGACCACGCGGCGCTCGACCACGACGGAGCGCTGCGCGCCCTGTTCGCCGGCGATGACGCGGGTTGCCGTGCCGGTGCGGGCACTGACGCGCGCGGTCTTCTTCACCTCGGCGAGCACATCGTCATAGGGCAGCCCCATCAGGGCCGACGCGATCTCGGCCTGGGCCTCCACGTCATCGGTGATGCCGATGGCAGCGAAGATTGCTTCCTCCAGCGTCGGGGGATCATGCCGCACGCGCCGGGTGCCATACTTGGTATTCCAGTCTCCGCTCATCGCCGCCTCATCTTTGAATCGCGGGAGATACGTAAGGTCCCCAATGTTGCATTGCAATATGAATGTGAGATGGCAATCCAGCCATGCAGCTAGAGTCTCTCAATCTTGTGAGCGTCATAAAGTTCGATGGTGGCCGCCGCGGCCGCGAGAGATTGCAGCGAGCGGACGAAATCGCGTGACGCCGGGACCGCGAAATGCGCCGCCAGCGCGGCGCGGTCGGCCCATTGCTCGAAGAACACCAGCCTGAGCGGATTCTCGCAGTCGACATAGACGGCGTGGGAGATGCAACCGGGCTCGGTGCGTGAACGATGCACATGCTCGAGGCTCAGCCGCCGCGCCTCGTCGAACGAGTCGGGGCGGGCGGTGACGCTGCCGGTGACGACGATCATGATATCCCGCTCCAATGCGCGATGAAGCCAGGTCATCATCGCGCTTTAGGTTCTTGTTTGAGCATGATCTTTTCGGAAAATCGCTTCGCACTTTTCCGGATCATGCTCTACGGGGTGGCTTCTGCCCCGGATGCACTCATCTGTTGCTGCGGCCAGCGCTTCAGCGCGGCGCGGCCGGCATCGGTCAGCACATAGATGCCGCGCTCGGCGCGATCGAACCAGCCATAGACATTATGCAGCAGGATCTTGCCGGCGTCGGGAATGTCGGCCCGTAGGTCGCGCACCCGCCGCGGCCCATCCGAAAGCGCCGAGGCGCAGGCCAGCGCCTGCTGCCGGTAGGCGGTCATGATCGGCGCCCGCGTCGATCCGCCCATCGCGGGATCGCCCTTGCGCTTCCGGTGCTCGGTGATCAGCCGTGAGCGTTTCTTCGGATTGCGGCGGGGCGCCGCGGTCGGCGGCGGCACCAGCACCTCGACGTCGCCGCGATCGGTGACGCCGAGCATGCCGAAGCCGAGCCGCCGGCACAGATTGCGATAGCGCGCGTCGCTCTCGCGGCCCTTGCCTCGGGCCGACACCTTGGCTGCGATCCACACCTCGTCGGCGGCGCCGGCGCGATCGACCGCCTGCAGGATCAGTTCGAGATTGAAGGCGAGCTTGAGCTCGCCGATCACGACGACCGGTGGATCATCGCCGCTCAGCGCCACGAGGTCGCAGCCACCGATCTCGCCCTTCACCGTGAAGCCGAGCTTTTCCAGGAAGCGTTTGACGGGCAGATAAAGCGCGGTTTCCAACAGGCAGGCTCCTGCGGCATCCGGCCGCGACTCGGTGCATCAGCATAGCGCGGAATTGCGCCCGCCGAGGCGGATGGAATTTGCTCAAGGCACGGCCGAGCGGCTATTGTCGGAACCGGGACCAGGCGCAGCTCATGATCCGGAACGGGCTCTATCACATCACCGTCGAATTTCTCGACGGCGTCTCTGGCGGCAACCAGGGCGTCATGGTGCTGCGCGACGGACAGATGCGCGGCGGCGACTCGTTTTTCTTTGCCTATGGCAGCTACACCGCAGCCGACGGCAAGTGGAAGGGCGAGGTCACCAACGAGGAGCATTCGCCGACCTATGGCGAGCGCCCGGTGTGGGAACGCAAGGTGGTTACGATCGGATTTACCGGCACCTATACCGATCAGACCGCCGAAGGCGACGGCATGGCGCTCGCCGGCAAGCAGAGCATCCGCTTCAGGTCGAAACTGCGGCTGCTGGTAGCGGATTGAACTGCCGATGCTGGCCGCGCCCGCGGCGTCAGCTGATCAGGCGGTCATATTCTGCGTGAGAGCCGATCCAGAACCAGAGATATCCCTCGTTTGTTTCGACAGCGAGCGCGCGATAACGCTAGCCAACCCGAACGGACCAAAATCGCCCGATCTTCTTGAATTGTAGGGATGGATGACGTGGATCGCGCTTCAACAGCGCAAAGTTCGCGTCGGCAAGCTCGCGGATTGGAACGGGTAGTTGTTCGTAGGCAGTCCAAAATTTGGGGGAGGCCGAGTGCTTCACAAGTCGCGCGACTGTCCGGCGCGATGAACTGCCAAGGCCCCGTCCGCCAAGGCGTCGAGTTTCCCGGCCTTTGCGTCGCGTTCGATCGCTGCATCGAAACGTTCGGCATCGAACGTTTCAAACCAGGCGCGAAAGCGGGCCAGCTCACGAGGAGGCAGCCGTTCGACGGCCTTTTCGATGTCTTCTGCAGTAGTCATCACGAACATATAGCATTGGCCGGATCGACCCGAAAGGCGTCCAGGAGAGGGGCGGGTCTAAACCCGCCCGTTGACCGGCAGCAGCGCGCCGGTGACGGCGCTCGCGGCATCGCTGGCGAGGAACAGGATCACCTCGGCAAGCTCCTTCGGCGTCACCCATTTGGAGATGTCGGCCTTCGGCATCGCGGCGCGATTGGCTGCAGTGTCGATGATCGAGGGCAGCACCGCGTTGACCGTGACCTTGCCCTTGAGTTCCGCGGCGAGCGACTCGGTGAGGCGGTGCACGCCGGCCTTCGAGGCGGCGTAGGGACCCATGCCGGAGGCGGCCTGCAAGGCGCCGAGTGCGCCGATATTGATGATCCGCCCGGCGCCCGACTTGGTGAGATGCGGGATGGCGGCGCGCGAGGTGTTGAGCGCCGTCATCACGTTCATCGCATACATGCGCTGCCAGGTCGCCGGGTCGCCGTCGCTGACCGCCTCGAAGGTAAAGCCGCCGGCGATGTTGATCAGCCCGTCGAGCCGGCCGAAATGCGCGGCCGCCTTGTCGATCGCCGCGGTCGCCTGCGCGGTGTCGGTGAGGTCGACACCGCCCAGCTCGATATGGTCGGCCGTCGCCGCAAGCGTTGACGCGGCATGATCGATGCCGGCGACGCGCGCGCCGCGCGCCAGCGCCTCTGTGGCGACCACTTTGCCAAGCGCGCCGAGCGCGCCCGTGATGACGATGGCTTTTCCGTGCATGGCGGTCTCCGCATTCGCGAGCAAACGAATGCCCACTATGATCAGGCGGAATTCATTTGCAATGCCGCCAATTTCGCCTCCTACTGCGCGCATTCATCAATTCATTCGCCTCAAGGATGTTTGCGATGCCGACGCCCAGACCGTGCGAAACCCATCTCGATCTCGTCAAATTCGGACATAAGCTGCCGCACTTCGCGGATGCGCTCCGGCATCAGCGCAAGATCAAGCTGGTGGCGCTCGGATCGTCGTCGACCGCGGGCGCCGACAACATCCTGCCGTTCCCGCCGCGGCTCGAGATGCTGCTGCGGCAACGCTTCTTCGGCCGGATGATCGACGTGATCAACCGGGGGATCGGCGGCCAGGAGGCGCCGGAGGAGTATTCGCGCATCGAGTCCGACGTGACCGTTGAGGCGCCGGTGCTGGTGATCTGGCAGGTCGGCACCAACGCCGTCTACAAGAGCTACAATCCCGCCGAAGTGCGCGCCACGCTGGAGGCGGGGCTCGACGTGCTCACAGCGCTTCCGCTTGACGTGGTCGTGATGGATTCCCAGTACACGCAGGCGATCGTCGGCACGGAAGCTGCGCTCAATCTCGCCAACGTGATCATGCCGATGATCGCCGAAGTGGCCGCAAGCAGGAAGGTGAATCTGTTCAGCCGCTTCGCGCTGATGAAGCGCTGGACCGATGACGGGATTCCGCTTGGCGAGCTCGACGATGGCGGACAGCTTCACACCAGCGAGTGGGCGACCAATTGCGTGACCCAGTCGCTGTTCGGCGCGATCGACGACGCATTGAAGCCGGAGGCGATCACGTGACGCCGACTACGTAAGACTACGGGGTAGGGCCGGATGGATAAAATTTGCAGCAGTTCCGTAAGTCGTTTGCAGAACCCTTTCCTTAGAAGCGGAACTCCAGCCAAGGTAGGGGTTATGCGAATGGGAAATCTTCCGGACCACGGTTTACCGCTCGTTCAGCTTAAGGAGCAGCGGCGCGATCTCGTGGTGGCGCTGCAAAACCGCAAGGGACCAGTGGGCAGCTGGGAATTGATGCAGATCGCGGCGATCCAGCAGGCGATCTCGGCGTTCGAGGATGTGATTGCCGACCTCGATGCGGAGCTCGAGCTCGAGGCCGCAGCGGCCTGAGCTTTTCGGTTTGGCCGCGTTTTCTTCACGCGAACCGGTGTCCACTCCGCTCGAAAACGCTGTCGCGCGGACGGATCAGGCCTGCAGATAGCGGCCTTCAAGCGCCTTGCGCTCGGCCTCGCCGAGCCCGAGGCCGTCGCGGAAATAACCGTCGAGGCTGCCGTAATCGGCATCGATCGCCTCGAATGCAGCCTCCAGAAACGCCGCGCGCACCGTGCCGAGCACCTGCTTGACATCATCGGGCAGCTCGGTGCTGTGGGCCGGGTCGCGTTTGTAGAACTGGTTGGTCAGGAGATAGTCGTCCGCGATCACCTGATCGGACACGCCGAGCGCATGCAGGATCAGCGCGCAGGCAAAGCCGGTGCGGTCCTTGCCGGCGGTGCAGTGGATCACGAGCGGCGCCCGGTCTTCCAATAGATGGGCGAACAGCGTGCGGTAGCGCGCGGTGTTGTCCTGCACATAGCCCCGGTAAGAATCACGCATCACGTCGATCGCATCGGCTTCGGAGAGCTGACGGTTGCTGGCGATCTCGCGCAGCGAAGCCACCACGGTCGGCTCGACAGGGAGCGAATGCACGGTGACGTCGCTCATGCCGCACAGCGCCTCGGCGCGCTCGGCGACGCCGCGAAAATCGAACGCGCTTCTGACCCCGAGCGAGCGCACCACGGCGACGTCGTGCTCGGTGAGATGCGCAAGATGGTTGGAGCGGAAGATCTGGCGCCAGCGCACCGTCCGCCCGTCGCGCGTCTGGTAGCCGCCGAGGTCGCGAAAATTGCTGGCGCCGGCGAGATTGAGATGACGGGCAGGGGCTTCGGACATCGGGCGGGCCTGTTGCAGCTGATGAGGTCTTGGCGCAGGAATAGCGGCGCAGACAGGTCTATAACCGGCCCGTCAGGGGGAGAATATGACTTATCGCGGGGGCGCCATTGTCATCGGCGCAATTCTTTTCGAGCTCTTCGGTTCCGCGAACGTGTCGGCGCAGTCCGCCTTCCGGAATTATCGCTGTGCCGACGGCACGCAGTTCATTGCCGGGTTCTTCAACGGGGATACGCGCGCGCATCTACAGCTCGACGGCAAGGCGGTGACGCTGAAGAAGCGCCTGTCGCTGACGGGCACACGCTACAGGGGTGGCGGGGTCACGCTCGAGATCAACCGGGCTGGGCTTGCCAGGCTCCGGCATGCGAGGCGGCCGGCGACGACCTGCGAGCTGGCATGAAAAAAGGGCCGAAACGCTCGCGTTCCGACCCTTGTTATTGCTCTGCTGCTGTCTGACGTTTTTGCGTCACGCCTCTCTGTCGCGTCGGCATCAGTGATCGCGGCCCGGCTTGGCGTCGTCGATGGCCGCCTGATGGTACCAGCTCTCGCTGCAGGCCGAGGTCTCGACTTCAGCGGCGAGTTCGAGCGCGGTCCGCGCCTCGCCGTAGCGGCGTCCGCCAAGAGCCGCGCGGCCCCCTGCCGGGAATTGATAGATCGTTGCCGATCCCTGGATCGGTCCTTGGCTTTGGCCCGTGGTGATCATGTCAAAGTCTCCTTTGGCCGGAGCGAGCCTCCATGGTGCGCCCGACTCATTCGCGTGTGGTTACCGTAGTTTCGATATCGGCCCGGGCTGGGCGGGGTGCAAGTGACCAAGAAATAGTCATTGTTTGGCTAATTCGTAGGCAGATTCGGGTTTGCTTCCTGTGAGGCAGGATGCAGCTGACCAACGCTTGAGCCGTGACGGTGGTTGCAGGGCGCCCGACCGTTGGACACGAACTGTCACATCGCGCTGCCGCCGCATTAAGCGGCAGGCGATGCCGTAGCCGAATTTGCTGCAGAAACGGGCGGCGGAGGGCGCTGAGAGAAGATTTTGACTGACCGCGGCGCATGCCAGCCGCGCTGCTATGTCGCAGAAAAAAATGCGATGTCCGCTGTGGACATCCGCGACCGGGCGGGCGCCGCAGTGCAGCGACTGGCATTTTAATTGCTTAGTAAGAGCCGGCCGATGGTGGCCGGGTACGCGTGCGGCGGCCGACTGGCTTTCGGTTCCTCACGGTTTTGCATCATCAACAGAGAGGTTCAATGACCAAGTACAAGCTCGAGTATATCTGGCTCGACGGATATACGCCGACGCCGAGCCTGCGCGGTAAGACGCAGATCAAGGAATTCGCGTCGTTCCCGACCCTCGAACAGCTTCCGCTGTGGGGCTTTGACGGTTCATCCACCCAGCAGGCTGAAGGCCACAGCTCTGACTGCGTGCTGAAGCCGGTCGCCTGCTATCCCGACGCCGCGCGCGAGAACGGCGTGCTGGTGATGTGCGAAGTCATGATGCCCGACGGCAAGACGCCGCATGTCTCGAACAAGCGCGCCACCGTTCTGGATGACGAAGGCGCCTGGTTCGGCTTCGAGCAGGAATACTTCTTCTACAAGGACGGCCGTCCGCTCGGCTTTCCGGAAGAGGGTTATCCGGCGCCGCAGGGCCCGTACTACACCGGCGTCGGCTACAAGAACGTCGGCAGCGTCGCCCGCAAGATCGTCGAAGAGCATCTCAATCTCTGCCTCGCCGCCGGCATCAACCACGAAGGCATCAACGCCGAAGTGGCGAAGGGCCAGTGGGAATTCCAGATCTTCGGCAAGGGTTCCAAGACCGCCGCTGACCAGATGTGGATGGCCCGCTACCTGATGCTGCGCCTCACCGAGAGCTACGGCATCGATATCGAATTCCATTGCAAGCCGCTCGGCGATACCGACTGGAACGGCTCGGGCATGCACGCCAACTTCTCGACCAAGTACATGCGCGAAGTCGGCGGCAAGGAGTACTTCGAGAGCCTGATGAAGGCCTTCGACAAGAATCTGATGGATCACATCGCCGTCTACGGCCCGGACAACGACAAGCGCCTGACCGGCAAGCACGAGACCGCGCCCTGGAACAAGTTCAGCTACGGCGTGGCTGACCGTGGTGCCTCGATCCGCGTGCCGCACTCGTTCGTCAACAACGGCTACAAGGGCTATCTGGAAGACCGCCGCCCGAACTCCCAGGGCGACCCCTACCAGATCGCTTCGCAGATCCTGAAGACGATCTCCGAGGTTCCGACCGGCGCCAAGGCTGCGGCTTAAATGGCTGCGGCCTAAGCTGCTATCGGACCCGGATGGAGCCATCCGGTACCGCAAATCGGGTCCGCCAAGGCGACAGCCTTGGCGGACCTTTGCTATTTAGCGATACCCTTTGCAGGCGGCGTTCCGCCGAAACCGGTTTCGCTGCGTTATGAACCGCGCTAGATAACGGGTGCATCTTGGCTGCCGGGGACGCGGCGCTTGTTTGAGGGGTTTTACAAGGTCCGGTTCGAACTCGGCGGCGCCGTCGGCCGCAGCGTGATGTATGTCGGCGACGGCAAGATGCTTGGCGGCAATTCGGCGTTCGCCCATATCGGCACCTACCAGAAAGCCGGCGACGAGGTCGCAGTCGAGATCCAGACCGTCCGCCACAACCCCGATCCGAACTACCGCGCGATGGCCGGTACCGATGACGCCACGCTGATTGCCAGAGGCCGGCCGGACGGCGAGCTCTATCGCTTCAAGGGCGAGCTGAAGGAGTTGCCCGGCGTGCCGTTCCAGTCGGTGATGACGCCGATCACCGGGGAGGACATCCCGATCGCCGGCGGGGTCGGCGAGGGCGGTGTTATCAACGGGCTCTATTCAATCCACATCCGCGTGCTCGACGGGGTCGACGGCGGCCTCACCGGCGTGATGCTGCTGAACAACGGCCGCATCCTCGGCGGCGACGCCTTCTTCTACTATCTCGGCACCTACACCTCCGAGAAAGGCCGCTGGAAGGGCCAGATCCTCAATCAGGAGCACACTTCGGCGATGGGCGAGAATCCGATCTTTGGCGGCCACGAGGTAGGGATCGGCTTTGCCGGCACCTGCGACGCCGAGGGCGCCGTGCTGGAGGCGACCGCGCTTGCCGGCAAGCGCAGCCTGCGCCTCACGGCCGCGCTCAAGCTGATGCGCCGGGCGTGAGCGAGATGGGCAATTCGGTTCGCGTTCTTTCGACGCTGGCGCTGAAGGGCGCCGTCGCCCGGCTTGCCGCCGCCTATCAGGCGGCGAGCGGCGTTGTGATCGACGCAGATTTCGCCCCGACGCTGGCGCTGCTCGAACGCCTGCGCGGCGGTGAGGGCGCCGACCTCGTGATCCTGACCCGCGAGGGCCTCGACGAGATGATCGGCGAGGGCCGCGTTGCGCGGGAAAGTGCTGTCGATCTCGCACGCTCCTATGTCGGCGTCGCAGTGAAGGCGGGGGCCGCGCATCCCCACATCGCGACTGAAGCCGCGCTGCGTGCGGCGCTGCTTGGTGCGCGGGCGGTGGCCTATTCGCGGCTCGGTGCCAGCGGCATCCTGTTCGCGCAACTGATCGAGCGTCTCGGCATCGTGGAGGCGATCAACGCGCGGGCGGTGATCATTCCGAGCGGCTTCACCGCCGAGAAGCTCGTCAGCGGCGACGCCGATCTCGCAATCCAGCAGATCAGCGAGTTGAAGCAGATCGAGGGCATCGAGGTCGTCGGGCCGATTCCGCTGGATCTGCAGACCCCGGCGGTGTTCTCCGCCGGCCGCATGGCAGTGTCGCAGCGCGCAGCGGCCGCCGATCATCTGCTGCGCTATCTGTCGTCGGCTGACGTCGCGCCGGTGCTGCGCGAGACCGGGCTCGAGCCTTGAATTCGCCCGCACCGCGACGCAACCTGCTGGTCATGTTCAAACCACTTCACGCGATTGTCTTCGCTGTGGCGCTGGCCGCGCCCGTGCTTGCCCATGCGCAATCGGCCGACCTCGTGCTGTGCGACCGGCTTGCCGCCGATCCCACCGATCCCGACAAGCCGGCCGACGTAAAGGGCGTGCCCGACATCGCGTCGGCCGACATCGCGACCGCGATCAAGTACTGCGCGGTGGCCGCACGATCGTCGCGCCGCGCGATGTACGAGCTCGGCCGGGCCTATGCCGCCAACCGGCAGACGGCGGAAGCGGCAAGCGCGTGGCGCAAGGCGGCCGACAAGGGCTCGACATCGGCGATGGTCGAGCTCGGCGTGCTCTACGGCAACGGCACCGACGTCGCCAGGGACGAGGCGCAGGCGCGCAGATTGTTCGAGCGCGCGGCGCAGGCCGGCAACGTGCGCGGCGTCAGCAATCTCGCCGCGCTCGGCGGCGGTGCGGCGGCGGATCCGGCACGCGCGCGCGAATTGCTCGCCAAATCCGCCGAGACCAATGCCGAAGCGCAGTACCAGCTCGGCATGATGCTGGCCGAAGGCAAGGGCGGCGCGCAGGACGATGCCGGCGCGCGGGCGCTGTTCGAGAAGGCCGCCGCGCAGAACCATCCCGGCGCGCTGGAGCGGATGGGCGCCTTCGCGCAGGCCGGCCGCGGCGGCCCGAAGGATAGCGATGCCGCAAAGGCCTATTACGAGCGGGCGGCGGCGCTCGGCGACGAGGATGCCAAGAAGGCGCTGGAGCGGGCCCGCTGTCCCTATGTCATCAAGGACAAGCGCGGCAATGCCGTGACCAATCTCTGCTTCTAATCAAACTGGAACGCTCGCCGCGGCATGTCGTTGACATGCGAATGGCATTGGCGAGGCGCTGCGATGATCCGCAAACTAAGTTCTGGCGAGTACCGGCTCTATTCCCGCAAGGTCAATCCGAAGACCGGCAAGCGCCGCAATCTCGGCACCTTCAAGTCGCGCGCGGCGGCGGAGAAGCACGAGCGCGACGTGCAGTATTTCAAGCGCCACTAAGCGCGATGAGATTTGGGTAAATCGTCGTCGCGCTTTAGCTCTTTGTTTGAGCATGATCTTTCGGAAAGCCGCTTCGCACTTTTCCGGATCATGCTTTAGTTCGGACGCTGCGTCGTTACGGAGGCGGGCAGGCGGCGCCGGTTTTCACCCAGGCCTCGACCAGTGCGCCGGCCTGCGCCTGCGTGCCCGGTGCCGGTGCGCGGCCGAAGCCGGGATGCCAGGCCCAGCCCACCAGCGTGTCCTTGCCGATATGCTCGATCAGCTCCTCGACCTTGCGGCCGCCATTGCGTGCGGGGTCGCGGATCTGCGCGCAAATCTCGCCGACGGTCTTGCCGGCCCATGCCATCTCGCGCGGCGCAAGGTGCCATTCCGGGTGGCCCGGCACCCGACCGGGATCGAAATTGGCGTGCTGGTGACAGATCGAGCAGCGCATGGCGTCCTTGCCGTGGCCGTCCGCACCGCGCGTCACCGGCGGCTGATGCATGCGGCTGATATCGCCCTGCCGCGGGCTGTCGTCGGCGGGATGGCAATTGGTGCAGCGCGGATGCGTCAGAACCTTGCCGAGCTCGGTGAAGATCGCCGCCGAGCGCTGCTCGACATTCTCGATGCCGGCAAAGCTGTCCGGCGGGGCGAGGGCATGGCTCGCGCTCTCCGACGCCGCGTAGCCTGCGCACAGGCTGGTCGCGAGCGCCGTCAGCACTGCAACGATCCGAAACCGCGTTTCCGATGGCATTGCTCGCGCGCTCACTTGTTGGCGGTCAGATAGCGTTTGGAATCGGCGAGGATCACGTCGCGCACCGCCTGGTGATACTTGATGTAGCCGGTGCAGCGGCACAGATGGCCGTCGAGCGCATCCGCAATGACGCTCTCGAGCTGGTCCCGCGCCACCGGCGTCTTCGCCAGCCGTTCGAGCAGCACCTGGCCCTCGTTGAGGAAGCCGGCCGTGCAATAGCCGCACTGGAACGCGAAGTGATCGATGAAGGCGCGCTGCAACGCCGACAGCTCGCCGTCCCTGGCGTGGCCCTCGACGGTGCGGATCGCCTTGCCGTCGAAATTCGCGGCCGGCACCATGCAGGTCGGGGTGGTGTAGCTCGTGCCGTCGGGATTATCGATGATGACGGCACAGCTCAGGCATTGCGCGGCGCCGCAGCCGAACTTGGTGCCGGTCATCCCGAGCATTTCCCGAAGGAAATCGTTCATCGAGAGGTCGTCGCGGACCTCGATCGGGCCGTGCTTCTGGCCGTTGATGGTGAGGTTGAGCGTCGTCACGCCAGCGCTCCCTTGAGCAGGCTCGTTGTCACCGGCAGTGAGCGGAAGCGGTGGCCGGTCGCATCGTTGATGGCGTTGAGCAGCGCCGGCACGATCGGGATCATCACCACCTCGGCCATGCCCTTCGGCGGCTCGTCCGGCGTCAGCGGCGGCAGCATCTCGATCTCGAGATCGTGCAACGGCAGATCGGAGCCGCGCGCGATCAGGTACTGGCCGAGATTCCACTGCCCGTTGCCGGGCCCGCCTTCGAACGGCGGCAGGGTTTCCAGCAGCGCGTAGCCGACGCCCATCGCAAACCCGCCATGCGACTGGCCGAGCACCACTTCAGGCACCAGCGCCTGGCCGCATTCGAACACGCTGTAGGCCTTGGCGATGCGCAAACTGCCGGTCGCGCGCTCGATCTCGACGCGGACCAGCGTGCCGCACATCGAGGTGTAGGCGGTGCCGATCCGGTTGTTGTCGGTCGGCGGGAATTTCACGCTTGTTCGGTCAATCCGCTCGAACCGGCTCCGGCCGCGACGAACAGCGAGCGCGTCGATCTCGGCGCGGTACTGTTCGCCGAACAGCGGGAAGCGGGCGCGCGACCAGGCCCAGCGCGAGAAGCTGTGCGCGATCGCGCCGGTGACGAAGCCGCGCGTATGCGCGGTCGCGGCAAGCTTTGCCAACGGCAGCGGTGCGAGATCATCGAGCACGAGCTGCCCGTCCTGCCAGCGCGCTCTGTCCCATTGCCGGGCGCGGGGATCGGCCTTGCCGATGTGCCAGAGCTCGAGCGCCGCCGGCCACAGGCCGAAGCGGAAGATGACGCGGGCCGCCTCGGCCGACGAGTGGGTGCCGACATGGGCGCCGATCGAGGCGCTGGTCGCCGAGCTGATCGCGGGTACCCAGCGCGAGTTCTTCTCGGCGAGATCCTGGGTCTTCTGATCCATCGTGTAGGGATCGCCCGAGGTGACAAGGCCAAGCGCGTCATAGCTGTCGACCCGGGAGACGGCGACCTCGTCGGCGACGGCGCCGAGATGGCTAGCGACCCGGTTGGCGAGCGCGGTGCCGATGCCATTGCCCATCTCGACGTGGTCGCAATGGATCGCGATCCGTCCCTCGGGATCGATCTCGACCCGGCCGAGCGAGCAATCCGCGCCCGAGCCGTAATCCTTGGTGACGCAGGCGACGCCGGTGCCGACCAGCCGTCCCTCCGGCGCCTTCTGCTTGAAGTCGGCGCGCTGCCGCCAGATCG
The DNA here is from genome assembly GCF_029952935.1 of Bradyrhizobium sp. Mp19. NCBI lineage: Bacteria > Pseudomonadati > Pseudomonadota > Alphaproteobacteria > Hyphomicrobiales > Nitrobacteraceae > Bradyrhizobium > Bradyrhizobium sp. Mp19. The sequence goes on along the minus strand of NZ_JASAUT010000002.1, from coordinate 246,686 downwards.
GATGCGTCTCGAGCTTGTCGAGGATGTCAGGCGTGCGCACCGACACGATATAGGGATTGCCGGTCATGGTCCGGCCGTTCTGCTTCAGCGCGTTGTTGCGCCGGAACGCGATCGGATCGACCTTGAGCTCGCTCGCCGCCTCGTCGATCAGGACTTCGAGCGCGGTCATGGTCTGCAGCGTGCCGTAGCCGCGCATCGAGCCTGCGGTGACGCCGCGCGAATGCAGCGCCACGGTGGTGACGTCGACCTTGGGGATGTCGTAGATGCCGATCGCGGCGGTCGCGGCGACGACCGCGACATTGGCCGAGAAGTTGGCAAGCCCGCCGCCGTCGAGCACGTGGTCGGCGGCGAACGCGGTGATCTTGCCGCTCGCGCGATCGATGCCGATCCGCGAGCGCATCTTGATCGGGTGGCGTTTGATGCCGCCCTGGAATTGCTGGTAGCGGTCCTGCGCCAGCCGCACTGGCCGGCCCGGGAAGAACATCGCCGCCAGCGCCACGTAAAGCACGAACGGGGTATGGTCGCGGCCGCCGAAGCCGCCGCCGACATGGGCGAACTGCGCGTTGATGTGCGAGGGCCGGAACGGCGGGCGGGCCTTGCCGAGCATGAAGGCGATCGACTCGGTCGCCTCATAGGGCGACTGCACGCCGAGCACCAGTTCGAGATTGCCGCTGTTGTCGCTGTACCAGGCGAGACCGCTCTCCGGCTCGAGGAACATCGGATCGACCGACTGGGTCTCGAACTCGCGGTCGAGCACGAGCTGCGTCGGATCGTCCTTGGCGAGCTGGGCGCGGATCGCTTCGCCATGGGTCGCGGCCTTGGCGTAGTCGGCTTTGGTCTCCTTGGCGAGCGGCAGCCAGACCGGCAACGCCGCGTTCTGGATGCGGCTCGGCGAAACCCAGCCGGCCAGGATCGGCGAATAGACGTCGGGCGCGTCAGGCGTGGCGCCCGCCACGCGCGTGAAGCGATACGCGCCGTAGTTCGGCAGGATGACCGGTCCGGTCTCGTCGCCGAATTTGACGAAGCCGCCGTCGCGCAGCGCGAGGCGCGCGCGGTCGAAGGCGTCGAACTGCTCGAAGATCAACAGCGCGACCGGCTGTCCGAGATAGAGCGGCGTCTTGCCGACCGGGCAGAACAGGTCGCCGGTGTAGAATTCCGGGACCCGCGTGCCGATCCGGTCGAGATCGGCAGCGGTCACGATAACCGACGGCTTTGCCGGACCATCGAGGCGGGAGAGGTCCATGCCGGCATAGACATGCGTTGCGTCATCGGCGCGGACCAGGATGGCGTGCGCGGTGGTCGCGGGCCAGCCCGGCATGTCGGCGGCGCGAAAGTCGGAGGCGTAGAGCTTTGCGCCGGTGACCTTGGCCACGCCGTCGACACGGCCGACGCCCTTTTCCGCCGGGTTGAAATGGCCGCGCCCGGGCAGCGTCTCGCGGCTAGCGAAAGCCGGTTCCTTCGCCAGCGCCAGATGCGACAGGCTGACCGAGATGCCGCCTGTCGACAACCACTTCACGAATTCGCGTCGCGAAGGCCGCATGGTCTGATCTTTCATCGACACCTCGACGACGGCATATCGCGCCGGGGTTTAACAATTTGTGCAATACACGCGAAAGTATTGCGGCAAAGCGAGCGCAACCGCAACGCCGCAATAGGTCGTAGCCGCCTCACTGTAGCTTTGGCCTCACTTGAGGTCGGCGATGGTGGCCGGTCCAGGACCTGGCGTGATCAGCGTCGGCCACTGCTTGGAACCGAACGGCACCAGCGGCGGCAGGAAGGCCGTCATGCCGCGCTTCTTGGTCTCGGCGATGATCGCCTCGCGCGCATCGCCCCCCATCAGCTCATAGTCCATCAGGTGATAGCTGCCGAAGAACAGCGCGCCGACCGAGCGGTCCGCGATGATCCGGGTCAGCGACTCCAGCATGTCCGACGGTGTCGTGGTGAAGGAGATCGTCTCGATCAGCATCAGGCGGCTGTTGATGGCGTCAGGCCCGAAGAACTGCGCCAGCACGCTGAAGATCACGTTGTTCTGCCGCGCCACATAGATCGTGTTGCTCGCGCCGTAGGTCTTGTCCCAGTCGGCGCCGAGTTGCGACTTCCAGTCGGCCATGACCGTCATCCAGTGCGCGACCTGGGTCTGCGCGGCCCAGGCGACGTTCTTGGCGAGCAGCGGCGCCTGCTTCTTGCCGAACGCCTCGAGCGTCGCGAAGGGGATCGCGCCGGCGGCGAGGCATTCATCCATGAAGGCGATGTTGTTCTTGAGGATGGCGCGGTTGTTGTCGCGCCAGTCCGCCTGCATCGGCGTGGCATCGAGCCCGTCGAGCGCCGACTGCATCCGGCTGCGATAGGCCTGCATCGACCCGCGCCATGCCTTGTCGTCGGGATTGTTGACATAGGGACCGACCACCTCGGCCAGCGCCATCGTGCTGTGGCCGACCGATTTGAGCAGCTGATAGACGATCGGCACCTGCGGTGCTTCGGTCGGCGGTTTGCCCGGCCGGTACAGGATCAGACGGCCGTCGGCGCCGGAGAACAGGCCGAGGATCACGGGGTGTTTGTCGAGGATGTTCTTCTGGAAGATCCGCGCCGCATCGCCATAGAGCTCGAACATGCCGGTGTTGAGCGCGAGCACGTCCTTGGTCGCGACGTCGGCCGGCGTTGACGAGGTCTTACCGGAGATCGGCCCCATATAGTCGGGCAGCGACTGCGCCGAGGCTGTGCCGCCGCTGCCGAGCAGCAGCGCCAGCGCGGCGGCCAGGCCAAAGCGATTGATCATGTGATGCTCCTCGAAGCCTCGCCTGTGTCGAGGCCGGGTGCGGCCGCGCGACCATTGGCGGAATGCGCAAATGCTTGGACACAATGAACTGGGAGAGTAGAGGATCGGCAGATCAGATCCCGTGTGACGCAACACGACGCGGACGGTGCCTACAGCTAAGCGACGAATCGGCTGCTGTCCACACCCGGACATTGCAAGTCGGAGGCCAAGCGGTCTTAGGAAGACAAATATGTCTGGCAACTCCTTGGCTCACAGAACGACATGGCTACGATCCGACTTGTTTTGGATTTTTGCGTGCTCAACGGACTTTACAAGGTCGAGTACGGCATCAACGGCGCATTCGGCCGCAGCATCATGTGCATGCATGACGGCAAGATGCTGGGCGGCAATTCGGCCTTTGCGCATCTCGGTACTTACCAGGTGACGGAAGGCGAGATCGCCGCCGAGGTGATCACCGAGCGCCACAATGACGATTCGAACTTCAAGCCGCTGATGGGCGCCGACGTCACCGTCATCAAGGTGCGCGGCAGGAGCGAGGGTTCCACCATCCTGCTCGAGGGCAAGGCCGACGCGATGCCGGACGGCGTGTTCTGGGCGAATTTGGCGCCGCTCGACGACGAAGCCTTGCCGCCGCGCGGGGCAGTCGGTCCCGGCGGCATCGTCAACGGACTGTACTCCATCCATCTCCGCGCGCTCGACGGTGTCGACGCCGGGCTCACCGGGGTCATCTTGCTGATGGACGGCCGCATCCTCGGCGGCGATGCGTTCTTCTATTATCTCGGTTCGTATTCGTCCGCGGATGGCCGCTGGCGAGGCGAGATCGTCAACCAGGAGCATACGCCGGCGAAGGGCGAGTACCCGCTGTTCGGCGGTTATGAAGTCGGCATCGGCTTTGCCGGTTCGTGCCGTACGGACGGTGCCGAGCTCGAAGGCATCGCGCTGGCCGGCAAGCGCAGCCTTCGCCTGTCCGCCGAATTGCGGCTGATGCGCCGCGCCTGACTAGAGCCCGTCAATCCTTGATCAAAAGCACGCCGCCGATGATCAGCGCGATGCCGGCCAGCCGTGACACCGACACAGGGTGCTGCGCCAACCCGAACAGGCCAAAATGGTCCATCGCGATGCCCGCGAGCATTTGACCCGCAACCACCAGTGCCAGCAGGGTCGCGGCGCCGAGTGGCGGCAGCAGCAGGATCATCAACAGGATGAAGATGCCGCCGAGGACGCCGCCACTCCAGGCCCACCACGGCACAGCCGTCATCAGCTTCCAGGACGGCACCGGCTCGCGCGTCGCGACCAGCACGACCGCCATCGTCACGAGCCCGCCGAGATAGCTGACGAGCCCGGCCCAGGCCGGCGAGTTGAGCGCGGACCTGAGATTGCCGTTCAGGACCTGCTGAACGGCGACGCAGATGCCGGCGCCAAGCGCGAGGAGATAGAGAAACCAGACTTGCATAAGATGCCCCAAAACCGATCATCGAACCGCTTCATGTCATATTCGATTGGCAACGATCGTGGCATGCACGAAACGCGGCACGAACCTGCGGAATGGGCTTCCACCCGTGTCCCAGATCGAATAAGAGGCCGCAAACCCTCAGTTCCCAGTATTAGAGCATGATCCGCCTCGATAACGTCTCCAAGCAAGTCGGCCACCAGATCCTCTTCATCGAAGCCTCCGCGGCGCTCCAGAAGGGCGAGAAGATCGGCCTCGTCGGGCCGAACGGCGCCGGCAAGACCACGCTGTTCCGGATGATTTCGGGCCGGGAAATCCCGGACGAGGGTCAGGTCTCGCTCGATCGCGGCATCTCGATCGGCTATTTCAGCCAGGATGTCGGCGAGATGTCCGGCCGCAGCGCGGTCGCCGAGGTAATGGATGGGGCAGGGCCCGTCAGCGTGGTCGCGGCCGAGCTCAGGGAACTCGAGGCCGCGATGGCCGACCCCGACAAGGCCGACGAGATGGACGACATCATCGCACGCTATGGCGAGGTGCAGCATCAATTCGAGGAACTCGACGGCTACGCGCTCGACGGCCGCGCGCGTGAAGCGCTGGCAGGTCTCGGCTTCAGCCAGGAGATGATGGACGGCGACGTCGGCAAACTCTCCGGCGGCTGGAAGATGCGGGTAGCACTGGCGCGCATCCTCTTGATGCGTCCGGACGTCATGCTGCTCGACGAGCCGAGCAACCACCTCGATCTCGAAAGCCTGATCTGGCTCGAGCAGTTCCTGAAGGGTTATGAGGGCGCGCTGCTGATGACCTCGCATGACCGCGAGTTCATCAACCGGATCATCAACAAGGTGGTCGAGATCGACGCCGGCCAGCTCACCACCTATTCCGGCAATTACGAGTTCTACGAACAGCAGCGCGCGCTCTCCGACAAGCAGCAGCAGGCGCAGTTCGAGCGGCAGCAGGCGATGCTCGCCAAGGAGATCAAGTTCATCGAGCGCTTCAAGGCGCGCGCCTCGCACGCCGCCCAAGTGCAGAGCCGGGTCAAGAAGCTCGACAAGATCGAGCGGGTCGAGCCGCCGCGGCGGCGGCAGACGGTGGCGTTCGAATTCCAGCCGGCGCCGCGCTCCGGCGAGGATGTCGTCAGCCTGAAGAACGTCCACAAGGCCTATGGCAGCAAGCGCATCTATGACGGCCTCGACTTCATGATCCGTCGCAAGGAGCGCTGGTGCGTGATGGGCATCAACGGTGCCGGCAAGTCGACGCTGCTGAAGCTGGTCGCCGGTTCAACCGAGCCCGACGATGGCGCGGTCGCGGTCGGCGGCAGCGTCAAGATGGGCTATTTCGCCCAGCATGCGATGGACCTGCTCGACGGCGAGCGCACCGTGTTTCAGTCGCTGGAGGACGCGTTTCCGCAGGCCGGCCAGGGCAGTCTTCGCGCGCTCGCCGGCTGCTTCGGCTTCTCCGGTGACGACGTCGAGAAGAAGTGCCGGGTGCTGTCGGGTGGCGAGAAGGCGCGGCTGGTGATGGCCAAGATGCTGTTCGATCCGCCGAACTTCCTGGTGCTGGACGAGCCGACCAACCATCTCGATCTTGCCACCAAGGAAATGCTGATATCAGCGCTCTCCGAGTTCGAGGGCACGATGCTGTTCGTCTCGCACGACCGGCATTTCCTCGCGGCGCTCTCCAACCGCGTGCTCGAGTTGACGCCTGACGGCATCCACCAATATGGCGGCGGCTACACTGAGTATGTCGCGCGTACCGGCCAGGAAGCGCCGGGACTGCGGAGCTAGCTCAAGCTCTCCACCGCGCGCAAAACGCCTCGACATCGCCTGACTGGAATTCCGGCAGGCGCTCCCAGATGGTCTCAGCCGGCCAGTTCCACCAGGCGATCTGCGACAGCTCGGCGGCGATCTTGCGGTTGAACCGCTCCTTGATCGGACGGGCCGGCACGCCGCCGACGATGGTGTAGGGCGCGACATCGCGCGAGACCACCGCGCCGGCCGCCAGCACCGCGCCGTCTCCGACGGTGACGCCGGGCAGCACGATCACGCCGTGGCCGATCCAGACGTCGTTTCCGATCACGACGCGATCCGCACGTCGGTTCCTGAAGAAGCCATGATCGCGCTGGGCGGAGGCCGTGTAGTATTCCGGGCAGTAGGTGAAGCGATGCTGGGAGGGGCGCTCGAGCGGATGATTGGGCGCGCCGATCCGGACCTGAGCCGCGATCGCGCAGAACCGGCCGATCACGGCGTCGGCGACCATGCAGCCGCTGCCGAGATAGGAGTAGTCGCCAAGCTCGGTGTATTCGATCGCGGTGTCGCCGAGCACTTCGCAGCAACGGCCGATCTTGACCTCCCGCAGCTTGACCGTCGGCTCGATGACGGTTTCGGCAATCTTGGGGCGGGTCAGGCTCGGTGCGTTCATAGCGTTGTCCTCGATGCGACGAGCCGCTTCAGTCGCACAATTTCTATGACGGAGAGATGACAGGAGGAGGCCGCAGCTAGCGCCCGGTGAGGCGGGCGATGGTCTCGATCTCGTTGGTCCAGATGCCACCGGAATAGCTTTCGGGCAGGCGCCGGAACAGATCGGCATCGTCGACCCCGGTCGAGAATTCGCCGCCCTGATAAGGCCCGAGCACGAAGACCGCGCTGTTGGCCGTGGCCATGCGGTTGAGGAGGCGGTCCGGCCATCCCCAGAGCCAGGGCGCGTAGTTGATCGGCACCAGCACGATGGCGTTGCGGCAGGCATCAGGCACCATGCCGGTCCAGCCATAGCCGATATAGCGGACGAGGCAGCTCTTGAGCGCCGCGCGCGAAATGGTCCGGGTCTCCGGCGAAAGCCGCCGGATCGTCTCGATCGGCTCGTCGCCGCCATAGACCATGATCAGCTTGCGCCGTTCGGCGGGGAGCCGGTTCAAGACCGTTGCGAGCTTCTCGCCCTCGGCGGGATCGCGGCTCTTGACGTTGATCAGGAGCCGGCGATCCGGAAAGGTCTTGAGCACCTCGTCCAGCGACGGCATCAGGCCGATGCCCTTGCCGCGGAACGGGAAGGTCTTGCCGCCGTCGGCGGTGTAGCCATAGCCGATATCGAGCATCTTCAGCCGCGCCATCGGCTGTTCGCGGGTAACGCCCTGGCCGTCGGTGCGGCAATCGACGGTCCAGTCGTGAAACACGGCGAACTCGCCGTCGGTCGTCGGATGGACGTCGAGCTCGACGATATCGGCGCCGCGCTCGAAGCTCGCCCGCATCGAGCGGATCGTGTTCTCGAGATAGTCATGGGTCGGCGGCAGCATGCGCGCCGCGGTGCAGGTGTCGTTCCTGAGATCGCGCTCGTCGAAACGCTGCGCCATGCCGCGATGGGCGAGCAGCACCGGCTTGCCGGCGGCATGCGTTGCGAGAAGGGTGGTGTTGTTGAGGTAGATTCCGGCGGCGACGGCAACGATCGCCGCTGCCGCGTATTTCAGTTTCCTGCCCAAGCGACTCGGTTCCTTGCTGGATCGTCGCTCCGCCTAGGGGGCGTTTGGGGTCGATTTGCGGCGGCCTAATCCTTCAAGCCGTCGATTGCGGCAATCGCCCGCACCATCGCGTCCTGGAGTGCTGCGCTGTTGGCGGGATTCGACTGACGGCCGCGGCCGGGATCGTCGAAATCGTGGGTGGCACCCGGATAAACCACGACGTCGATCTTGCTGCCGGCCGCAACGGAGCGGCTGGCGACGTCCCGGCAGCGGTCGGGCGATACTTCCTCATCGTCCGACCCGAGCAGCATCGTGATCGGTGCGCCGGACTTGATTGTCTGCGCCAGCAGGGCCGCCGGCCCGCAGCCCGGATAGAACACGAGCGCGGCGCGATAGCCCGACGTTGCCGCGCCCTGCCGCTGCATCACGTTCAGCGCGGTGCTGCCGCCGTTCGACCATCCCTGCAGGAAGATGCGGTCGCCGTTGATCTCCTTCTGGCTGCGCAGCCAGCTCAGCGCGCCCTCGGCGTCGAGCGGCCGCACGGTCTTTTCATTGACGTCGGTGCGATCAGGATCGTCATGCGTGAAGCGCCCGAAGCCGTGCGCCTTGCCACGCGGGCCAAAACTGTCCGGCAGCAGCGCGACATAGCCGTGGTCGGCCCAATACTGTCCCCACATCGCGTGGCGCTTGGACAGGCTGCCGGCATTGCAGGCCGCCGACGGATTGGTCCGCGACACCAGCGTGCAGTCCCTGTTGACGTTGATCGAATAGGGCCCGCCGCGGCCGTGCAGCAGCACGATGGCGGGGTGCGGGCCCGGCGTTTGCGGCCTGAACAGGTAGCCGACGATCTCGGTCTTGCCGTCGGCGCTCCGAAGGAAAACGGTGTCGGGCGCGGCCGCCGCCGCTGTCGGCAATGTCGTGAGCATCAGGAGGACGATCGGAATCGCGCGATGGGTCATTCCCGCAGCATGAGCAGGATTTCGGATGAATTGCGGCATGGCTGTGTCCCGCCAGCAATGCAAAGCCGCATGGCGTGCTGCACGGCGCTCGGCTTGTGAGGCGAGGTGCCGCCCGCTACGCTTCGCAAAAAACCGGGAGCGAAACAGCCATGAAGCAGATCAGGATCGGCGACATCACGATCGACGCGGTGATCGAGCGCGAAGGACCATGGCGGCGGCCGCAGGATTTCTTCCCGACCTACAACGACGATGTGTTCAAACATCACCTGAAGACGATGGAGCCGGAGGTCTTCGACGCCGCGCGCGGCATGATGGTGATCACCTATCAGACCTTCGTGGTGCGGACTCCGCGCTACACCATCCTGGTCGATACCTGCACCGGCGAGGACAAGGGACACCCGCCACCGTTCGACTTCCCGGGCAAGGAACGCTGGCGCAACGAGCTGTTTGCGCTCGGCATCTCCTATGAGCAGATCGATTATGTGTTCTGCACCCATCTGCATATCGACCACACCGGCTGGAACACGACGCTGCGCGACGGGCGCTGGGTGCCGACCTTCCCGAACGCGAAATACGTCTTCCACAAGGGCGAGTATGCGGCCTGGGAGGCCGAGAACGCCAAGGGAGCCAATCCGCCCGGCACGGTGTTCCGCGACAATTGCCTGCCGATCGTCGAGGCCGGGCAGGCGCTGCTGGTCGACGACGATTATGCGCTCGACGACACCGTGACGCTGACGCCGACCCCGGGCCATTCGCCTTGCCATTGCTGCGTCAATATCTTCTCGAAGGGGCAGCGCGCGGTGGTTGCGGGCGACCTGATGCACCATGCGATCCAGTGCCGCGAGCCGGAATGGTCGGCCAAGCCCGATTGGGACCCGAAGCAGTCGGCACTATCGCGGCGGAAGTTCTTTGCCTCGGTTGCCGAGACCGACACGCTGATCCTGCCGATCCATTTTCCGACCCCGACGGTCGGCCTGATCAAGGCGGACGGCGATCGCTTCGACTATCGCTTCAAGCGGGAGTAGGCGCGGCGCGGTCGTCAGCAGGTCAAGGTCAGCGTGCTGCGCGGGTCTTGTGCCGAGCCTGGGTCAGGAACCGTTCCAGATCGGCGCACAGGCGATGCGCCATTTCCTCGTCGATCGCAAACGTCGCGACGGTGCCGGCGCAGTCGATCTCGATGGTCCCGCGCAATGGTACGGCGGAGGCGGTCGATACCGCGATGTTGGTCGCTCTCTGCACGCTCATGTCGTCAACTTTCCTTCAGGCCTGACGCCGCGAATCTTCATTTCGGAATCACGGGACGTCCCTTTCGCCTTCGCTCTTCGATGAATCTCACGCCGATCTCGGCGCCGTCGACGCGAACCAGCTCGCAGCGGCGGAAGGCCAGTCCGCGCGAGGACAGCACCAGGAAGAACTCCTGGGCCTTCAGCACATCGAGCGTTCCGTCGACCTCGAGCCGGGCCCCGCTCTGCGAGACGTCGAGCAGGATGCAACTCCGCCGCCACGTGCCGTCGACACCCATGAGATTGACGGGATAGCGCGTCTCGAGCCTGACGCGTTCCGCCCTGCGGTCACCATATGCCATTGCATCACTCACACCGCCTGGGAGCGCTTCGCGGTCAGCTCGCTAAGCGAACCAAACCGGATCGTGCGCTGCGCATTGGATAGCGCCAGTCCTTCAAACATGTCCCGTGCGCGCTGCAGCTCATCCGGTGCAACCGTCAGCCCGGCCTTCCGGTAGCTGACGATGGCAGCCGTCGTGTTCCAGTTCAGTCGCGATGCGCGGCAGGCGATCACGAGTCCGCTGATGTCGGCGGCTTCTATCAGCGGTGTGATCGTCTCGATCGGAACGGTTGCAAGCTGCGCCAGCGCCGCAACGACGTTGCGGACCTCTCGCCTGATCGCGAAACGGTTGACGCTGGAATCGTTCAACTGCCCGGTTCTGTTTAAGGCCAGCACGGTGGCCCGCGCCTCCGCATAGTCGATTGTGGCTGGTGGGGTTGCGGAGGCGCGGGCTGCGCTTGCGTCGATCGCAGCGCGGATCGCGTCCTGAATGTCGGGGCGTGCGCGTTTGAGCAGCCGGGCCTGTTGGCGCGGCGTCGATCGCATCACGAGGTCGACAAGAACGCGGTGGGGCAGGTCGCTGCGCGATATCAGCGCGTCGGCGATGTCGTCGTCGCGCTCGGCGGCATCGACCATCATGGCGAGGCCCGCGCTGGTCAGATCGGCGCCGGGATTGCGCGCGAGGACTCGAAGTACGCTGCTGTCGCCCCGCATCAAGAGAATGTCCGTGAGCTCCGCATTGACGGCCTTGCGTCCTGCGATCGCGCAGAGATGTCCCTCGGCCCGCATCCAGGCGATGTCGATCAGGTCGGCATCGGGGAGGCATTCGCATTTGCGCAGGATCGGAGCGGCGACATCAGCGTCGTCATGGTTGGCCAGACGGCGCGCGAGTTCCAGCGGCACCAGGCGCAAATCGGCAAGCGAGCGGCTGAGCGTGGTCAGGGTCCGCAGTTCGACGCTCTCGGTCAGTCGGACCAGGATGCCGTCGAACATCTCGACGTGGTGCGCGCTGAGACGGTGAGCGTCGTCGAGAAACATCCCGGCCACCTCCTGCAGCATGCGCGTGCGGAGGTCTGGGGAACCGGCTCTCAAGACATGGTCGAGCTTGGCAATAAGATCGGGCGAGGCAATGACTGTCATTGCGGTCTCTAAAATGGTCCGCGACGAGGAACATCATCGTTCCCAAAGCCAATCTGCTCCCCGAATCTTTAATAGGGGTATAGAAATTGATGGGGAGGATCGATCTCGGCGGTGGATATCCCGCTAAAGACTATCGAAATTCGGCAGCCGCGTTACATTGCCGGATTGTCCGGTTCGACGAACGGACCGCATTTTTCCTGATTGAACCTATTGGACGATTCGCAATTTGTGCATGGAAGTTATTGATGAGGCCGGCGCGCAAGGCGCCGCGTCGCGCGCAATTTTTCAAGAGCATTTCACAGGAGCGGTCATTTGACGGCGCCGTTGCCGGTGCCGAGAGTCTTTCGTTTTGACGATGTTGATGCATTCCGGAGTTCGATCCGAAATCTGGATGTTGAGTTCACGCCACTTGCACGGAAGATTTCGGCCGAGCAGGTCATCCTGAGTTTGCCGGGATGCGAGCTCAACTACACGCAGTCCTTTCCGCGGATTGTCGACGCGCAGCTTGCGCCGCAGACCACCGCGGTCGGCTTCACGATGGATGACGGGGTCCCGATCCGCTTCAACGGCGTCGAGCGCGATCGCGCGGTCATTGTGCTCGGTGGCGGCGGCGCGTTCTACTCGTCGGTGGAGGAGACGCCCCGGCAATATGCTTCGGTGATGTTTACGCCGGAGATTGTCGACCGCGGCTGGCCGCAGGCGGGTCTTCATTTCAGCATTCACGAAATTTCTCAACGCGCGCAGGATCGGCTGCGTGAAGTGGTAAGGCACATCCTGCTCGTGACCTCGCAGCCGACCGATGATGCCCCGTTCGCCAGCGGCGAGTCGATCAAGGAGACGCTGCTTGCGGCGATCGACAACGCCTTCGCCGAGATCGTGCCGGCCAAGTGGACGACGCGGGCCAACACGACGCGCCAGTTCAAGGTCTTCAACGACGCGCGCGCAATTCTGGCAGGCGACGTGGCGCACCCGATCTACAGCGGCGAACTCGCCAGGCAGATCGGCGTGTCGGTGCGCACGCTGCATGATGCCATCCAGCGCTACCGGGGCATCAGCCTGCATCGCTATTTGCGGTTGCGCCGGCTCTGGCTGGTGCGCCAACAACTGCTTGCCGGTGCGCCGAGCGTCAAGACATGCGCGCTGGCCTACGGATTTTGGCACCTGAGCGATTTTTCGCGCAGCTATCGGTCGCAGTTCGGGGAAGCGCCGTCGGAGACGCTGGCCGCCTCGCGCCGTCCGGGCGTCACCGACGCCGATCCGTCCCGCAGACACGGTTCGTAACCATCGATCTGAACGGAATCTTAACGACCGCCGACGAGCCTGTGGGTACGATTTCACCAGAGGCGGCCTGATGCATCCCCGGAGATTTGCGCGTGTTCGTCCGAGCGGATGCGTGTCCAGTGTGGTCAAGCTCCAGCTTGAACCGAAGGCGCCACTGATCGAATGCCGGCTGGTGGACTATTCCGCCGGCGGGGCCTGCCTGGAATTCTCGAAGCCGGTCGATCTGCCCGAACGTTTCGAAATGTTTCACGGCAACACCAGGAAGCGTTGCCGGCGGGTCTGGCGCAGGGGCGTGCGGGTCGGCGTTTCGTTCTGAGGGCGCCCGCCGTCAGGGGCGATCCACCGGCCAATAGCCGTTCGGGCCGCGCCCTGCGCGACCCGATGGTCTGTCCCGATTGAAGTCTGTTCCCGATGAGGGGTGAAAAGGCGTCGGCGAGGGGCTCAGGCGCCGCTCTGGCACTTCTTCATGAACGAGGTTTTGGCCGCGCCGGCGAGCTTCTTGCCGTCGGAGCCGACCGCCTTGCTCGCGCAGGCATCCGTCGTGCACTTCTTCATGAACGAGGTCTTGGCCGCGCCGGCCAGCGGCTTGCCGTCCTTGCCGACCGCCTTCGTCTCGCAGGAGGCGTCCTGTGCAAATGCCGAACCGGCGGCAAAGGTCGCGATCACGGCCGCCAAGAAAATCCGCTTCATCTGGGTTCTCCCTAAACCAAACCAGTGGTCGGATTGGATACGGGATTCTTGGCCCGATCAAGTTCCCATGGTCGATTTTGTCGATAAAATACCCCGATCAGATCAAGGAAATTCCGCGTGCAGCGCGGAACAAAATCGGGGAAGCGCGGAATGGAATTCGAGACGCTGGTACAGTCACGCAAAAGCGTGCGCGGGTTCAAGAAGCAGCCGGTGTCGCGGGCGACTGTCGAGGAGATCATCGAGGTGGCCAAGCGCGCGCCGTCCTCGATGAACACCCAGCCCTGGCATGTCCACGTCCTGACCGGGGCGCCGCTGGAGGAAGTGCGCCGCCGCAACATGGACGAGATGGTCGCCGGCGCCAAGGTGAAGCGCGACATCGTCAGCCATGGCGAGTACCAGGGCGTGCACCGCGGCCGCCAGGTCGACATCGCCAAGAAGCTGTTCGGCGCGATGGGGATCGCCCGCGACGACAAGCCGATGCGGCAGGATTGGGTGCTGCGCGGCTTCCGTCAGTTCGACGCTCCGGTGTCGCTGGTCCTGACCTACGACCGGATCCTCGATCCCGGCGCGGTCTGCCATTTCGATCTCGGCGCGCTCTGCTACGGCATCGTGCTGGCGGCCTGGGATCGCGGCCTCGGCAGCGTGATCAACGGCCAGGGCATCATGCGCTCCGACATCGTGCGCGAGGTCGCCGACATCCCGGAAGACGAGGTGATCATGACCTGCGTCGCGATGGGCTATCCCGACGACGGCTTTGCCGCCAACGCAGTGCGCTCCGACCGCGAGGCCAACAACGATTTTGTCCGCTACGTCGGCTTTGCCGATTAGCGCCGCGTCGATCGCTTGTTCAGGGGCAACAACCTCGTGAGGCGCGATCGGCTGCTCGATGCATGGGCGTGTCCGGCGCATTTGCGTACGCGCCGACCACGTCGCGGGATATTGAATTCCGCGCCGTGAAACCATCGCGCGAGCGTGAGCGCGGCTGCGCGTTTCCGCTATTCCCGCCGATAAAAAATGCGCTACTGGTTTTTTGAAGCACAACAGCGCAGGCGAGGAATCTCAGATGAGCGATGATGAACAGACAGCCATGATCCGCGAGACCGTCGCGAGATTCGTCGATCGCGAACTGATCCCGCTCGAGCCGCACTATCTGAAATCGAAGCTGCCCGGCAGCGATCACCCCGAGCTCACGTCGGAACAGCGCAAGCGGCTGCGCGACGTCTCGAAGGAGCTCGGCCTCTGGGGCCTCGATGCGCCCGAGGATCTCGGTGGCCACGATCTGCCGACGCGCGCGATGGCTGCGGTGCACGAAGAACTCGGCCGCAGTTGCGTGCCGTTCGTGCTGCCGCCGGACTCGCCAAACCTGCGCATGCTGCAGGCGGTCGGTACCGATGCGCAGAAGAAGAAATATCTGCAGCCCTATATCGAGGGCCGGATGGCATCGGCGATTGCGATCTCCGAGCCTGGCGCCGGCGGCGATCCCGCGGGCATGAAGACGCGCGCGGTGCTCGAAGGCGAACAGTGGGTGCTCAACGGCCGCAAGATCTGGATCAGCAATGCGCGCGCCGCCGACTTCATCATCGTGATGGCGCGGGTCGGCAACGATCAGCGTCAGGGCGGCATCACCTCCTTCATCGTCGAGAAGGGCACGGCGGGCTTCATCATCGAGCGCGAGATCCCGATGGTCGGCGGCGGCTCGACCTACGAGATCGTGTTCGAGGACTGCCGCATCCCGAAGGATTCCGTGCTGGGTGAAGTCGGCAAGGGCTACGCGCCGATGCAGCTGCGGCTGCGCACGCGGCGGCTCGAGATGGGGTCGACCTGCGTCGGCATCACCAAGCGTGCGCTCGACATGATGTGCGAGCACGCCAAACAGCGCGAGACGTTCGGCGTCAAGCTTGCCGAGCGCCAGGCGATCCAGTGGTGGATCGCCGATATCTCCACGCGCATGCATGCGTGCCGGCTGATGGTGCGCGAGGCCGCCGACAAGACCGACCGCGGCGAGGACATCCGCCACGAGGCCTCGATGATCAAGGTGTTCGCGACCGAGATGGCTTATGACGCCTGCGACCACGCCATGCAGACGCTCGGCGCGCTCGGCGTGACGCTGGAATTGCCGCTCAACGCGCTGTGGCAGAAGGCGCGCCTGATGCGGGTGTACGAAGGGCCGAGCGAGGTCCATCGCCAGGCGATTGCCCGCCGCGTGCTCGGGTTGCGCGGCGGCTAGACGGTTCGTCAGGTCTCAAACCAACACCGTCATTGCGAGGAGCGACAGCGACGAAGCAATCCATGCCTCCACATGCGGCATGATGGATTGCTTCGCTTCGCTCGCAATGACGTAGACAGTACCGTGGCCGTCCCGCGATCGCGGCGTGCCCTCGGCTACGCAGCCCGCACGTCGGACAGGAAGCGGTTGACCTGGCCGGCGAGGTCCTTGGACTGCGTCGAGAGCTGTTCGGCCGCGCCCAGCACCTGGTTCGCGGCGCCGCCGGTGTCATCGGCGGCGCGCTGCACGCCGGAGATGTTGGAATTGACCTCCTGTGTGCCGCGCGCGGCTTCCTGAACGCTGCGCGAGATCTCCTTGGTCGCCGAGCCCTGTTCCTCGATCGCGGCGGCGATCGCGGTGCCGATCTGGTCGATCTCGGTGATGACGTCGATGACGCTGCGGATCGCCGTCACGGTCTCGTCGCTCGCGGTCTGGATCGCGGTGATTTGCTCGGAGATCTCCGTGGTCGCCTTCGCGGTCTGGCCGGCCAGCGACTTCACCTCGGACGCGACCACGGCGAAGCCGCGGCCGGCCTCGCCGGCGCGGGCCGCCTCGATGGTGGCGTTGAGCGCGAGCAGATTGGTCTGTGCCGCGATGCTCTGGATCAGCGTCACGACGTCGCCGATCTTCTGCGCGCCCTCGGCCAGCGAGCGCGCGGTGTCGCCGGTGCGCCGGGCATGGTCGACCGCCCGCGCGGCGATCTCGGTCGAGGTCGCGACCTGACGGGCGATCTCCGAGATCGAGGAGGTCAGCTCCTCGGTCGCGCTCGCCACCGTCTGCACGTTGGTCGAGGTCTGATCGGATGCCGCGGCCACGACGGCGGCCTGGCGGTTGGTGGCGGCGGCGGTGTCCGACATCGATTGCGCCGTCTCCTCCATCACCGAGGATGCCGCGGACAATCCGCCGACCAGTTCGGTGACCTTGGCTTCGAAGGTGCGGGTCAGGTCGTCGAGCACGCGGGCGCGGCGCATCTTGACGTCGTTCTCGGCTTCCTTCTCGGCAGCGAGGCGATCGGCTTCGATCTTGTTGTCCTTGAACACCTGCACGGCGGCGGCCATCGCGCCGATTTCGTCCTTGCGCGCGGCGCCCGGGATCGTCTCGGCGACTTCACCCGCGGCAAGGCGCGACATCCGGCCGGTGAGGGCGGCGATCGGGTTGAGGATGCGGCGGCGGACCATGACGATCAGGCCGGCGCTGACGGCAACGACCGCGAGCAGCCCGATCAGCGCCACCACGAAGCTGAAGCGCGCCGACGAATAGGCGCTCGCAAGGCCTTGCTCGGCATTCTCGTAGAACGCGTCGCGCACGGTGATGATGGAGGCGAGGCCGATCTGAGATTCGGCATAGTAGGTCTCGACGTCCTGCTCATACTTGCCGGAGATCGCGCCTTCCTTGGCGAGCTTCAGGGCCTTGCCGAAACGCTCGACATAGTCGGCCTGCATCTTGCCCAGCGCCGTCAGGACATTGGCCGATGTCGCCGGATTGTTGCGCAACTCCTGCAGCGTCGAGAGGATCTGCTCGGTGCGGCCGGTGCTGCGGAACAGCTCCAGCTTTTCCTGTTCGGTCGCGACGCGCTTGGCGCCGACCAGCGCCTTGTGCAGGCTGGCATTGAGGCCGCCGGTGTCGCGCAGCGTCCAGGCCACATTGGCGTAGCTGGCCTGGCGGTAGGCGTTGCCGTCAAGGCCGGCGAGGCGGCGCACCTGCTCGTCGAGCAGCACGGTGACGCCGGCGTTGAAGACGGAATTGTCGGCGACGATCTTGGTTGCCGCCGGGCGGCGGGCGTCGACCGGACCTGCGATCGCCTTCTCGATGGCGTCGCGGAGCGCGGCGAACTTGGCCTTCAGCGCATCGATCGCGCTCGCAACCGCTTCGCCGTCGTCGAGCGAGCCGGGCAGCATGGTGCGGACCTGATTGACCTTGGCGAGCGCGCCGTCGGTCAGCTTGCGCAGCTTGTCGAGATCGGCGACCTGCTTCTGGTCGATCGCGCCGGTGCTGAACAAGAGGTTGGTGGACATGCCGCGCTCGGAGTTCATGTAGCGCGGGATGTCGCCGACGGCGCGGACGATTTCGAGCCGGCTCTGCGCGGTCGAGACTTTGTCCATGGTCTGGTACTTGGTCACCGCGACATAGGCCGCCAGTCCGCCGCCGACCGCGGACAATGAGGCGATCGCGGCCGTCAGGAGAGTACCGATTTTCATGGGATGCGCGCCATTCTTGACGAGAGAGGGGAGGCCTCAACCGTAGCGGGCGTGCATTAAGCTTGGGTTTATGATGCGGGAGCCGCCGCAACGGTCCCGGCCGTTTGGTCCGAAAGTCGAAGGTGCCACGTCGCCCGGCCGCGCGTGGCGGCAGGGCGTGACACGTCAGTGCTCGTCGTCGTCAGCGCCCTTGGCCGCGGGGCGATGTTGGGTGGCGCCGTTCGAGCCCGCTTCGCCGCAGGGGAGCTGGTTCCAGGTGCCGTCGGCGGCCTGCTGGTAGGCTTGGCAGCCGGACGACGTGGTGGTGGTGGATTTTTCGTCGGCCTTCTGCCGCTCGGTGCTCTTGCCCAGCGCAGGCGCGGCAACGGCAGCGATGGCTGCGAGCGAGCCTGCGAAAACCAGCTTTGCGATCCGCATGTCGGTTCCTCCTTCTCGAAGCGAAAACATATCCAGAAAAGAAATCTGGCGATTTTTGGCCACAGCGAAGGGCCTGCGACGAATTGCTTAATGCCGGCGAAACGGGCCGGAAGGCCGGTTAACACTTGTGCGCGGCGGCGCGTCGCGCGCCGCACCGCAGGACGCTGTTGCCGCACCGTGCTAGGATCGGCTTGTCATGACCCACCGCATTCTCGTGTTCTACGGCTCCTATCGCTCGGATCGCATGGGCATCCGGCTTGCACATTTCGTCGTCGACGGCCTTCGTGCGCGCGGCAACGAGGTCGAGTTGATCGATGCCAAGGAAGTCGGCTTGCCGATGCTCGACCGGATGTACAAGGAACATCCCAAGGGGCAGGCACCGGCCGTGCTCGAAACACTCGCCGGAAAAATCCGCGACGCCGACGGCTTCCTGTTCGTCACCGGCGAATACAATTGGGGCATCCAGCCCGGGCTGAAGAACCTGACCGACCATTTCCTCGAGGAATGGTTCTGGCGTCCCGCGGCGATCGCAAGCTATTCGGCGGGGCGGTTCGCCGGCGTCCGCGCCGCGACCGCCTGGCACGGCACGCTGTCCGAGATGGGCATGGTGGTGATATCGAGCACGATCGGTGCTGGACCGATTGCGCAGACGCTGTCGGCCGAGGGCAAGCCGATCGGCGAGGCCGGCAAGGCGCTCGAACGCGCCTTTCCGCGCTTTGCCGACGATTTTTCCTGGTGGATCGAAGCCGCCAAGGCACAGCGGGCGCGCAAGGCGCCGCCATACTGAGGGCAGGTCTGCCAATCCCGGGAGTTTCGCGATCATGAGCCTCTTCACATCGCCGTTCGATCCCGCGCGCGAGACAGCCCTGGTGACCGGCGCGGGCAACGGCATCGGCCGCGCCATTGCGCAGGCCCTGGTCGGCGAGGGTGTGCGGACGGTGTTTGCCGATCTGCATGAGGACAAGGTTCTGGCGGCGATCAAGGCCGCGCCGCATCCCGAACTCGCGGTCGCGTGGGCCGGCGATCTCGCGCAGCGCGCGGCGTGCGACGCCCTGCTGGCGCATGCGCAAGCCACAGTCGGGCAGGTGACCCATTTCGTTCACAGCGCTTCGCCGCCGCGCCGCGAAGCCGATCATGCGATGGCCGTCGATGACGAGATCTGGCGGCAGATGCATGCGGTCAATCTCGATGCCGGCTTTCATTTGTCGCGCGAACTGGCGCGCAGGCTGATCGCATCGAAGACGCCGGGCTCGTTCCTTCTGCTCACCTCGCTGCATGCCGGCACGCCGCGCAACCTGCCGCACTACTCGACCGCGAAGGCCGGCATGGCGATGCTGGTGAAGGAGCTTGCCAAGAGCTGGGGCCGCTATGGCATCCGCGTCAATGCGCTGGTGCCCGGCGCGATCGCGGCCGGCGGCTTTGTCGCCGATCCCGCGCTGGCAAAGCACATTCCGCTCGGACGGCTTGGCCAAGCGGACGATCTCGCGCCGATGGCGCTTGCGGTGCTCTCGCACAAGCTCTCCGGTTACGTCACCGGGGCGTCGATCGTGGTCGACGGCGGCCTGTCGCTGACCAACTGGTTCGCGCCGCCGGAGCTCGATTGAGGATTTTCGTCTGACGCGTTCTCTTCACGCGAACCGGTGCCCATCCCGCATCAAGTGCGGGACAGGCTTCGCTCGAAAACGCTTTCTATTCCTTCGTCCTGATGTAACCCGCAAGCCGCGTCTTCTGGTCCTGGCACCAGGTCGTCATGCTGCCGGCGCGGCGCTGATCGAGGTCGGTGGTCTGGGTCGCGATCGCGACTTCCGTCATCAGGTCGTCGGCCTGCTTCTCGCCCATCTTGCCGCCGGTATGCATGAAGGCGATCGCCTTGCGCACCTTCTCGGTGGTGCCGTCGGGCAGATGCATGTCCTGCGCCCGCTGCACGAGGTCCTGATAGACCAGATCGGTGCCGGGGCACTCGACCTTGGCGGCAAAGGCCTGCAGCACCATCGTGACATAGGCCGCGCGCGGATCGGCATGGGCAGGGGTTGCTGCGACAATCAGGCCGCCGATCAGCAGAGCGTAACGCATGAATTTCCTCCGGAGGTTTTGCACGTTTTTTGTGAGGCTAGCGTCCAAGGGAACCGAGTGCAACCGGTAGGACACACTCACGGAAAGAACCGATCAAACAGACGTGTTCCAACCTGCGCTGCCACGATTTAAGCACGATTTCGGCAGCATGTGGCACAAGTTCACGCAGGGGAGAATGATCGTGTCAAAGTTGGGGCTTGCTGCGGTGCTGTTGGGATCGCTTGCACTTGGCGGCTGCATGCAGGCGACGCTATCGCCGGCGACGGATGTCGCGATGACGTCGCGCGATCGGCAATTGCTGGCGCATCCGCCCTATGCGGATGCCAAGATCCCGCAGCAGTTCCAGCGGCACATTGTCGAGTACACCCGTCGGGAGCAGCCGGGTTCGATCCTGGTCGATACCGACGCGCGCTACCTCTATTACGTGCTGCCCGGCGGCAAGGCGATCCGGTACGGCGTCGCCGTCGGCGAGGAGGCGATGGCCTTCTCCGGTGTCGCCACCGTCGGCCGCCTGGCCGAATGGCCGGATTGGGTTCCGACCCAGGATATCCAGGAGCGGCTCGGGCCGTATCCGAAGCGTGTCGCCGGTGGACCGGCCAATCCGCTCGGCGCCCGGGGCATCTACCTCTACCAAGGCAACAAGGACACGCTGTATCGCATCCATGGCACCAACCAGCCCGAATATATCGGGCAGGCGATCTCGTCGGGCTGCATTCGTATGACCAATGGCGACGTGATCGACCTCTATCAGCGGGTCAAGCCGGGCGCGACCGTGGTGGTGCTGCCGCCGGGACAGAGCGCGTAATTCGAATACGAACGTATTGCGGCCGATCGCGTCATCGCGATCGGCCGCACGCTTTTGTACCGGTCAGCAGGCTTCAGCGCAGCGGCATCGGTGGCCGAACCACCGGGCCGCCATCGTCCGCGTCAACAACCGAGGACTGCTGCTGCACCGGCCGCGGTGCCGCAACCGCCTGCGGGGCGGCGGCGGGCGCCGGCAGCGGTGCTGCTGATGCAGGCGGCGGAGGCGGCGGGATATAGGCCTGCGCCGGCCGGCGCACCGGCGGCGGTGCAACTGCGGCATGCGGCGCCGCCTGTGGCGTGACCGCGGCGCGCGGGCGCGGCGGAGCGACCGGCCGCGGCTCGACGGCCCTGGTCTCGGTCGTCTTCGCGACGCGCTGTGCCAACTGATCCTGGCTGGCCTTGAGCTGATCGATGCTGGTCTTCAGCTGCTCGATCTGCTGTCCCATCGACGTGAGATCGCGGGCCATCGATTGCAGCAACTGCGTCTGGTCGGGTGCCCCTGCAGGCGCCGCCGGGACACTAGGTGCGACCGGCGCAGCCGCTGCGACCGGAGCGGCCGCGGCAGCCGGTGCTGCGGCGGGGGCGGACGCAGTTGCGGCGGGTGCGGCCGTGGCGACGTCCTGTGGCGGAGTGGCGGGGGCGGCTTCAGCTGCCGGCTGATCGGTGGTCGCCGCTTGCACGGCCGGCGCGCTCGCCTGGTCGGACGCGGACACGGACTTGCCCGGGATCAGCGAGGTCAGTTGAGCGATCTGGGGTGCCCACTCGGCGGCGATCTGCTTGGCGCGATCGCCGTAGTGCTGCCACGCCGCGGTACCCATGGCGCCGGCAATCGCGAAGCAGAACCAGAAGGCGCGGATCGCCCATTTGCTGGTGGGGCGCGGTGCGCGGTCCAATCTGATGTCGTCCATTCGGCCGTTATGGCTTGGCGCGCTATAGGCCGGCTCGGCCGGCGGCTCCGGCGCCACTGACATGGGCGTGACCGGCGGCACCGAGGCGACGGCCGCGGCCGCGGACGTAGGCGCGAGGCTCGGGCCGAAATAGGGCTCGCGCTGCCCCGGCGCTGCCCTTCCGGCAGGCGCGACGGCGTTGTCCGGACG
This sequence comes from Bradyrhizobium sp. Mp19, assembly GCF_029952935.1. Taxonomy (NCBI): domain Bacteria; kingdom Pseudomonadati; phylum Pseudomonadota; class Alphaproteobacteria; order Hyphomicrobiales; family Nitrobacteraceae; genus Bradyrhizobium; species Bradyrhizobium sp. Mp19. The sequence continues at coordinate 224,524 of NZ_JASAUT010000002.1, read as the reverse complement.
TACCGGAGCGAAGCTGGGTTCGATCGCGAAAATATCGTGCGGATCTGCGTCTTTCAGTGTCGATTGCATGGCGGTCCCCGTTTCATTCCAAGGTCAACCGCAACTGGGCGGCCGGCAAATTTACGCTCTGTATTGACCCCTGACCCGATCCCCACGACTCCAGTCCGGTTTGACCAAAGCAAGGCGAGAGGGTGGAGAGGTTGGGGAGTTTCGGGAACCCAAGCCGGGGACGAAGGGCACGAACGTCCACATCCTCTCGCGCAGCGCCCCCGAATTGCATTCCGGATGAAAGCTCCCTGGGTTGTGTGGCGCATCCACCACAGCCGAGGGGAAATCGTGTCGCGCGCGACACGTCTGACCGCGCCCCGCCACCGTTCCGCCCCGATTGGATTCGGCTGATAGGCCGTTGGATTTTCGGCTTGGGCTGGGGCGCAAGTTGGGGGTGCAACAATGTCACGCGACGATGCAGTCATCTCGTACGTCGGCGTCAGATGCAGCGCGCATGGTGCTGCGGCCCCGATCCCGTTTGCGCATGCCCGAAAGCCGCTCCGGCTGCTTGCCGTGATGATCGGCGCGGCGTCGCTCGCGGCGTGTGCGCAATCCTCCGTTGTCAGCCAGCGCTCGCAGGCGCTCGCGAGCCGGCCCGTATCGATCGAGCCGGCACGGGCCGCGTCATCTGCCACGCGCACGCGCATCGCCACGGCGCGCAAGCATACGCCTTATGCCTCGCGCAGGACCGGCGACAGCAAGATCGCCTCGCATGGTGTCGCGAGCTTCTACAGCGAGGAGCAGCCGACCGCGAGCGGCGAGAAGTTCGACGGGCGCGAACTGACCGCCGCGCATCCGACATTGCCGTTCGGCACCAGGCTGCGCGTCACCGACGTCAAGAGCGGCCGTTCGGTCACGGTGCGCGTCAATGACCGCGGACCCTATGTCCCCGGGCGCATCGTCGACGTCTCGCATTCTGCGGCGCAATCGCTCGGCATGATCGGCAAGGGCATCACGAATGTCAGGCTCGACGTGGTGCAGTGAACAGCGTGGCGCAAGCCAGGTTCGGGATTTTTGCCGGTTCGATCGGGAAAAAGTCCCGGCGTTGCGCGCGCTTTAATCCTGTTGTCCGAACGACGGCGGCAAATAGAATTGTTGCCGCTACTTCCCCGCGCTCTCCATTTCCAGGCGCGTGGATTTCTACCCAATGAACCTTCCCCGCCTTGGTGTCCCTCCAGGGCGGGGTTTTTCTTGTGGCCGCCATGCGCGCCGCATGCGTTGACAGGGCGAGCCGTCGCCATAACCTCCGTTCTGCTTTTGGAGGGCGGCCATGCCAAGCAACAATCAAGAAACTGACGGCTTCGCATTGGGTCGGCCGTCACGGCGTGGGGCATTGCAGCTGTTCCTGGGCGGCGCCGCCGTCATGCTGGCGCCTGACGGGCGGCTCGGCATGACGAAGGCGCAGGCAGCGGCCGCGTTTGCCGACGGACTGTCGCGCGGCCGGCCGGACGAGCAGGGCATCGCGCCACCGGCGATCCTGGATTTCCTCGACGAGGTCGACCGCCAGGGCTACGAGCTGCACAGCTTCATGCTCTGGCGCAACGGCAAGGTGGTCGCGGAGGGCTGGTGGTCGCCGTACCGCGCCGATCGCAACCACATGATGCATTCGCTGACCAAGAGCGTCACCGCCTGCGCCGTCGGGCTTGCGATCGCCGACAAGCGCTTCGGCCTTCAGGACAAGGCGGTCTCGTTCTTCAAGGACAAGCTGCCGCCTGTCGTCGACGACAAGCTCGCGGCGATGACGGTCGAAGATCTCCTGACCATGCGCACCGGCCACGCGTCGATGACCTCGGGCTCGGCGTGGCGGCCGATCAAGACCAGCTGGGTCGCGGAGTTCTTCAAGATCCCGGTCGTCTACCAGCCCGGCACCAAATGGGTGTACACCTCGGCCGCGACGTATCTGCTGTCCGCGATCGTCACGAAGACGACCGGGGAGGCCGTGGCCGACTATCTGAAGCCGCGGCTTTTCGATCCGCTTGGAATTTCAGGCTATGAATGGCCGGTCGGGCCGGAGGGCATCTCGCCGGGTGCCAATGGCCTCAGCTGGAAGACGGTCGATTGCCTCAAGCTCGGCATCCTGCATGCGCAGAACGGCCTATGGGACGGCAAGCAGGTGCTGCCCGCCGACTGGGTGGCGGCGGTGCAGCAGCCCCACGTCAAGGACACCTACGGCTATCAATGGTGGATTGGCCCGGAGACGTTCTATGCCGACGGCCTGTTCGACCAGCTCAGCTTCGTGTTTCCCAGGCACAATGCGGTGCTCGCGATCACCGCCGGCATTCCGCAACGCAGCGGTTTCAACAAGCTGGTATTCCGTCATTTCCCGGCGATGTTCGCCGGTGCCGCGGCGAACAACGATGCCGACGCCGACAAGCTGAAGGCGCGGACGGCGGCCCTGCAATTGCTGCCGGTGCTGGTGCCGGGCTCGTCGCCGGTCGCAGCGCAGATTTCCGGCAAGACCTGGCACATGCCTGACAATGCCGACGCGATCAAATCGGTCAATCTCGGCTTCGCCGACAAGACCTGCACCTTCACGCTCGAGGACGGCAGAGGCACGCACCGGATCGAGGTCGGTCTCGATGCGCCGCGCGAAGGCACCACGACGATGACCGGCAACAAGCTGCATCACGAGTACCAGCCGGACGTGATGCGCGTGGTCGCGAGCGGCACCTGGCGCGACCTCCGCACCTTCGTGATGACCTGGACCTTCGTGGAATCGGCGTTTCGCGACACCGTGACCTGCACCTTCGAGGGACCACAGATGCGGTTCGCGCGCAGCGTCAACGTCAACTCATTGGCGCTGGATATGCCGACCTTGATGGGAAAGCTCGCCTAGGCGCGACCGCAAATTGCGCGCTGCCGCATCTTGCGCCGGCGCTTCCATCAAATTGTCACAGTCACAGCGAAATCCGGCCCAAAGCCGCTGCCAACAAATCGCCGGATCGACCAAGTCGGCGAGGGGACAAGCGTTGACCTACAAGATGATCGCAGAACGCGAGAACGAAACGGTCAGGATCGAGCGCGAGAGCACCTTCATCATCATCGCCAAGGCCAAGGTCTGGGCGAGCGAGGGATGGCAGGTGGTGATCACCGACAAGGACGGGAAATCATACCCGCCCGAGGAGTTCGACAAGCTGCTCGCGGCCTAGCGCTGCGCTGACACCAGCAGCATCATCGGGCGTTCGAGCTCGTCGGCCAGTTCGGGCATCGCCTTGACCTGCTCACGTGTCGGGGAGAATTCCTCGACATGGCGCAGCGTGAAGCCGGCGCCGATCAACGCGTTGAGCGTGGTGCCGATGGTGCGGTGATATTTCAGCACGCCCTTCACATACCAGTCCGTCCGGCGTTCGCCCTCGATGAAGTAGCGGTTGACCGGCCAGGTCTTGCGGCCGTCTTCGTCCTGCCCCCAGTCCGGATGAGCGGCCGCCATGTAGACCGGGTGCTCGATGGTGAAGACCAGATGCCCCTCCGGGACCAACGCGCGATACAGCATCCGCGCCAGGCGGTCGAAGTCCCTGATGTAATGGAAGGTGAGGGCGGAGTAGGCGAGATCGAAGGTCGATTTCGGCAGCTCCAGCGTCTCGAGGTCGGCGATCTCGTAGGTGATCGCCGCATCCTGCGTCATGGCCGCGGCGCGGGCGATCATGTTTTGCGAGAGGTCGATGCCGAGCACGTCGGATGCGCCTTGCTCGCGCATCCAGCGGGACACCCAGCCGAAGCCGCAGCCGAGATCGACCACGCGCTTGCCCGCGACATCGGGCAGCATGGCGCGGATCGCCGGCCATTCGGGCGCGCCGAGCAGTCCTCGGACCTGCCGCGGCAACTGGCTGTAGCCGGCGAAGAAGCCGGGATCTTCGTAGATGTTCTGCGCCATGGCTGCGGCAACCCTGGTAGCAACGGAATCCGTCTCTCTGTAACCGCCGCCGCGCCGCGTGGGAACCGCTGATTGTGGCGCGCCCGGCGCGCTGCTGGAACCAGACGCGGCGCTCAGTGGTTTCTGATGTCAGCAGTCGACAGCCGAGGAGAGCGCCATGTTAGGCGAGATGCAAATCCACACCATCGCGCGGCAGATGCTGTTGAAGCACGGCCCCGAGGCGATCGCCCAGGCCGCGCAGAACGCCGTGGCCTGCGAGAGCAAGGGCGAGACCGACGACGCGCGCGACTGGCGCCATATCGAGGACGCGCTGAAGATGATGCGCGGACCGCATCAAAGCTGACGGCGGGCAGAGCAGACGTCGCCGCCGCCGCGCAACAGGACACTGGGATCGCGCGAGCGCGATCGCCGCAGATCTAACCGACGGACCCTAGCCCGCCGTGCGCCACCGCGGCACGGGATCGAGCGGCGTGCGGTAGAGCTCACGCCGGTCGATGTCGGTGACGCGCACCGCGCAGCCGCGCGCCTTCAGCTCCGGCTTGACCTGCGACAGCTCGTTGGCGAGCTGGTCGGCGCGGTCGGAGGCGAGGCTGATGTCTTCGAGGATGATGGTTCCTTGATTACGGAACTCGTCCCCCACCACGAGATCGAAGGTGTAGTACGGCATTCCGAAGTCTCCGTTTCGGTTTGCATCACAGGGTAACACTGAGTCGAGCATTCCCTAAGATGCGTGGCGCACAATCGGCGTGCGATCGGCGCAAAAACGATGTGCAGCGCATCAAGCACGATGAACGAACAAGCCACGCCGCACGACGAAGGAATCCTAGGATCTAGCTCACCGCCATGCCGTTAAGATTTGATTAAAACAGTCGTCGCAAGCTCAAGACCAAGTGGAATCGCAGCGGAACCGGACTCCGGGAACCGGCAGCTGCAGGAGAAGGCCGGTGGCGTAACGCCCGCCGGCCTTTTCTCGTTGTTGATGCCGCGGAGCTATGGCGTTTTCGAGCGAAGTGGACGCCGGTTCGCGTGAAGAAAACGCGTCCAAACAACAAGCTAGAGCTTCGGTTCTGATTCAATCAGAACCGAAAATGCTCTAGTCGCGCAGTGCAGCTTGCCGCCGGGCGCGGCATTTCGGGCCTGGTCCGCGCATGTAGTACAGTTCGGGGCGATAGGGATTGATGACGCCATCGAACAGCGCGACGCAGCGCGCGATGAGGTAGGCGAGGTGGCGCCGCAGCGGCCGCAGGGCAAGTTCCATCGCATTCATGGCATGCCCTCAGTGCAGCTCGCCGAGGATGGCGGTGAATGGCAGCTCGAAGATCTCGGTTCCGATGTCGTCGGTGACGTGGACCGCCCAGTTGCGCCAGTCTTCCACGCTCGGTGTCATCACGTAGCTGCGCGCCAGCTGCTCCGCATACAAGCGCGCCTCCGCCAGATCCATCGCGGCGCCGGTGCGATCCAGGATGACGTGCTTGTCGTCGGAGCAGTGAAAGAAAACTGCAGACATCTTCCGATTCCCATGCCGAAGCGATTCTCGTGCGCTGAAATAGCAGCGCGCGAGGGCACTGAGAATCCGGGTGATCCCCCATCGGTAAACTACGGGGAATCCAGACGATTTGAATCACGCGGCCGTGATCGGGGCGGCCTCAGAAGATCGGCTCGCCGAGCGCAACCTCGCTGCGCGGACCGAGGACGATCACCTGGCCGTCGGCGTCCTTGGCGCCCAGGATCAGGAGTTCCGAGGTGAAACCCGCGATGTTCTTCGGCCCGAGATTGCAGATGCACACGACCAGCGAGCCGACCAACACCGCCGGCTCGTAATTCGTGATCTGTGCGCTCGACCACATGATCCGCTCGGCGCCGACATCGACGCCGACCTTGTAGGACGGATTGCGGGCGCGCGGAAACGGCTGCACCTCGACGACCTTGCCGATCCGGATATCGAGGCGGGCGAAGTCGTCATACGTGGCTTGCGGCTTGAGCGGGGGCATCAGCGCTCCTGGAAGGCGAGGCGGACGCCGAGCGCGATATAGATCGTGCCGACCACGCGGCCCTGCCACTGCCCGATGCGGCGATGGCGCCGGATCCACGGGCTGATCTGGCCGGCGGCGAGCGCGAGCAGCGAGGTGTAGACCGCGCTCATCACGACGAAGATCAGGCCGAGGGTCGCGAACTGCGCAACCGCCGAGCCGTGGCCGGGGTGGACGAACTGCGGCAGGAAGGCGAGGAAGAACAGCGCGGTCTTCGGATTGAGCATTTCCGCCCAGATCGCCTGCCGGAACGCGCGGCGCGGGTCGACCGGCTGCGCCGCCGGCAAATCCAGCTCGTCGTTCTTCTCGAACAGGGCGCGGACGCCGAGCACGATCAGGTAGATCACGCCGGCATATTTCACGACCGAGAACGCCAGCGCCGAAGTCATCAGCACGGCCGACAGGCCGAACGTCGCCATCGCGGTGTGGACGAGATCGCCGAGCGCGATCCCGAACCCGGTCGCGACGCCGACGCGCGCTCCGCCGGTGACCGAACGCGCGAGCACCAGCAGCACCGCCGGCCCGGGGATCAGGAACAGGCCGAGCACGACGGCGGCGTAGGTGAGGAGGGTGGTGATGTCGATCATGAAGACCTGTCCCGGATGTCAGGATGCGGCGACGGCGACTGCCGCGAAGCGCGGCTTCGGATCAAGCATCACGCCGGCGCTTTCGACAATGCGCATTTCCTCGGTTCCTCTCTGCGCCGTGCGCTCCAGCACGCCGTGGATGCCTGACGCGGCGTGGCTGAGCGCATCCGGCGTCGCCAGGCCGCGCGCGCGGGCGGCGACGAACAGCGCGGCGAACAGGTCGCCGGTACCGGACGGGTTGATCGGAACCCGCGGCGTGCGCACGCGCCAGGCATAGGTCTTGTCGGATTGCGTGCGCTCGATCGCCAGCGTCTCGATCTCGCTCCGCGGGGTGCCGGCCAGCTCGGCGCTGGTGATGACGACGGTCGCAGGTCCCCGCGCCATCAGCGTGCTCGCCTGCGCGATGACGTCATCGATCGTCGTCACGCGTGCGCCGCAGAGGAATTCGAACTCGAAATGATTGGGCGTGATGATGTCGGCGAGCGGGCAGAGCTCGTCGCGCACCAGCGGCGGAATGTCCGATCGCACGAACATGCCGCGGTCGCGGTCGCCGAGCACGGGATCGCAGCAATAGAGCAGGGCCGGGTTTTCCGCTTTGGCGCGGGCGACGAAGTCGGCGACATCCATCGCGATGTCGGCCGAGCCGAGATAGCCCGACAGGATCAGCCGCGCGGCCTCGACCGCGCCGCGCTCCTCGATGCCGCGCAGCAGGTCGGCGACCAATTGCACGTCGAGTACCCGGCCGCGGATCGTCGGATAGCCCGGCCGGTTGCTGAGCAGCGTGGTCGGCACGGCGACGACGTCGATACCGTGCAACTGGATCGGAAAGGTGGCGGCGCTGTTGCCGACATGGCCCCAGGCGACCTGTGACTGAATCGAGATGACGGTCATGGGTTCCGCTTCACCCGAACAGCGCGGCGTAGATCACGTAGAGCCAGCCCAGGATACCGTGAATGATCGCCCACAGGATCGAATGGTTCTTGGTGTAGGAGATCGCGATCGCCAGCGCCGAGCCGAACCCCACGCCGTATTTCGCGCCCTCGACGCGGACGCCATAATATCGATTGCCGTTCATGGGGATCCTTCCAGCGGGAGGGCGTGAGGTCGGAGGCAGCGTAACCTGCTAGTTGCCGTCAGTTCAACGGCGGACACGGCTGCTGCGCGGCTTCCTCAGCACGACGGTGATAGTCCGAGCCCGCGTTTTTCCACATCGTCGTCCCTGCGAAAGCCGGGACCCATAACCCCGGGATTGGGTTGGTGAGGAAAGCTGTGGCCGCAGCCTCGCGCAACAATCGCCTTCGGTGGTTATGGGTCCCGGCCTTCGCCGGGACGACATCGAATGTGTGGTTCGCTGCGAGTCCTACATCCGCATTCTCGCGACATGTTTTGCCCGAGCTTTGCTCTTCGTTCCGCCCCCTTTCGAACAGAGGGCGCAGGGAAAGCCGGGTGCCGATCGCACCCATGGGTCAGCAAGCGGAATATTTTCTTATTTTGAGATTGAGAGGTTTTGCTGAGTTGCCCGTCGGGCTGTTTTGTCGCAGGCAGCCGTCCGGGTTTGATTTGCGGGTTTGCGTCGGGACCTCGTCTGTCACGCCGCGATCAACCGATCGTGTCGGATCGACGTGGAAGAAGATGCTCGGGTGGACTGTCCTGCATCCAAACGCTTGCCTCATGGCGTCGGAATAAGACGGCAGAGCGATCGATCATGATGTGAGCGCGAACCGATCGGCGGGCGGCGAACAATGCGCCGGCGTGCCGAATCCAACAGGAGCAACTGATGTCCAGGATCAAACAGGTTGCGGCCGCGCTGACCGCGCTCGCCATGCTGACGGCGTCGGCTATGGCACACGAAGTGCCGGCGGCGGGCCCATCCGCGCTCGTGAAGAGCCATGCCGCCGCCGGCCGCTGGAGCGGTGGTCCGCCGCGCATGGCGGTCCCGCGTTTCGGCGAGTCCGAGGCGCTGCCGCGGGACCAGCCCGGCGGCGTCTGCGATCACGGCGACAATGCCATGATCTGCTGAGCCGGATCGTGCATGGCGGTGATCTCCGGCGAAAGTTGCGCTAGCCTTGCTGGGTCGTCTCCCTCCAGCTCGCGAGCGCCGCCGCCATGCACATCCTCCGTCCCCAGTTCCGCATCGAGCAAGACCGCGCGCTCGCCTTTGCGGCGGCGCGCGGCTTCGGCGCGATCGTCGCCGCCGATGCGCGCGGCCCGCACGCTTCCCATGTGCCGTTCGTGATCGAGCGCCGCGACGAGCGCGTGATCGTGCAGATCCATCTCACCGCAAAGAATCCGCTGGTCGAGCTCGCCGACGGTGTCAGGCGCTTCCTCCTGATCGTTTCCGGCGACGACGCCTACATCTCGAACGACTGGTATGTCTCACCCGACAATGTCTCGACCTGGCTCTACGAGGCGGTGCATTTGTCCGGCGTCGCGCATCTGCGCCAGCACGACGTGAACCGCGGCCACGGCGACGCGCTGCTCGCGGCGTCCGAGGCGCGGCTGCCGAAGCAGCCTTGGGGCCTGACGCAGATGGAGCCCGGCAAGCGCGAAGCGATGCTGGCGGGGATCAGGGTGATCGACATCGTCGTCGACGAGATCGAGGGCCAGTCAAAGCTGAACCAGCACAAGAGCGATGCGGACTATGTCGCGCTGGTCAACCGGCTGGCGCATGCGGAGGAGACGTCAAGCCACAGGCTTGCGGAGAAGATGCGCGCGCTGCGGCCGGAGCTTGAATATGAGGGAATCGCGAGGGCGGGTTAGCTCCGCGTAACCCGGCGTTGTCTGAACGCGGCAGAGGGCGGATTATGCTTGCGCTAATCCGCCTACAGAGCCGATCGGAATCAAATCTGCAACGTGTTGTTAAGATTCGATTCGCGCCGATTTGTTCGATTCCGATTCGTTCTTTGCGAACAAAATGGAGTCGGATGGGGAACGTGTGGTGCATGATCCCTGTAGCCCGCATGAGTGAAGCGATATGCGGGGCTCGATCGCGTACTCTTGGAGCGGTCCCGGATGTCGCTTCGCTCATCCGGGCTACGCAGTCATCTGGCGGAGAGCGCAAGGAAGCTCACGACCTCGCTGTTGAATCGATCCGGCTGCTCGATATTGAGGATGTGAACGCCGGGCAGCAGAACGAGCTTGGCATCGGTGATTGTCGCGGCGATATCAGCGCTGTGGCTGGCCCGCGTGACGGTGTCGCTCTCGCCGCCGATCACCAGGGTCGGAGCCGCAATCAGCGGGATGACGCGGCGGAGATCGACGTCGCGCAGTGCCGCGTAACATCCGGCGAGACCGCGCGGCGGCGTGGTCAGCACCATGTTGCGGAACTCGTCGACAATGTCGTTCGGTGCAGCCAGCATCGCCGCCGGAAACCAGTTGCGCATGAAGCCGTCTGCGATTCCATTCATGTCCGTGGCCGCGAGCACCGCGCGGATCTGTTCGTCGAACGGTAGCTCCGACGCCAGATAGGACGAGGTGTTCGAGAGGATCAGGCGATCGATGCGGTCAGGCGCGAAGATGCCGAGCCATTGCCCGACAAAGCCGCCGAGCGACAGACCGAGGAAATGCGCGCGATCGATCGCGAGGTGGTTGAGCAGCTCGACCACGTCGCAGCCGAGCCGGTCCATCGAGTAGGCGCCCACCGGCGCGTCCGACCCGCCGTGACCGCGGGTGTCGTAGCGGAGCACCCGAAACGACCGGCTGAGGGCCGGCATCGAACGATCCCACATGTGCAGGTTGGTGGCGATCGAGTTCGACAGCGCGAGCATCGGCCGATCGTCGGGACCGTCGATACGGTACGCAATCCGGCAGCCATCCGCCGTGGTGAAGTGTCGATTGGCGCTCATCCCGTCAGTCCCTCGTGCTGGTGGAAGCCGGCAGGCTTCGCGTCGAGTCAGGCTAGGACTCGCGCCTTCGAAGAAAAATTACTAAGATTGATCAATCTTTGTAGGTTTTATGAACAATGGATCGGATCAAGCTCCACGATTTGCGCTGCTTCGACGCCGTCGCGACCAAGGGAAGCTTTCAGGCCGCCGGCACAGCGCTGAACCGGTCGCACCCCTCGGTGTTTGCGGCGGTCGCCCGGCTCGAGCAGCAGCTCGGCCTCACGCTGTTCGATCGCAGCGGATACCGCATCGGGCTGACGGATGCCGGCCGGACGTTTCACGCACGCGCGCAGGTGACGCTGCGCGAGCTCGAGCTGCTGCAGGGCTATGCGGAGCAGCTTGCCGGCGGAGAAGAGGTCGTCCTGCGCATCGTCATCGGCGATCTGTGCCCGCGGCCGCCGGTCCTGCAGATGCTCTCCGGGTTCTTTGCCCGCTATCCCAACACGCGCCTGCACCTGGAATATGAGGCGGTCGGCGGACCGCTCGAGCGCCTGATCGATGATAACGCCGATCTGGTGTTTCATCGCGCGGACCCGTCCGATCCGCGCTTCGAACAGATCAAGCTCTCGACCGCGGCCATGGTGCCGGTTGTCGCTCCCGGCTTTCTGCCATTTGCGTGGACGAAGAAGGTCACGCCGGAGCAAATGCGCCCCTTCACGCAGTGCGTGATCCGCGACACGGCGCTGCGACCGTCGTCGGAAAACTTCTTCCTGATCGATGGTGCGCATCAGTGCAGCGTGCCGGACCAGATGATGAAGAAGGAGCTGATCCTGCATCGTCTCGCCTGGGGCCATCTGCCGGCATGGCTGATCGAGGACGAGCTGCGGGACGGCAGGCTGATCAGCATCGCCGGACCGAATTTTCCGGGCCGCGAGGAAAATTTGGCGGCCATCCGCCATCGTCAACATTCTCATGGACCGGTCGCCGAAGCGCTCTGGTTTCACCTCAAAAGCTGGCGGCTCACTCAGCGTGCAGGGCGGGGTGGCCAGCCGGTCCGCGCAAGGCGCGGCCGATAATTGGTGCGGCGTAATCCGCCGCAGTGATGTCGTCGATGGATGCCGATTACGCTTGCGCTCATCCGCCGTACAAAGTGCCGCGGCATCGAAGTCACGCGAACGTCTTGTTAAGAATCGCTTCGCGCCGATTTTTCGATTCCGATTCGTTCCTCGCGAACAAACTGGAGTCGGATCGGGAACGTGGCCGTGGTGCGACTCATCGCTCGACCAGTGATGCAGGAGAACGCAGTGCGCTTGAAATGCGCCGCGATGTTCCGCGCCGAGAGCAATAATCCCATCATGATACAACATCGATTGTTTGGATGCGGTCGATGTATATGCGTTGTTAACGTCTGGATCGCGCCGATTTTCTCGATTCCGATTCGTTCCTCGCGAACAAATTGGAGTCAGATGCAGAACGTCGCTGTGGCGCGCGATGCGTTTCTCTGCTCCACTCGCTGCGCACCAGAGAGCGGATCGATGGCCAACAAGGCAGGCAAGAAGACCAGCAAGAAAATGAAAAGGCCCGCGTCGCACCGCACCGTGCTGGCGATCGACGTCGGCGGTACGCATGTGAAGGTCATGACCGACAAGGAGCGCGTCAAGCGCGAATTCGAGTCGGGTCCAACGCTGTCCGCGACCGAGATGGTGCGGCAGGTCAAGTTGCTGACCAAGGACTGGTCCTATGACGTGATCTCGGTCGGCTATCCCGGACCCGTCGTTCACAATCGTCCGCTGACCGAGCCGCACAATCTCGGCCGCGGCTGGGCCGGCTTCGATTTTCACCACGCGTTCGGCCGCCCGACCAGGGTCGTCAATGATGCGCTGATGCAGGCGATCGGCAGCTATCAGGGCGGCCGGATGCTGTTTCTCGGCCTCGGCACCGGCCTCGGCTCCGCGATGATCGTGGACGGCGTTTACGAGCCGATGGAGCTTGGTCATTTGCCGTACCGCAAGGGCGCGACGTTCGAGGATTATGTCGGCGCCGCGGGTCTCGAGCGCCGCGGCCGGAAGAAATGGCGCAAGAGCGTCGACGACGTCATCGCGCGGCTGTCCGCCGCGCTGGAGCCCGAGTACATCGTGCTCGGCGGCGGCAATGCCGACAAGGTCGACAACCCGCCGCCCAAGGTGAGGTTCGGCGACAACGCCAACGCGTTCGAGGGCGGATTTCGAATGTGGAAGAAGAGAGCGCGCAAGGCGAGCAGCGCGCGTCGATGAAACCGGAACCGCCACCAAATTGCCGCAACTGCCGAAGTTTCGCGCTGCTTCGTCACCCCTGTTGTCGGAACTGTTCGGGTGCGCCGCTCGTTTTATGCGGCATAACATCCCGTTCCATGAGGAGTGAGCCATGCGAAGTTTCATTATTCCCGCGATCGCGGCCCTGGCGATCGGCGCGGCGACGCCGGCGATGGCCTACGATTCCGGCAGCCAGATCTCGATGGAGGCCGCGCTCGACGTCGCGACCAATCTCGGCATCGTGACGGTGTCGAACACCCAGTTCCTCGGCGACGAGTGGGAGATCGAGGGGCGTGACCGCCTCGGCCGCTGGATGCAGGTCGATGTCGATGCGCGGACCGGCGAGGTGCGCAACGTGGATCGCGGCTGGTAGCCGGCGTCTTCACCACTGCGTGACATTCGGAACGGCCGGCGGAGCAGGGCGCACGCCGGCCGTTCGTTATCCAGAACTGTCTGATGCCGTGCTTTGGCTGAATGGCATAAAGCTGGGGTATGCTGGTCCCATCATTCCGGGAATCGCCGCCAGCGCGGCGGCCCGTGAACAGGAGACCGGCCATGACAAAACCGTTTCCGTCCAAAACCCATATCGGCAATCACCTGCTGCATCCGGAAACCCAGATGCTGAACTACGGCTACGATCCGCAGCTGTCGGAGGGCGCCGTCAAGCCGCCCGTGTTCCTGACCTCGACCTTCGTGTTCCGCACCGCCGAGGACGGCAAGGACTTTTTCGACTTTGTCGCAGGCCGGCGCGAGCCTCCGGAAGGCATGGGGGCGGGGCTGGTCTATTCGCGCTTCAATCATCCAAACAGCGAGATCGTCGAGGACCGGCTTGCGATCTATGAGCGCACCGAGAGCTGCGCGCTGTTCTCCTCAGGCATGTCGGCGATCTCGACCACGGTGCTGGCCTTCGCGCGGCCCGGCGACGTGATCCTGCATTCGCAGCCGCTCTATGGCGGCACCGAGACGCTGTTCACCAGGACGCTGGCGGGCTTCTCGATTCACGCCGTGGGCTTTGCCGACGGCCTCGACGAGAGTGTCATCCGCGCCGCTGCCGACGAGGCGATGAAGAAGGGCCGTGTCGCGATGATCTTCATCGAGACGCCGGCCAATCCGACCAATGGCCTGGTCGATATCGCGCTGACGCGGCGCATCGCCGACGCGATCGGCAAGGCACAGGGCCATACGCCGATCATCGCCTGCGACAACACGCTGCTCGGGCCGGTGTTTCAGCGGCCGATCGAGCACGGCGCCGATCTCTCGCTGTACTCGCTGACGAAATATGTCGGCGGCCATTCCGACCTGATCGCGGGCGCGGCGCTCGGCTCGAAGAAGCTGATGAAGGACATCAAGGCGCTGCGCGGCGCGATCGGAACCCAGCTCGATCCGCATTCCTGCTGGATGATCAGCCGTTCGCTGGAAACACTCAGCCTGCGCATGGAAAAGGCCGACCGCAACGCGCGGATCGTCGCCGACTATCTGCGCGATCACCCCAAGGTGGCGCAGGTGCATTATCTCGGCCATCACGATCCGGCGTCCCCCGCGGGGCGCGTGTTCGCGAGCCAAAGCAGCGGCGCCGGTTCGACCTTCTCGTTCGACATCGTCGGCGGGCAGCAAGCGGCGGAGAAATTCCTCAACGCGCTGCAGATCTTCAAGCTCGCGGTCAGTCTCGGCGGCACCGAGTCGCTCGCGAGCCTGCCGGCCACCATGACGCATTCCGGCGTGCCGGCCGATATCCGCAAGCGGATCGGCGTGCTGGATTCGACGATCCGGCTCTCGATCGGGATCGAGCATCCGTCCGACCTGGTGGCCGACATCGCACAGGCATTGAGCAGGGTGTGAGCGAGTCAAAACCGTGTAGGATGGGTCGAGCGAACGGGCTACCAATTCCGGAGAGAGTGCATGCTAGCGATTACGGCGATCATCCGCGCGAAGAAGGGCCACGAGGCGGCGATGCGTCGGGCGTTGCTCGACGTCGTCGAGCATGTCCGCGCCAACGAGCCGTCCACCGTCGGCTACTACGTCTCGCAGGATGTCGACAGTCCCCGGATATTTTCGACGTATGAGCGATACCTGGATCAGGCGGCCATGGACCGGCACAACAATTCGCCGGCCGTGGCGCGGTTCTTTGAGGTCGCAAAGCCGATCCTCGACGGCGAGGTGATCGTGGTCTTGGCGAACGAGATTGCGAGCAAGCGGGAGTAGGGCGCTGGTCGCTGGGTCATAAATAATAGCCTGCTCCGGAAAGGCTTCGCCGCAGCGCATTCATTCTCCGATTTGGGCGGCATGGAGCATTGCAGACCGGCGCGGTCGGCGGTTTCAGGACAAACCCATCGCGGCGGAACTGCGCTTGAAGCGAGCGTACACCCGGACAACGTTGACGCGGAAGCGGCGCGCCGTTATTGGCGGCGCGGAAAATTCCGACGCAACGATACGGGATGGTCTCCATGCAAGTGACTTTGATGAAGGGCAAGATTCATCGCGCGCACGTCACCGAAGCGGACTTGCATTACGAGGGGTCGATTTCGATCGACCGCAATTTGATCGAGGCCGCCGGTTTCCTCATCAATGAACGCGTCGACATCTATAACATCGACACCGGCGCGCGCTTCTCGACCTATGTGATCGAGGCGCCGGCGGGATCGGGCACCATCGGCCTCAACGGCGCGGCCGCACGGCTCGCCATGGCCGGCGACAAGGTCATCATCGTCGCCTATGCCAGCTTCGACGCCGACGAGGCGCGCAAGTTTCATCCGCGGGTCGTGCTGGTCGACGACGAGAACCGGCACATCGCGAAGGCTGCCGCCTCGCCGGCGAAAGCCCTGGCGGACGCGTAAGCCGGGCTGCGCTAGGCCTTCTTGACGAACTCCGATTTCAGATTCATCGCGCCGATGCCGTCGATCTTGCAGGCGATGTTGTGTCCGTCGCTGCCCTCGGTGAGGCGGATGTTCCTGACCTTGGTGCCGCCCTTGACGACCGACGACGAGCCCTTGACCTTGAGGTCCTTGATCACGATGACGCTGTCGCCGTCCGTCAGCGGGTTGCCGTGCGCATCACGCACGCCCGCTTGCTGCGCGGTCTCGGCGGCCGCGGCCGCATCGCTGCTCCACTCATGGGCACATTCCGGGCAGACCCAGAGAGCGCCGTCCTGATAGGCATGCTCGGAATTGCATTTCGGGCAGTTCATTGCGGCGTCCATGGTCGAGATCGTCTCCGTCGTTGCGGGCGCACCGTAGGGGCACAGGCGGCCAAAGCAAGCGAAAACCCGGCGATTTGATGCGCAAAAGGGCGCAAAGGTGGCGAGCCGCCCGTCCACCCGCGGATGCCGATGGAACGGTCTGTCGCTCTATCCGTTGCCGTTCGTCGCTCGGCATTGCGGCCCTGTGCTTGCGGGGAACGGTTCACTGATCGTCGCGTCCGGGCCGGCAACTCATCCAGAAGCAATCGGCTGATCCCAAACATGGACGCGGAAGATGAATCACAGAAACCCGGCTTTCGTCAGCCTTCGCACGTCGCTCGTCACCGCCGCCTTCACGTCGGCGTCGCTGGCGAGCGCAAGCCTTGTAAGCGCAAGCCTTGTAAGCGTAAGTCTTGCCCACGCAGAGCCGGTGAATTCGCGCGCGGATCATGGCAATGGTGGTCCCGGCGAGTTCGCCGATCTCGCGGAGAAGGTCGGGCCGGCCGTGATTGGCGTCAACGCCAAGGTGGCTGCGGCGGATGACGACGATTCTTCTCCCGGCCAGTCTCCAGGCGACTCTTCCGGGCCGGACGGCCTGCCCGATCAGGATGCGCCGGGGAGGGCTGTTCCGAATCCCGGCAGGCGTGGACCGGGCAATCTGCCGAAGTCGGGTGAGATGACCTCGATCGGTTCGGGCTTCTTCATCTCGGCGGACGGCTATGCGGTGACCAACAATCACGTCCTCGGAGGCAGCGACCGCGCCGATGTCCGCACCAGCGACAACAAGGTCTACAAGGCGAAGGTCCTGGGCAAGGATCCGGTCAGCGACCTGGCCCTGCTCAAGGTCGATGGGCGGACCGACTTCAGCTATGTCAAGCTCGCGGATCAACCGCCGCGCACCGGCGATTGGGTGCTCGCGGCCGGCAATTCATTCGGCCTCGGAAACACCGTCACTGCGGGGATCGTCTCGGCGCGTGCGCGCGATCTGGAGACGGGGTCTTCGGAGGATTTCGTCCAGATCGATGCGCGGATCAACCGCGGCGATTCCGGCGGGCCGAGCTTCAACACGCATGGCGATGTGATCGGCGTGAACAGTCTGATCTTCTCGCCCTCCGGCGGCTCGGTCGGTGTCGCGTTTGCGATACCCGCGGATACCGTGAAGACGGTGATCCCGCAGCTGAAGGACAAGGGCACGGTCACGCGCGGCTGGATGGGCGCGCAGATTCAATCGATCACCCCCGGCATTGCCGAAAGCTTAGGTGCGGACAATCTGCACGGCGCGGTCGTGGTCGGCGTGCAGACCGGCGGCCCGGCAGCGAAGGCCGGATTGAGGCGGGGTGACGTGATCACCTCGGTCAATGACGAGCCGATCAAGAGCGCCAACGAGCTGACCAAGAAGGTCTATGCGGGAGCGCCGGGCAGTTCGGTCAAGCTTTCGATGCTGCGGGACAATGCGCCGAATTCGCTGAGCGTGACGCTCGGCCAGCTCGCGCAGTCGCAGGCGCCCGCCGGCGCGCCGAAGTGATCCCACCCATCCTGCAGGCTATGTTTGCGGCGTGATCCCGCCGGCCTCGGCGATCAGCTCGAACGATCGCAGCCGCTTCTGGTGATCATAGACGTCGGACACGATCATCAGCTCGTCGGCGCCGGTCTCCGCGACCAGCGCGTCGATGCCGGCGCGCACCGTCGCGGGCGAGCCGATGATGGAGCGCGCGAGCATCCGCATCGCCTGCACTTTCTCCGACGGCGACCAGTAGCTCTCGATGTCGTCGATCGGCGGCTGGCTGAGGCCGCGCGCGCCGCGGAAGATGTTGGTGAACGACATCTGCTGCGTGGTCGCCAACCGCCGTGCCTCCTCGTCGGTGTCGGCGGCGATGATGTTGACGCCGACCATGGTGTAGGGGCGGTCGAGCTGCTCCGACGGCTTGAAGCGGGCGCGGTAGATCTGCAGCGCCTGGATCAGCAGCTCGGGGGCAAAGTGCGAGGCGAAGGCGTAGGGCAGGCCGAGCTCGCCGGCCAGCATCGCGCCAAAATTGCTCGAGCCGAGAATCCACAGCGGCACGTCGGTGCCGGCGGCCGGCACCGCCTGGATGCGCTGGTTGGGACCGGCGGCGGCGAGGAAAGCCTGCACCTCGAGCACGTCCTGCGGAAAGTTCTCGGCGGATTCAGGCGTGCGGCGCAGCGCGCGCAGCGTGAGCTGGTCGGTGCCCGGCGCGCGGCCGAGACCGAGGTCGATACGGTCCGGAAACAGCCGCGCCAGCGTGCCGAACTGCTCGGCAATGACATAGGGCGCATGGTTCGGCAGCATGATGCCGCCGGCGCCGACGCGGATGGTCTTGGTTCCCGCCGCGATGTGCCCGATCACGACCGACGTCGCGGCGCTGGCGATGCCCGCCATGTTGTGATGCTCCGCCACCCAGATGCGGCGATAGCCGAGAGCCTCCGCATGCACGGCGACATCGCGCGCGTTATAGAGCGCGCCGCGCGCGTCGGTTTCCTCGGTGACGCGGACGAGATCGAGAATGGAGAGGGCGGCCACGGCGACTCCGGAACGTTAGGGACGGGAGCCGATGGTATTTGGCTGTGTCCAGGTGGATGCGAAGCGGCGGGGAGCAGCCGGTTCATGCAGATGCATATGGATGCGGTCGCCATGCCGGTCAATCCGCCTGATGCGAGCGACGAAGCAGGGCTGCCCATCCAAAATATCGAAAACAACCCCATGCAAAGGTGCAGGTTGCCGCCGGCACTCGGAAGTACGACTTGACGCGTCGGGCAAATCGGTGGTATTTTTCCATTATTCCGAAATTGTGCGGGCAGCCGATTGCTGCACAATGGCTTCGGCGGTCAGCAGCGTAGGATGGGTAGAGCGCAGCGAAACCCATCATCTCGCCACTCGGCTGCAGCCTGATGGGTTTCGCTTCGTTCTACCCATCCTACAGTCCTCATTCGCACGCTCGACCACCGCCATCGGAGAATCGTCGCGTCAGCCCCCAGACGATGGCGGCCGTGGCGGCCGTCGCGAGCAGATGCTTCAAGGTGTGTCCGCTGACGAACCCGAGCGTGTCTGCGATCTCGTGGTCGAGCACCTCGGCGATCTTGGCCAGCACGTACAGCGCCATCGCGGCGGCGAACGCGATGCGGTCGGCGCGCGGCGCGCGATAGATCGATTGCCACAGCGGGATCAGGATGAGCGGGAGCACCTGCAGCAGCAGATACGGCCGCAGGTCGCCCGCGCCGTGTCTGTCGGTGATGACCCACCATGCGACGCTGGCGGCGGCGTAAAGCCCGAGAACGATCGCTTCGAGTTCGGTCCTCAATCCGGGCCTTGTGTCGCCGCGGACGCCGACCAGCAGGCCGGCGCCGGCAAGCGCGATCGGCAGCCGGTCCCAGATCAGGCGGCCATTGTCGGGAGCAAGGTGATAGAACGCGGAGCCGAAGGCGGTCAGCAACAGTCCGATCAGGAACAGGCGATAACCCGGCCACCCGGCGCGCAGCTGATCGCTGTTGCGGTGAGCGCGCAGCGCCAGCCAGCCCCAGATCGCGACCAGCGCGAAGCCTGCGTTCGACAGGACATCGGCTGCGTGGGGGATGCCGACGACGGCCGAGTGGTCGGCGAAATCGTTGTAGCCAGCCGGCTGCGCGATGCGTCCGTGCACAGCGAATATCGCGATGACGCAGATCGTGATGATCGTTGGGGTGTGCTTGATCCACGATTTCACCGACCGGTCGGGCCCGATCGATCCGTCGGTCCAGGAGGTGGTCTGCATCGCCGGCTCTCTCAAAATGAACATTGTTCAATAATAGATCAAGAAAATGAGCGACGTTCAAGTCCTATTTCGTGTCGGCTTTGGCCTTAGATGGATGAGGTGGGCTCATCTAAACCGCAGGCAAAGGCGCTCGTTGCGCGGCTTTTGCGATTCCCGTCGGCGCTGGGTGCAGAAGGATTGCACCCGACGACCGGCGCTCCACATCTTGGGTGGATTGCGTGGCTGATCGTGCAGGTATCGGAATCTCGAAGGGCCAACCGATGACGCCGGCGGATTGCGTCCCCAAACGAAGACAGGCGTGGGCCGATGCCGCCAGATTGGCGGTGGCCTACTGTTGTTGCGAGGGGTTTGGGTGGGGCGGCACTTTTCTGGTCTTGTTGGCAGGTAGCTTCAGCATCTACGCTGGCTTGGCCGTACTTTTATGTTGTGCGCTGCTTCTTACGCTGATTATGCGGCGAGAACTTAAACTGGACATCAGAGCCCTCGATGATCCCAGCGACAATCCCCGTGCGAGCCGATTGATCGGCGATACCTCCTCTAGCGCCTCAATCAGAAGGCATTCGTACGCGCTTCGCCCGGCCGCCCCTCGTCGAGATAGTCGTATGACCCGCGCGCTCGACGCTTTGGAAGATATGGCAGTTCGATTTGCGGTCGAATTTTTCAAATCCGTCGCAATCATCATTGCTCTGACACTGGGGATGGGCTTTGCGGCTGAAATGGCCGCGTTCGCCCTATCCGACCGGGATGCGAGTGGCGCCTTTGCTTCTGGTCTGGCCGGAGTCGCTGGCGGCGTACTTGGCTTGGTCCTCGCCATCGTGATCGTTCTCCGGCGAATTGCCGATATCGAAGACTAATCGGGCGCTTCTGGCGTTTGCGCTATAAGACCGGGGGCGGTCGGCCGGTAGCGGGGTCGGTTGGGTGGCGAGCAGCGCGTTTCGGCGGCGCGCAACTTGCCGAAAATGTGCTGACGATGGCCGCTTACGCCCGCGGACGATCCACCCTACCTTCGCTGGGCGCCGACCCGCACAGTCCCACCGATCCGATCCGGAGCGAGACCAATTCCCCAGCTCATATTCGGCCTGACCAGCCTGCTGATCCTGGCCCGCTTCATCTGGCCGCTCGACTGGCCGCTGCCGGCAAAGATCGTCGCCGCGTTGCTCGTGCTGGTCGCCTTGCAGTTTCATCGCTGGAACAGGCTGTCGTCGGGATCGGAATTCTCGCCGGAGTTTCCGCGTCCGGTGGTCGTCCTGTTCAACTGGGCGTTCGGCGCGATCATGCTGCTGGCGCTGCTGCAACTGACGCTCGATGCCGGGCTGCTCGTTGCCGCACTGATCCACGGCGGCTTCGTCGGCGCGCCTGACGGCGTCCGCTACGCACTTGCAGCGCTCGCGGCCGCAGCCGCCGCGATCGGCGTCCATCAGGCGATGCGCATTCCGCCGCTCAGGGATGTCGAGGTCACCATCCGCGGACTTCCGCTTCAGTTCGACGGCTACACCATCCTGCAACTGACCGATCTTCACATCAGCCGGCTGTTTCCGGCGCCATGGGCGCGCGCCGTGGTCGAGCGATCGAACAAGCTCGGCGCCGACCTGATCGCGATCACCGGCGACCTGATCGACGGCACCATTGATGCGCGGCGGGGCGACATCGCGCCGTTGCGCGACCTGATGGCCGCCGATGGCGTCTACGTGATCTCGGGCAATCACGAATATATCTTCGGCTATGACGGCTGGATGGCGCACTACGAAGCGCTCGGCCTGCGCTCGCTCGAGAACCGGCACATCGTGCTCGAACGCGGCGGCGGCCGCCTGGTGATCGCGGGGATTACCGACCGCGCCTCGCGCCACCGGGGGCATTCCATCCGCGACCTTGCCGCGGTTCTCGACGGCGCCCCCAAGGGCGCGCCCGTCATCCTGCTCGATCACCAGCCGAGCGACGCACGAAAGGCAGCCCGGCTCGGCGTCGCCCTGCAGCTCTCCGGACACACCCATGGCGGATTGATCCTGGGGATCGACCGCCTCGCCGCGCGCGCCAATGCCGGCTTCGTCTCGGGCCGCTACGACGTCGACGGGATGACGCTCTACGTCAACAACGGCACCGCGCTATGGCCGGGCTTTGCCTTGCGGCTCGGCCGCCCGTCGGAATTGACGCGGATCACGTTGCGGACAGTGGGTGACGCGTGAGGGATGTTGTTGCGAGCGAAATGGCGGAATACGCCTTCGGCTAATCCGATCAAGCTTTCCTTCACAGATTCGTAGGATGGGTAGAGCGAAGCGAAACCCATCATTGGCGCCGCAGGTAAAAAATCGATGGGTTTCGCGGAGTTTATCATCGGGCCGCGCGTTGCGCGGACCCGTTGGCTCTACCCATCCTACGCGAGCTTCACACCAATACCTCGCTACGCTTGCTTGACAGCGCGAACGACGCCCCCAGAGGGAACAAAATATACTGTCATGAAGCGATCTTCCCTTGGAGGTCCAACATGAGCAAAGGCGCCCCAACCGCGATGACCCTTATAGGGTACAGTCTCCTTTGGACGGTTCTGTTCTTCATAGTCTGGGTGTTTTCCATCGCGCTATTCCTGGCTGGGCGGTGGCTGATTGCAAGCGTCGTCATAATGCTCGCAGTTGTGGGGTTTTTCAGACATGGCGCGAGCATTACCAGGCGGGCCCGTGAGGCACTCCGGCGAAGCGGCAGACAATCACAGTAGTAGCCCGCATGAGCGAAGCGATATGCGGGGCCGGTCGTGCGTCTGGTGACGTTGGTCCCGGATATCGCTTCGCTCATCCGGGCTACGCTTGCTAATCCGATCGAGCTTTCCTTCACCGCTTCGTAGGATGGGTAGAGCGAAGCGAAACCCATCATTGGCGCCGCGGGTAAAAAATCGATGGGTTTCGCGGAGTTTATCATCGGGCCGCGCGTTGCGCGGACCCGTTGGCTCTACCCATCCTACGCGAGCTTCACACCAATACCTCGCTACGCTTGCTGGCTTTCGTTTCGGGCACTCCTGTGCGACGATGGTTGTCCGGAGATCCGGGTAGGGTGATTTGGACGTGGTCATGCTTTCGCGAACGCTTGCATTTGTTGCAGCTACGCTCGTGCTCGGAACTTTGTCGGTGCGCGCGCAGCAAGGCACCGAGTATGATGCGTGCATGGACAAGGCCGAAGGGACGTCAACGAAGATGCTCGCGTGCGGCAAGGCCGCAATCGAGAAGTGGGACATCAGGCTCAACACCGCCTATCAAGCGCTTCTCGCAAGGTCGAGGGGCGAGGCGCACGCGCAATTGCAGACCGAGCAGCGGGCCTGGCTGAAGCATCATCTGGGCGAAACCCATCGCCTCGCCGCGGACCCCGACAACGGGTCCGTCGCGTTTCTCGACTCCCAGGCGTTCGAATTGAATGACATCGCCGACCGCACGCTGCTTCTTGAAAAGCGTGCCAGCCGGTAGCCCGCATGAGCGAAGCGACATGCGGGACTGATCTTGCGTCCCGGATGTCGCGAAGCCTGTCATCGGGCGCGCGTTCGCGCGACCCGTTGGCTCATCCGGGCTACGCTTGCGGAGGTTTGTCATCCCCGCTGAACCCGTCGAAAAGACCCTCCGCTGACCTTTGATGCTCAGCGACATGCCGTTGTGACCTGCTATCATGGCAGCTCACCTCAGTGATTCAGCAATGGTCGCTCGCAACTTTACGAGGAATGATGTCCCAGTCTTTCAAGGTCGGCGATCTTGTCAGGAAGCGTGCCGGTTATGAGTATCCCGGCATTATCGTTTCAGTTTTCACGACGCGCGCCGGTGCAGTGCGTTACGTCGTGGAGGCCGATCATCCCGGATTTGCGGGGATGCTCCATATTTTCAATGGCGAGCAACTGGAGCCGCGAGCCTAACTTTGCAGATCGAATGTGCCGTCGGTGCCTGGTTCGAACGGTTGGACGGCTACAACGGCACTTGCGTTGAGAGGACCATAAATATGCGGGTACAATTTGCCGTTGCCCGCGTCTTCGTACCGAATGGGCGGGATCACGCGAGCCGGATCGATGGCGAGCAAGATCAGGCCTCGTTGACCCCGGAAGAGATAATTCGCGACTTCAGCGAGTTGCTCGGGCGTCGAGCAATGAATGAACCCCTCGCTGTCGAACGAAGCAGAGCGGTATTCGCCGTTGCTCGCTGCTGCCCACGCGGCAGACGGACAGATGTGATAAATCACTGAAGGCTGCAAGTTCATCTCCATATCTGCCTTATCACGTCGGGGGGAGCGGCGTGCTTGTCGGGATTGACAACATGTCGATCGAGCCCAATGATAGTGCCGGGTTGATACACCCGCTGCTTGCGCCCCTTGTGGATAGTGAACGTATCAAAATCCGCCACACCCTCGCTATTGGCGAGCGGGTCGGCAAGGCAAGCACCGATCTCCTCCGTTCGCCGATAGGGGTGCACCCATGCGCGATTTTCGCGATGCGAAGGCCATGGCGCGGTCTCTGCGCAATGCCTTGAATGCCAGGGCGATACAAACCACTCACAGCGAATCTCTGGAGCTGATCGCGAAGGCGTTCGGCTGCGAGACCTGGAATATCCTGTCCGCCAGGATCGATGCCGCCGGCGCCCAGAAGCAGGCCGTCCAGAGCGGTCTGCTGTACTGTTCATTCTGCGGCAAGAACCAGCATGACGTGAGCAAATTGGTGGCGGGTCCTGCCGTCTTCATTTGCGACGAATGCATCGACCTCTGTACCGATATCGTCGACGAGAACCTAAACCAGCTGATTGCAGGAAACGAGGAGGGCGCGCGCGCCTTGCCGACCGATCGATTGCTGCACTATGTCGAGCTCGCGCGCAAGATCGTGGAGCGCCATCGTTCGATGTTGCAGCGCATTGACCGGATGATCGCGCTTCGATCGAACCCATCGCCGATGGACGAGCAGGTGCCACAGTCGGCGATCTTCGCTCAGCTCAGGACCAAGACCTCGGATGAATTGCTTGCCATGAAGAAAATCTCGCAAGATCAAATAAGTCGCTACGAGCGGGTTCAACGGACGGCGACGCCCATCATCAACGAGCGGGCACAATAGCGAGTAGGGTGGGCTAGCGAAGCGTAACCCGCTGAGAATGTTGCGAGCGAAAATGGCGGATTACGCATTCGGCTAATCCGTCATACGCTTGCTTGCTGATCAGTCGAGCTGGCCCGGAAAATTCGCCTTACGTCCGGCCTCCAGATTGCGCACCATATTGTCGACTGAAATCTGGTAGAACTCGCGGACATGGAAACTGCGTCCGTCGTTCAGTCCCGCCTCATGTTCTGAAATTATTCTTATAACGCAGTTTACGAGAGCTATTACTGCTGTCTCACTCAAGGGGAAATCCGAATAGATCGAATGTGGATCAGCGAAGTATCGTTTGTCGAGGTGAGCGAAGAACTTGTCTCGTCTGCCCATGATTGCAGTGACCGTGGAACGATGTGCTTCGAGCTCATCGAGATGCCTCCGGAATACGTCTGGCGAGGGCGAGCCGGACTTCCAGGAGATGTTCGTCTGATTTTTCAGGCAAAACTCGAGAAACGAGAATAGGCTCCGTTCGCTCCGCTGCGGCTTCTCGAGTAGTTTCGCGGTCGCGAGATGGAGATCGACTTCGACCGCGCGAATAAGCGGGTAGAGCAGTGGCTCGATCTTCCAGAGTCTGTCGCCATGCTGCCTATGCTGCTCTAATAGGGATGAATAGGTCGCCAGCTTCGGGACCAAACCCGGCGGTTCATTCCCGTAAATATGTGCCGCGTACCTCTGGAGCCGCTCGTTATGGATGGTCTGTATCTGCGCCTTCAATGTCACCCCCGTATCGTCGTTAGCTATGTGTCGCGACTTCGATAATCGCAAGCCGCAAAAAGTATAGCCAGCCTGGCGACGTTAGGGCGCAGGGAGGGTGGAATTTCGCAAGGTCTCTTAGGATCGCATCAGCCTGCGTGGTCGTTAATCGAGCACAGCGGGTTTTTGCTTCGGGTAATCAGCCGCCTGTTGAGAAGTTCGGTTGTTGCAGCGCGCATTTGGCCTATACCTACTTCTTTCATCGGGTTTCATCGGGCCGCGTTGTCCTCCGCGATGAGGGATAGTGATCATCGCTGTCCAGTAGATGAAGCCAGTGAACGCAGATTGATCCCGACTAGTTGCTCGTAGGCTTGAGATAGCCCCGTTGCTCTAGATGTTTTCGATCTGCGTTCAAGGGGCCGTAAATTTCCTGTAATCGGGCGCTGTATCTCGCGGGGTCAATTTGTTTCAGTAGTTCAAGCTCGTCGTTCACTGTGTAGTCTAAGTATGGCAGCTTGAATCTCGTCAGAACTACATAGAATAGCGCGCCCAACCCCAAGGTCAGGATGTAAAGGAGCATGACGTTGCTCCATATCCCGAAAGACGGGTGGAGCCAAAGATAGTGAAGTGAGAGGAAAAGATTGCAAGCCGCGAAGGCAACGCCAGTAAAGATGAGAAGTATCAGGAATAAAACTGCTGAGGTTTTGCCGATTGCCCGATGAAGTCTACTAGGTATCAAGTAAGGCATGTTAAAGGGCTGATAACGTCCGAATTGCTCGTGCGGAAAGTAGCGTATTAAGTATAGATTTCTTAGCTCTACCGGTATTGCGATCGCTACCGCTGACCTTATTGTCGCGTCCAAAACAGCAGCATTGGATTGGAGGATGAGGGTGTAGCAACTCAGCATATTGCTGACCAGCAGCAAGCCCTCTGGAACGCCACGGGTTTGACGTAGAGAAAACCCTGCCACGCTAATATCAAGTCCAATGCCTAGATAGTTTGAAAGAAGGAAAGCGAAGGCCACGCCAGAGAAGATGATTTGTTTTTTTGCAAGTCCGAGGATGTCGTCTCGGGCCTTCGCAAAGTCTTCAATTAGCTTGAAGTCGATGCGATCGCGAGGCTCGAATTGGTTGAGATCTTCTGAGATGACTTCTGACGGCGATAGCCATCTGCGGGGAACGATACCTCGCCGCGCCTTGTACGAACGCCACTTATAGGCCGCCAAGATGAGCGGATAGGTTATGAAGAACGCTGCTCGCTTCATAGTGACAGTTCTACTGTTCGTTCGGGCGGGCCTCACACTATATCGAAGGGCTGCCCCATAAGAGCAGCCCTTTCGTAACGCTAATCGCACATGTGCGGCGGAGGAGGGAGCTCCTTACGAACACCCCGTCGTGGACCCGCACGTATCGCACTTCATGCAGGTCCCATTCCGCACCAGCGTGAAGTTGCCGCACTCCGAGCACATCTCGCCTTCGTAGCCCTTGGCCTTTGCTTCGGCGCGGCGCTCCGCTTTCGACGGGGCGGCGGCTGCGGCGGTGCCGGGCTTGCTCCAGTTCAGGGCCTCGAGCTTCTCGGTCGGGGAGAGGTCGTGGCTGACTTCCTGCTTGAGGGCGACCGCGCCTTCGACGGTGTCGGAGGCGCCGCGGGCGGTTGCGCCGTGGGAGGCGAGCGCGGTGACGCGGTTGCCGGCGGGCGCGTTGTCGGCGCCCTGGCTCACCGCGGCGGAGCCGCCGCGCATGACGACGAGGTTGTCGGTGCGCGACCGGGTCAGGCCCTTCGACAGGTACTTGGTGGCCTGATGCTGGGCGGGAGCCTCATCCGGCTCCTTGCCTTCCTCGACGCCCTTGCCGAGCGCGTCGAAGCCACTCTCGTTCGGATCGACATGGGCGAGGTCGAAGCGCGCCATGTAGCTCACCGCGAGCTCGCGGAAGACATAGTCGAGGATCGAGGTCGCGTACTTGATCGAGTCGTTGCCCTGCACCGGACCCGCGGGCTCGAAGCGGGTGAAGGTGAAGGCGTCGACATACTCTTCCAGCGGCACGCCGTATTGCAGACCCAGGGACACTGCGATCGCAAAATTGTTGATGAAGGAGCGCAGCGCCGCGCCTTCCTTGTGCATGTCGATGAAGATCTCGCCGAGCCGTCCGTCGTCATATTCGCCGGTGCGCAAGTACACCTTGTGGCCGCCGACCACCGCCTTCTGGGTGTAGCCCTTGCGTCGGTCAGGCATCTTCTCGCGCTCGCGCATCACGACGATGCGCTCGACCAGCTTCTCGACGATCTTCTCCGAGACCTGGGCGGCACGCGCCGCCATCGGCTTCTCGTAGAGCGCTTCCACCGCATCGTCCTCGTCCTCATCGTCGGAGATGAGCTGCGAGTTCAGCGGCTGCGACAGCTTCGAGCCGTCGCGGTACAGCGCGTTGGCCTTCAGCGCCAGCTTCCACGACAACAGGTAGGCGGACTTGCAGTCCTCCACCGTGGCGTCGTTCGGCATGTTGATGGTCTTGGAGATCGCGCCCGAGATGAACGGCTGCGAGGCCGCCATCATCCTTATGTGGCTCTCGACCGACAGGTAGCGCTTGCCGATCTTGCCGCAGGGATTGGCGCAGTCGAACACCGGGTAGTGCTCGGCCTTCAGATGCGGGGCGCCTTCGACCGTCATCGCGCCGCAGATGTGCACGTTGGCGGCCTCGATCTCGCGCTTGGTGAAGCCGACCGCCGAGAGCAGGTCGAAGCCGGGGGCTGCGATCGCCTCGGCGCCGATGCCGAGCTGGTCGCGGATGAAGTCTTCGCCAAAGGTCCACTTGTTGAAGGCGAACTTGATGTCGAACGCGGTCGGCAGCGCCTTCTCCACCTTGGCGATGGCTTCATCGGTGAAGCCCTTGGCCTTGAGGGTGGAGGCGTTGATCCCGGGCGCATTCGATAGCGAGCCGTGGCCGACGGCGTAGGCCTCGATCTCCGCGATCTCGCTCTCGCGATAGCCGAGCGCGCGCAGCGCTGACGGCACCGCCTGGTTGATGATCTTGAAGTAGCCGCCGCCGGCGAGCTTCTTGAATTTCACCAGCGCGAAGTCGGGCTCGATGCCGGTGGTGTCGCAATCCATGACGAGGCCGATGGTGCCGGTCGGCGCCACCACCGTGGTCTGGGCGTTGCGATAGCCGTTGACCTCGCCGAGCGCCAGCGCGTCGTCCCAGGCCAGCCTGGCATGGGTGACGATGTCTTGCTGCGGGCAGGAGGCGTGATCGAGCGGCACCGGGTTGACCGAGAGCGCCTCGTAGCCGGTCGCGTTGCCGTGGGCGGCGCGGCGGTGGTTGCGGATCACGCGCAGCATGTGCGCGGCGTTCTTCTTGTAGCCCGGGAAGGTGCCGAGCTCGGCCGCCATCTCGGCCGAGGTCTTGTAGGAGATGCCGGTCATCACAGCGGTCAGCGCGCCGCAGAGCGAACGGCCTTCCTTCGAGTCATAGGGCAGCCCCATGGTCATCAAGAGGCCGCCGATGTTTGCGAAGCCGAGGCCGAGCGTGCGGAATTCGTAGGACAGTTCGGCGATCGCCTTCGACGGGAACTGGGCCATCATGACGGAGATTTCGAGCACGATGGTCCAGAGCCGGCACAGGTGCTCGTAGGACTCGATGTCGAACCGCTTGGTGGTCGTGCTGTAGAACGTCAGCAGGTTGGCCGAGGCGAGGTTGCACGCCGTGTCGTCCAGGAACATGTATTCCGAGCACGGATTGGACGCGCGGATGTCGCCGGACGCCTTGCAGGTGTGCCAGTCGTTCATCGTGGTGTTGAAGTGCAGGCCGGGATCGGCGCTCGCCCAGGCGGCGTAACCGATCTTCTCCCAGAGGTCGCGGGCCTTCAGCGTTTTTGTGACTTTCCTGGTGGTGCGGCCGACGAGATTCCAGTCGCCGTCGGTTTCGACCGCGCGCAGAAAATCATCCTTCAGCGACACCGAGTTGTTGGAGTTCTGGCCGGACACGGTGAGATACGCCTCGGAATCCCAGTCGGTGTCGTAGGTGTCGAACGAGATGTCCTTGTAGCCCTGCCTGGCGAACTGGATGACGCGCTTGATGTAGTTGTCGGGCACGAGGTTGCGGCGCGCGAGCTTGATCTCGCGGCGCAGCGCCGGGTTCTTCTCGGGATCGAAGCAGTCGTCGCCGCTGCCTTCGCAGTTGACGCAGGCCTTCATCACGGCCTTGAGGTGCTTCTGGTTGATCTTGGAGCCGGTGACGAGGGCGGCGACCTTCTGCTCCTCCTTCACCTTCCAGTCGATATAGGTCTCGATGTCGGGGTGATCGGCATCGACCACGACCATCTTGGCGGCGCGGCGCGTGGTGCCGCCCGACTTGATCGCGCCCGCGGCGCGGTCGCCGATCTTGAGGAAGCTCATCAGGCCGCTTGAGCGGCCGCCGCCGGAGAGCTTTTCGCCTTCGCCGCGCAGGCTCGAGAAGTTGGAGCCGGTGCCGGAGCCGTATTTGAACAGGCGCGCCTCGCGCACCCAGAGGTCCATGATGCCGCCCTCGTTGACGAGGTCGTCGCCGACGCCCTGGATGAAGCAGGCATGCGGCTGCGGATGCTCATAGGCCGACTTCGACTTGGTCAGCTTGCCGGTCTTCCAGTCGACGTAATAGTGGCCCTGGCCGGGACCATCGACGCCATAGGCCCAATGAAGCCCGGTGTTGAACCACTGCGGCGAGTTCGGCGCGACCATCTGTTTTGCAAGTTGGAAGCGGAGTTCGTCGAAGAAGGCGAGGGCGTCTTCTTCCGTGGAGAAGTAGCCGCCCTTCCAGCCCCAATAGGTCCAGCAGCCGGCGAGGCGATCGAACACCTGCTTGGCCGAGGTTTCGCCGACGATGCGCTCGTTCTCCGGCAGGAGGCTAAGCGCCTCGGTGTCGGGCACCGAACGCCACAGCCACGACGGCACGGTCTCTTCCTCGACCTTCTTCAGGCGCGCGGCAACGCCCGCTTTACGGAAATACTTCTGCGCCAGCACGTCGGAGGCGACCTGCGACCAGAACTCCGGAACCTCGACGTTCTCGGCGCGGAACACGACCGAGCCGTCCGGATTGCGGATCTCTGATGTGGTCAGGCGGAAATTGATCCCGGCATAGGGAGATTGTCCGCTGGTGGTGTTGCGTCGTTCGATTCGCATGGTCGAGCCCCGTCTCTTCTTTTGCCCGGCCCCACGTTTCCCCGCAGGTGCCGGAATGTTGTCTGTTCGCGGACTTAAGGGAACACGCGTCAGCACGCCTCTCGTCATCCGCAGCTCAGCCGGTGGATCCGGCCTGTTTTCTCTCATCCGCTGGGCGCCGGTATGACCGGCCCTGCGGCGGCATCGTCCCGGCGCGGCGCCCGATTGGTCGGGTGCTCCGGGTCATGCATTCAACGCCCCAAAACGCTTCACGCGACACGTCACGCGTACGCTTCTTCGCGGGCCGGTTACGGCCTCTGTTTCCGGGTCCTTCGCGGCCCGTTTGTCGTCCCGACGGTGACCCAAAATCAGGGCAGAGAAGCCCTTCACCCGCGGCCCGGAGGCCTGGCGGAGTGGTCATTTTGGAACCCTTGTGGGAGCGACCGGCGGGGACCCAAACACACTCGCGCCGAACAGGTTGAAAGCTAGGCCATGTCCGTCACGCCCGTCAAGGACTAGTACGAGTTTCTGAATCAAACACTAAATATGGTGGAAAGAGGGGGATAACAGGGGTCGGTGCCGCGCCTGTGATCGAGCCAACTATCGGTGAGTCCTCAGGGATTCCCAAGCCAAAAATATTCCTATCGCCTGTGGATCGGAGCTTCGCCCCGCTGTTCACAGGCGAAGTTTTTATTCGCGGTCCCGGATTGAATTTTGGGGACTCACGTAGGCCTACGGGCAAAGTACGGATCAGGCATGTCAGAGCCGTGATGGTCGGGCGACAAAATCGCGGGCAAGGTGAGGCCGACTCACATCCCCGCCGGGTTCCATGACAGTCCAGAAGCCTTCCGCGCGGCCGCGCCTTGCGCCCGCCGGCCTGATGTTCCTCGCCATCACCTCAGTGGGCTGGGGGTTCAACTGGCCGTCCACCAAGTTCCTGCTCAGCGAGCTCCCGCCGCTGACCTTGCGCGGCACCACCGGGGTGATCGGCGCCGCGCTGCTGGCGGTGCTGGCGCTGATCCGCGCCCAGAGCCTGCATGTCGAGAAACGGCTGTGGCCGCGGCTCGTGCTGTATGCGGCGCTCAACGTCACCGGCTGGATGGTGCTGATGGGGCTGGCGCTGCTCTGGCTGCCGGCGAGCGAGGCCGCGCTGATTGCCTACACCATGCCGGTATGGGCTTCGCTGCTGGCCTGGCCGGTGCTCGGCGAGCGGCCGACGCTGCTGCGGACCATCGCGCTGGTGATGGCCTTTGCAGGCCTCGCCGCGATCATGGGCGGCAGCGGCATCACCGCAAGCAAAGAGAAGCTGCCGGGCATCATCATGGCGCTCGGCGGCGCCTTCGGCTTTGCGCTCGGCACCGTGCTGGCGAAGAAATATCCGCTGGTGATGCCGCCGATCCCGGCCGCGGCCTGGCAGATCGGCCTCGGCTGCGTGCCGATCGCGATCGTCGGCATGCTGATCGAGACCACGCATGTCGACCGCATCACGACCGTCGGCTGGTGGCTGCTGGTCTATTCGACGCTGATCCAGTTCTGCGTCGCCTATGTCGCGTGGTTCGCCGCGCTCGCGCGCCTGCCGGCCTCTGTGGCGGCGATCGGCACCATGGCGGTGCCTGTGATCGGCGTGGTGGCCTCCGCAATCGCGCTGCACGAGCCGCTGGGGCCGAGCCAGATCGTCGCGCTGCTGTTCACGCTCGCCGGCGTCGGGCTGGCGACGCGGTAGCGCGTATCCCGCTCCGCGTTATGCGGTCTGCAGCGCTAGCTAGAATGCGTCTAGCCCCGTCATCCTGAGGTGCGAGCGGAGCGAGCCTCGAAGGATGCACGGCCCGGCCGGTGGCCGTCGATCCTTCGAGGCTCGCTACGCGAGCGCCTCAGGATGACGGCGCTGATGGATCATCCAGGCATGCGTCGCATCACTCGCCGAGCGCCTGCTGCAGCATGCCGGCGAGCTGCGCCTTGCGGTAGGGCTTGGCCAGCAGCAGCACGCCTTCGTCGAGGCGGCCGTGATGCACGATCGCGTTCTCGGTGTAGCCCGAGGTGTAGAGCACCTTGATGCCGGGGCGGCGTTTTTGCACCTCGTCGGCGAGCTGGCGGCCGTTCATGCCGCCGGGCATGATCACGTCGGTGAACAAAAGGTCGAACTTCTCGCCCTTGTCGACCAGCGCCAGCGCCGCGCGGGCGTCGGGCACGGCGATGGTCTTGTAGCCGAGGTTCGTCAGCTGCGTGACGACGTAGTTGCGCACCAGCTGGTCGTCTTCCACCACCAGGATGATTTCGCTGCCGCGCCGCACCGGCTCCGGCGGAGGCGCCTCCACCTCGACCTGGCCGCGGGCGGGCGGCAGATAGAGCTTGATCGTGGTGCCGTGGCCTTCCTCGCTGTAGATCTTGATGTGGCCGCCGGACTGCTTGACGAAGCCGTAGACCATGCTCATGCCGAGGCCGGAGCCCTTGCCGACGTCCTTGGTGGTGAAGAACGGCTCGAACACCTTGTCCTGCACCGCATGCGACATGCCGGTGCCGGTGTCGCTGACCGCGAGCAGCACGTAGCGGCCCGGCGTGATGTCGGGATTGATCGCGGCGTAGGCGTCGTCGAGCACGATGTTGCTGGTCTCGAACAGCAGCTTGCCGCCGTTCGGCATCGCGTCGCGGGCGTTGATCGCCATGTTGAGCAGCGAGTTGGCGAGCTGCGACGGATCGATATGGACGCTGGCGACATCGGACGCCAGCACCGAATTGATCTCGATCTGCTCGCCGAGCGTCGGCCGCAGCAGCTTGGCGATGTCGACCACGGTGCCGTTGATGTCGACGGTGCGCGGCTCCAGCGGCTGGCGGCGCGCGAAGGCGAGCAGATGCTGGATCAGCTCGCGGCAGCGCTCGGCGGCGCGGTCGATCAGCTCGGCGGTTTTCGCGAGCTGCGGCTGGGTGCGCAGGCTGTCGACCAGCGTCTCGGTGGTGCCGGTGATGACCGTCAGCATGTTGTTGAAGTCGTGCGCGACGCCGCCGGTCAGCTTCCCGATGGCGTCGAGCTTCTGCGCCTGCTGCAGCTTGTGCTCGGTTTCGCGCGAGGCGGTGATGTCGTGATAGATCAGCGCCGCGCCGGTGATGGCGTCGTCGCCGTCGCGCAGCGGCCGGCCCGACACCACGAGGTGAATCTCCGGCGCGCCGCGCACCGGCTTGGCGACGAATTCCAGCCCGTCGAATTCCTCGCCGCGCAGCGCCTTGGCCGACGGCATGTCGTCGGCCTGCATCGGCGTGACGCCGTCGGACTGGAACACGTTGCTCATGGCGCGCAGCTGCCGGACCGTCATGCCCGGCTTGTAGCGCAGCATCTTCTCGGCGGCCGGGTTCGACAGCAGCACGGTGCCGGCGCCGTCGATCACCAGCACCGCCTCCGCCATGGTGCGGAAGGTGGTTTCCATCACCGAGGTGGAACGGCGGAGCTCCTCGAGGGCGGCGCCGAGATCCTTGGTGCGTTCGGCGACCTTGCCCTCGAGCGACAAATTGGTCGCCTTGGTCGCGCTGAGCGCGCCCTGCAGTTCGCGGCTGGCGCGCCGCGCCGCCAGCGTCAGCGCGATCGCGAGCAGCAGGATCATCGCCACGCCGGCGAGGTCGATCGCCAGCAGCAGGCGTCCGTAGGTCTTCGACTGTCCGGTGCGAAGCCCGAGCACGCGGCGCTCTTCGGTGACGAGCCGCTCGAGCGCCGCGCCGACCTTGTCCATCAACGCGCGGCTCTCGCCCGCGGACATCAGCGCCGCGGCGCCGGCGGTGTCGCCTGCGCTGCGCAATCTGATCAGCTCGGCGCCGAGCGCAATGCCACGGTCGACCTGAGTCTTGGCGCCCGCGAGCAGCTGCGCCTCCTCGGGCGCCGTCTTCACCGCCGCCATCAGGCTGTCGAAAGCCGAGGTGAGGGCGGCGCTCTGCTCACGGAATTCGTCGGCGAAGGAGGCGTCGCCTGTCAGCGCGAATGCGCGCGCCGCGCTTTCGACACCCCGCGGCAACGGCCGGGTGTCGGAAATCCGCTTGAGGATCCCGAGCGTGCGATCCGCCGAATCAATCTCGTTGCGCGACTTAACGTCCAACCCGATCGACGCCGCGCTGATGACGAGGAGGATCGCAAGGCCGCTGCCGAGAATGAGACGCTGG
Source organism: Bradyrhizobium sp. Mp19 (assembly GCF_029952935.1). Taxonomy (NCBI): domain Bacteria; kingdom Pseudomonadati; phylum Pseudomonadota; class Alphaproteobacteria; order Hyphomicrobiales; family Nitrobacteraceae; genus Bradyrhizobium; species Bradyrhizobium sp. Mp19. Next base: position 189,863 of record NZ_JASAUT010000002.1, on the reverse strand, counting down.
GAAGCCATCGACGATTAGTACGAGCAATTATTTCGAAAGACGAGCGGAAGGTGCATACTTCGCAAGACATTTGTTAATGGCGGCAATCAGCGCCTGCGGGGTGAACGGCTTGCGCAGGCAGGCGGAGGCGCCGAGCTCGATCGTCATCCGCAGGAAGTCCGGCGCGCGGTCGGCGTTGGCGAAGGCATAGCCGGACATCGCGATCACGGGAATATCGGGCGCACGCTCGTGGAAGACGCGGATCGCCTCGAACCCGCGCATATGCGGCATGAAGACGTCGACCAGCATGACGTCGAAGGTGGCCTGCTCCAGCGCGCGCATGCCGGCTTCACCGCCATCGGCGACGGTGACCTCGAAGCCCTGGCGTTGCAAGCACACCTCGATGGCAACGCACACCATCGGGTCGTCATCAACCACGAGAACGCTCGGCACGATGCATCCTCTTTTTCTAACGGCCTCGCGTGCCGGCGACTCGCTTGGCCTGTTCGTCGATTAAGGCGGAACCTAGACGGAAAGTCTGTATCATAGAATGCATATGCTGTTTGCTGACAAGCGGATTTCCAGCTAGCCGTGACACATCACCTGTATTTGTCCATCCCCTTTACGACAGGTCCATGACCGCAGTTCCCATCGCCGGCCGCGCCCCGCTGTCACCGCTCGGCCTCGCATTCCTGGTGGTCGCCTCGACCGGCTGGGGACTCAACTTTCCCATCATGAAGTTCCTGCTCACGGAGTGGCCGCCGCTGTCGTCGCGCGGGCTGTGTGGCGTGGTCGGCGCGGTTGCGCTCGGCCTGGTCGCGCTGGTGCGGAGACAGACGCTGCGCGTGCCCGACGGCATGTGGTTGCGGCTTGCTTTGGTGTCGACGCTGTCGATCGGCGGCTGGGTCGCGTCCATGGGCCTCGCGCTGATCTGGCTGCGGGCCAGCGAGGCGGCCGTGCTCGGGATAACGATTCCGGTGTGGGTCGCGCTGGTGGCCTGGCCGGTGCTCGGCGAGCGCGTGTCGCTGCCGCGTGCGCTTGCGCTTGCGGTCGCGCTCGCCGGGATCGCGGCGCTGATTGGCGGCGGCGGTGTCGACGCGAGCCTCGGCAAGCTGCCGGGGATTCTGTTCGCGCTCGCCGGCGCGATCTGCGTCGGGCTCGGCACGGTGCTGACCAAATCCTTCAAGCTCGCGATGCCGCCGCTGTCGCTCGCGGCCTGGCAGCTTGCGATCGGCTGCGTGCCGATCGCGATCATCGGCGTCTTGATCGAGCAGCCGCAGCTCGCCGCGCTGTCGCAGTTCGGCTGGGCGTCGATGATCTACATGACGCTGATCCAGTTCTGCCTTTGCTATGTCTGCTGGTTTGCGGCGCTCGAGCGGTTGCCGGCGGCGACCGCGTCGATCGGGACGCTGCTGGTCCCCGTCGTCGGCGTGCTTGCGGCAGCGGCGATGCTGCGCGAGCCGCTCAGCACGAGCGACATCGCAGCGCTGCTGGTGACCTTCGCGGCCGTCGCGGTCGCCTTGCGTACATGAGACGACTTGCGGACATGAAAAAGGGCGGCGCTGGCGCCGCCCTTTGCAACTAGGAATTCAGGCCTTCATTACGGGCAGGGATGCCGCCGGCCGTCATAGCCGAGATAGGTGCCCGAGGCAGGATCGTAGGACCTGTAGCGCTGCGCGCAGTAGCTGGCGCCGCCGCCACTCGGCACCTCCACGGCAACAGACGGTTCATCGTAATAGCCGTAGCTGTCGTCATAATAGCCGGGGCCGTAGCCATAGCCGGAGCCGTAATACGCGCCCGAGGCGAGGGCGCCGCCGACGACCGCACCGGCCACCGCGCCGGGCCAGAACCCGCCGCCACGATGGTAACCGCCGTGCCAGCCGCCACCGCCGCGCCAACCGCCGCCGCCACCACCAGCCCAGTGACCGCCGCCACCGCCGCCGTGCCAGCCGCCACCACCGCCGCCGCCCATGCCACCTCCGCGGCCGCCGCCGCCAAAGCCACCACCACCGCCAACGTGGCCGCCGCCGCCGCCCATCGCGCCCATCTGTGCGGCAGACTGGGCGAACGAAACGGTCGGCGCCACGGCCAACGGCAGCGCAAGCGCCAGAGCCGCAGCGGTGCTCAGAACCTTCATATTGATCATTTTGGACTCCATCAAAACGGTGAATGTCTAACCATCTCTGCGGTCGGACGTTCCCGTGCTCCACATTGATTGTGGGTCATCTTCGCGTAGCCGGCGGCTCATGTATGGCAGCTGAACAAAACTCCTCGTGAGCGCGTCATTTGGTCGCCAAACGGGCGCATAAACCGGGGGCTGTTCGAGGGGTGCGGGGCTACCTTGGCGGCGGCTGGACATTTGGGGAATGAGGTGGCATCAGAGCCGCATAGCCTCGAACCGACGACCGGCCACGCATGAAACAATTCCTGCTGAAATTCTTCACCTGGTGGAATGGCCAGACCTTTGGCACGCAATTGTGGACCTCGCGATTCGGCGAACTGGTCGGCGAGGACGAACAGGGCAACCGCTATTACCGCACCAAGGGCGGTGAGATCGATCCGACGCTGCATTTCGAGCGCCGCTGGGTGGTCTACAACGGCTACGCCGAAGCTTCGCGCATTCCGGCCGGCTGGCACGGCTGGCTGCATCACACGGTCGATGTGCCCCCGACCGAGCAGAACTACCAGGCGCGGGAATGGGAAAAGCCGCATCTGCCGAACCTGACCGGCACCGCGCAGGCCTACCGTCCGTCCGGCTCGACGCTGGCGAGCGGCCGCCGCCCCAAGGCGACCGGCGACTATCACGCCTGGACGCCGGGAAGCTGACTTTCACGCATTGTTGTTCTGACCTGCACGTGCGCAACGCCGCGCGTGCATCGCACGCGCCCGGCAGCGCAAGTGCGCGCCTGTGAACAACGGTAACAGCGGGGACAGATGGGCCGCAGCCGATGCTGCCCGCTTGCGCCGAGCGTGGGTTCGCGGCTCAATAGGGTCATCTTACGGAGATGGGAAACCATCGCGTCGGATCGGGCTCCAGATCGCGACTGTCCCGATGTGCAGCGGCCTCCGAGTTGGATGCGGCCGGGAGATAGGCCCCCGGTACAGACGTCCTGAAATCGCCCGCAAATGTGAGGCTGCCGTGAGACAGGAAGGGCCGCTCGGGAAACCGGGCGGCCTTTTTCTTTGCTGCGATCAGGTCAGGGCAGCCGTGCCGCGGCACGGCCCATCAAGTCGGCACGGCGCGCCTGCGACGGCGCGATCCGCTCCTTCATGAAAGCGAGGATCTCGGCCGGTGCGGTATCCGGCGAGCCCGCGTTGAACGGCGGGGCCGGGTTGTATTCGAGTCTGAGCTGAATCGCTTCCGCGGTCTTGCGGTCGACGAGCTCCGACACCAGCGTCAGCGCGAAGTCGATGCCCGCGGTGACGCCGCCGCCGGTGAAGCGGTTGCGGTCGACGCAGACGCGCGTCCTGGTCGGAATGGCCCCGAAGCTCGAAAGGAAATCAATCGCGCTCCAATGCGTGGTGGCGCGATAGCCCTTGAGCAGGCCGGCCGCGCCGAGCACCAGCGATCCCGTGCAGACCGACGTGACGTATTTCGCTCCCTCGGCCTGCTTGCGCAGGAAGGCCAGCATGTCCTGGTCACCGACCATGTCGTCGGTGCCGAAGCCGCCGGGCACGCAGATCACGTCGAGCTGCGGGCAATCGGCAAAGGTCGTGGTCGGCGTCAGGACCATGACGGAATCAGTCGGAACGGGTTCGATGCGTTTCCAGATCAGATGCACCTTGGCGCCGGGGACCGAGGAGAACACCTGCAGCGGACCGGTCAGGTCGAGCTGGGTCACCTTCGGGAAGACGAGCAATCCAATCTGCAGGGGTTCAGTCATCGGGGCCTCCAAATAGCGCTTGACGGAACCACGATGGCATGATGGCCTCTCGTCCAAAATGGCGTATTTCCCTCATTTTCGGACGCAAGTCTCCTTAAGAGAAGCAAGTCTCCTGAGAGAGGGCCGCCAGGAAAGCAGCGTCACCCGCGAGGATTTGGCGATGATCGGCATCCTGATCTTTCCCGACTTCCAGCTGCTCGACGCGGCCGGCCCGATCGCGGCCTTCGAGATCGCCGCGCGCTTCGCCAACAACGCGCCGGCGATCAGGACGATTGCGGCGAAGGCGGGACCGGTGCGCTCTTCGTCCGGTGTCGAGATGCTTGCGCGCGGCCTCAAGCCGTCGGCGGCGATCACGACGCTGATCATTGCGGGCGGCAACGGCGTGCGCACACCGGCGAGCTGTCCAGCCACATTGTCATTCGTGCGGCGGATGGCGGGCCGCGGCATTCGCGTCGCCAGCGTCTGCTCGGGCGCCTATGTGCTGGCCGAGGCGGGCCTGCTCGACGGCCGCCGCGCCACCACGCATTGGCAACGCACGCCGCATTTCGTGAAGAGCTATCCGAAGATCAAGCTCGAGCCGGACCAGATCTTCGTCCGCGACGGCAATATCTGGAGTTCGGCCGGCATCACCGCCGGCATCGACCTGGCGCTCGCGATGATCACCGAGGACTATGGCGACGAGATCGCGCAGAGCACCGCGCGGCAACTCGTGCTGTACCATCGGCGCAGCGGCGGGCAGTCGCAGTTTTCCTCGCTGCTGGAGTTGAAGACGCCGAACGGCCGGTTCGGGCCGCTGCTCGCCTGGGCGCGCGAGCATCTCGATGCGCCGCTGACGGTCGAGGACCTCGCCGACAAGGCCGGGATGAGTTCGCGGCATTTCACCCGCGCCTTCATCGCGGAGACCGGCACCACGCCGTCGAAAGCGGTCGAGCGGCTGAGGATCGAAGTCGCGCGGCAGCGCGTGCAGTCGTCGGGCGAAGCGATCGAGCGCGTCGCCGAGATCACCGGCTTCCGCGATCCTGAGCGGATGCGCCGCGCCTTCATCCGCGCCTTCGGCCAGCCGCCGCAATCGCTGCGGCGTGCGGCGCGGGCGGGGTAGGCGCGTTTGGGACAAGCTCGTTGTCCGATTTCACGCGATCGATGCCTTCTTTGCAGTGATGAACCTGGCGAGGGTTCCCGTGACCCACGTTAAGTGGGCATTGGGGACCCGAGGAGGTTCTAATGACAAAGCATCGAACGATTACCGGGTTCGTGGCTGTCGCCCTGCTGGCTGTCACCGCAACCGCCGCGACCATCAAGTCGCACGCACCCCGGACCGACGGTATTGCCGTCGCCGGCACGGACGCGCTCCCGGCCAAGGATTTCAGCGACCGCTGGTCCGCGATATCCGATTTGCCTCCGGCAACGGACGCGGCCGGGCGTGCAGCTGACGCGCGTTAAGGTCATGGACCGAGGTCCGGCCCGTTCGAGGGCGCGACCCGCGCAGAGATCACTCGTCTCGCAACAAAAAGCCCCGCCGAAGCGGGGCAAGATGTTGAACGACTTAGTCTTGAGCGACTTAGTCTTGAGCGATTTGGTCTTGAATAGAACTAACGGTTCTGCCGCGCCGGAATAGCGCAGTCATTCACCAATACAGGATCAGCCCACGATCGCAGAGATCCACGGATGCGCTGATCACGAAACGTGCTTCAACCGAAAAATCACTGGCCCAATGTATCGGTCGCGATCTTCTTCTTGAGTGCTTCGCAGGTATCCCTGACCTCCGCGGTCATCAACGAGACGGCTTCGATCTGCAGGAAGAAGCGCTTGCCCTGATCGCGGTAACCGGCAGCGAACTCCTTGATCTCCGCGATCATGTCGTGGACGCCTGCGACCATGACCTCGCAGTTCTTGGCGGCCAGTTGCAGTTCCGATCCAAGGGCCTCGATTTCCTTCACCGCCGCTTCATATTCGCGCACGACCGCCTCGGCCGACAGCTTGCCCACCTCGTTGACGCCGTTGCGATGCTCGACATAGTCCGGCATCGGCGAGAGGGGCCGGATGTTGCTGCGTGGTCGATGCGAAGTCACCGTATTGATTTCGTCCTCCATCTGCTCCGACGGAGCGCGGGCGAGGACTTCTGCACTAACACTCATGCGGACTCTCCATAACTTGTTACGGCGAATGGAGTTTAGCAATGTCAACGGATTTGTCTCGATTTTCCACAGTTTTGAGCTAAGCGCAATTGTGCGCTGCAGCATTGCGTTGCGTCAATGTGGCGCGTCGGGGTGCCAGCCAAGCAGGGCGAGCATCACGAAGAAGCCGACGACATAGGCCGCCATGATCGGCCAGCCCTGGGTGATCCAGCGGACCACCGATTTGGCTTCCGGATACATGTTGGACACCGCAACGCCCGCGGAAGAGCCGAACCAGACCATCGATCCGCCAAATCCGACCGCGTAGGCGAGAAAGCCCCAGTCATAGCCGCCTTGCTTCAGCGCCAGCGCGGTCAGGGGAATGTTGTCGAACACCGCCGAGACGAAGCCGAGCCCGAGCGCGGTCTGCCACGACGCGGCGGGCAATTTCTCCACCGGCATCATCGAGGCCGCCGTCACTAGCGCGAGCAGGAACACGGTGCCCTTCAGCGTCTCGGGCATCACCGACCAGTCCGGCCGCCGCAGCGCTGAGGTGACCAGGATCGCGGCCCAGACCGCGAGCCCGAGCACGGGCAGCGCATCGAGCAGCGCGGGGAACTTCAGATTGGCCGTCACATTGGCCGTCAGCGCGGCCAGCAGGATCACGGCCACGATCGCAACCCGCGCCCAGTCGATTCTGAGGCCGGACGGTGCATCCTTCACGATCGGGGAAAAGCGGTGCTGTTGCAGCGAGGCCGGCACCGCAAACACCAGCATCGCAACGATCGCTGCGACATAGGCCTCCACGACCGTGAGCGGGCTGATGCCGTCGATCCACATCATCGTCGTCGTGGTGTCGCCGACGACGCTGCCGGCGCCGCCGGCATTCGATGCGGCGACGATGGCCGCGAGATAGCCGATATGGACGCGGCCTCGGAACACGTGGCGGGCCACGGTGCCGCCGATCAGCGCGGCCGCGATATTGTCGAGGAAGGCCGACAGCACGAACACGATGACCAGCAGGATCAGTCCGCCCTTCCAGTCATCGGGCAGCAGCGCCGGCATCTCGTCGGGAATGCGGCTCTCTTCGAAGTGGCGCGACAGCAGCGCAAAGCCCATCAGAAGCAGGAACAGGTTGGCGAGCGTGACCCACTCATGCTCCATGTGATGCGCGAGACCGGGCAGGCCCGCGCCGAATTTCGAAGTCGGAGGCCAAGCGGTCTTAGGAAGACAAATATGTCTGGCAACTCCTTGGCTCACAGAACGACATGGCTACGATCCGACTTCCGAGCAGCGTCAGCGCGAACAGGATGAAATCGAGCGGGATACCGTAGACGAGGAGTGGCGTGAGCAAGACGATCTCGATGGCTGGAGTGCCCGGCGGCGTGAGGCGCTGACGGCGGCACTATCGCGCGGCGTCGGGAACTTCAAGGCGCGCTAACGCCGCAACAGGCTCGCGATGCGCTCGCGAGCCTCGATCGGAGACGACCCCAGGCACGTCGCCGCTGATCTGATTGCTCAGCCCAGCGTCTTCAGCCAGGCGCTGATCTCGGTCACCGCGATATTGGCCTGATTGAGCAGCTTGCCCATGGTGAAGAAGCCGTGGAACTGGCCGGGGAAATGCCGATAGGTCACCGGCACGCCGGCGCCCTTGAGGAATTTCGCATACTCGTCGCCTTCGTCGCGCAGCGGATCGGCGCCGGCGGTCAGCACATAGGCCGGCGGCAATCCGGCAAAGTCCTTTGCGCGCGCCGGCGAGGCGCGCCAGTCGTTGTTGTCGGCGTCACCAAGATAATGGTTGGCGAACCAGCCGATCACCGAATGCGTCAAGAGGATGCTGGTCTCGGGCTCACTATGCGAGGGATGCTTCCGCGAGAAATCGGTCGCGGGATAGATCAGCAACTGGGCGGCGAGCTTCGGTCCGCCGTCGCGGGCGGTGAGGGCCACCACGGCTGCGAGGTTGCCGCCGGCGCTGTCGCCGCCGACGATCAGGCGCGAGGCGTCGATGCCGAGATCCCTGGCATTGGCGGCGACCCATCGGGTCGCGGTGACGGCGTCGTCGACCGCGGCAGGAAAACGATGCTCGGGCGCGAGGCGATAATCGATCGAGATCACGATCAGCTCGCCCTCATGGGCCAGCTTCTGGCAAACCACCTCATGGGTATCGAGATCGCCGATCACCCAGCCGCCGCCATGGAAGAACACCAGGCATGGCGCGAGCCCGTCTTTCTTGCGCAGCGTGTTCGGCGTGTAGATGCGGGCAGGGATGGCGCCGTGCGGCGCCGGGATCGCGAGCGGCTTGCTCGATTCCAGCGCGGGCGGCTCGGGATTGGAGACGACGCGGGCGGCCCGATAATAGTCGCGTGCTTCCGGCGCGGTCAGCGTCTCATAGGCGGGACGGCCGGCCTCCTGGAACGCCTTGTAGACGGCAGCGGCATCGGGATCGAGAACGACGGGCATATTGTTTGTGACCTATGATGTTCGGTTTTCATTGATGTCATTCCGGGGCGGTCCGCAGGACCGAACCCGGAATCTCGAGATTCTCGGTGCGCAATTGCGCACCTGAGGGTTCGATGCTCCGCATCGCCCCGGAATGACGGTCGTGTCAGGCGGCGGTACGGCCGCCGTCGACGGTGTAGGCGGAGCCGGAGACGTAGCTCGCCTCGTCGGAGGCAAGAAAAGCGACGATGGAGGCGACCTCGCTTGCGAGGCCAAGCCGGCGCGCCGGGATGCGGTCGACGATCTTCTCGATCGGCGGCGCGTTGCCGCCGGAGCGGCCCTGCAGGATCGTGCTCAGCATCCGGCTCTCGATCATGCCGGGGCAGACGCAATTGACCCGCACGCCGGTGCCGGTGCATTCCCAGGCCGCGCTCTTGGTCAGCCCGATCACCGCGTGCTTGCTCGCGCTGTAGACCGCGATCATCGGCGATCCCATCAGGCCCGCGATCGAGGCGGTGTTGATGATGCTGCCCTTGTTCTGCTTCAGCATGACGGGCAGCACATGCTTCATTCCCAGGAAGACGCCGACCACATTGACGTCGAGCACCCGGCGGAAGCTCTCCAGCGAATATTCAGGGATCGGCCTGATGTCGCCCTCGACGCCGGCGTTGTTGTAGAAGGCGTCGATGGTGCCGAAACGGTCGACGGTGGCGCGGACATAGTCCTTGACCTCGTCCTCGTCGGTGACGTCGGCTTCGATCGCGAAGGCCTCGGCTGAGGCCGGCAGGTCCTTGGTGGCGGCCTTGAGGTCGGCCCCCTTGCGGTCGACTGCGACAATCCGCGCCCCCCGTTCGGCGAGCAGTTGGAGCGTGGCGGTTCCGATGACGCCGGCAGCCCCGGTGACGACGGCGACCCTGCCGTCGAGCCTGATGCGATCTGGCATGGTGGGTTTCCTCTGGCTGGTCCGGTTCGATCCGGATTTTCCTGGTTTTCACGCGTGGCCGCGTGCCTTCAGCGTCAGGACTATCACACGTGTTCCCAGGAGTGACCAGAGGTGACCGGAGGCTGCGCAGTGGGCCGGGGAGAGGTGGCCGGGTGCCCTTTCCCCGCCGTATTCGGCGTGTTAACCGGTGGCCTGCGAGCGGCCGATATCAAGGTACACTGTCGCGAGCCCGATTCGCCCTTTAAAGCCGCGCGAGATGCTTCGAACCGTTGCCCTGACTGGCTTTGCGGCCCTGGTTGCCGCCTCAACCATCTCGCTTGCGCCGCCCGCGCGCGCGCAGATCGGAACGATTTTCTCCGATCCCGCGCCGCGTCCGCCCGGCTCGATCCCGCGTGGTCAGGCGGCTCCTCCCAGCGACGACGACGAGGAAGTGCCGGAATTGCCGCGCGGCCGCCTGCTGCCGACACAGCCGCGCGCTCTGCCGCCAGGCCAGGCGGTGCCGCCGCCCGGCAGCGTGCAGTCGCAGCCGCTGGCGCCGCCGCCCGGCTCGACGGTGGCTCCGCAGGGCACCCAGCCCGGGGTCGCCGTGCAGCCGCCGCAACCCGGCGGTCCGGCTGTTGCCAATACACCGCCCGGTACCAATCCGCTGCCGCCGGGGCAGCGTCCCAAGGGGACGCCCCAAGGCGCGCCGCAAGGCACCGCGCCGCAGACGCCTGCCGCGTTGCAGCCGGGCGACGAGGTCGTGCAGGAGCCGCCGTCGGCCAAGATCACCAACAAGAAGGCGAGCTTCTCCGGTCTCGACAAGATCACCGGACGCATCATCAATTTCGACGAGGATATCGGCGAGACCGTGCAGTTCGGCGCGCTGCGGGTGAAGACCGATGCCTGTTACACGAGGCCGTCGACGGAAGCCGCCAACACCGATGCCTTTGTCGAGGTCGACGAGATCACGCTGCAGGGCGAGGTGAAGCGGATCTTCTCGGGCTGGATGTTCGCGGCGAGCCCCGGCCTGCACGGCGTCGAGCATCCGATCTACGACATCTGGCTGACCGACTGCAAAGGACCGGACCAGACCATCGTGACCGCCGCGCCCGATCCGCCGAAGGCGCCGACGCCACCGCCGCCGCCGGCCCAGAAGCGCGCGCCGCAGAAGCAGGCCGCGCCGCGTCCGCCGCCGCAGCCGCTGCCGCAATATCAGCAGCAGCCGCCACCTCCGCCGCCCCAGCAACAGCAGCGGCCGGGCGGGTTGTTCGGCGGATTGTTCGGAAACTGATCGGCACTTCGTAGCCCGGATGAAGCGCAGCGAAATCCGGGTTTCTCTCCGCGGAGAGACTTGTCCCGGATTGCGCTTCGCTGCATCCGGGCTACGGCATAGGCTTAATTCAATTGCGCTCGGCGATGATCGCCAGCGCGTCAGCACCTTTGACCGGCTGGGTGGCGTCGAGCTTGCGGAAATCCGCCGGCGCGCCCGTGATCGCCTTGTCGAGCAGCGTGCGATAGCGGCGCCGCGAGATCTCGATCGCGCCGAACGTCCTCAGGTGCTCCGTCACATATTGCGTGTCGAGCAGCTCGAACCCGCCCGCGATCAGCCGCGCCACCAGATGCACCAGCGCGACCTTCGATGCATCGCGCGTGGTGTGAAACATGCTTTCGCCGAAGAAGGCGCGGCCGAGGCTGACGCCGTAGAGCCCGCCGACCAGATTGTCGTCCTGCCAGACCTCGACGCTGTGGCAATGGCCCGACGCGTATAGCCCGACATAGAGATCGCGGATGCGCCTGTTGATCCAGGTGTCGTCGCGGCCGGGCTGCGGCGCCGCGCAGCCGGCGATCACGGCCTTGAACGCGGTATCGACGGTGACGGTGAAGGCATCCGTGCGCACGGTGCGCGCCAGGCGGGAGGCGACACGGAAGCCGTCGAACGGAATCACGCCGCGCAATTCCGGCTCGACCCAGAACAGGGTCGGATCGTCGGCGCTCTCCGCCATCGGGAAGATGCCGCAGGCATAGGCGCGCAGCAGCACCTCGGGCGTGATCTCGGAGGAGGCGGAGTCGCGTGACGTCATAGCGCCAAGGATAGCAAAGCGCGGGCGGTCTTGCGATGGGGGCTGCCACCGGGACGCTACGTGTTGACGAAACGCGCCGGTTCCTCCACAAGCCGCGCCGTTCCGCCGCAGTTTCCCGAGACGGACTGCGCGGTCGTGCTAGATTGCAACAAAAAGATGGCGGCGCTGCCGGGACACGGTGGCTTGCGCCCGACAATCGACACAGGTGAGGGGGACGCTGCATGAAATGGTCATGGCGAACGTTTGCGCCGTTGCTGGTCTGGCTGGTGATCTATCTGGTTCCGGTGCCTTCGGGGCTGAACGCCAATCAGTGGCACTATTTCGCGGTGTTCGCCGCCGTGATCACCGGGCTGATCCTTGAATCGATGCCGGTCGGCGCGGTCGGTCTGATCGGCCTGACGGTCGCCGGCATCGGCGGCTATGTCGAGCACGACCCGAACAAATCGCTGCGCTGGATGCTCGGCGGCTTTTCCGAGAGCACGGTGTGGCTGATCGTCGGCGCCTTCGTGTTCTCGATCGGCTATCGCAAGAGCGGGCTCGGCCGCCGGCTGGCGCTGCTCTTGGTGCGCGGCCTCGGCCGCCGCACCATCGGGCTCGGCTACGCGGTGGCGTTCTCCGATCTCGTGCTGGCACCGGCGACGCCGTCCAACACCGCGCGCTCGGGCGGCACCATCTATCCGATCGTCAGCAACATCCCGCGCATCTACGGCTCCGAGCCCGGCCCGACCGCCGGCAAGATCGGCACCTTCGTGATGTGGACCGCGTTCGCGACCACGGCCGTCACCAGCTCGCTGTTCCTGACCGCGCTGGCGCCGAACGCCGCCGCGCTCTCGATCGCCAAGAAGCTCGTCAACATCGAGGTCGGCTGGTCGCAATGGTTCATCGGCTTCGCGCCGCTCGGCATCCTCTTGCTGCTGCTGGTGCCGCTGCTCAGCTATCTGGTCTGCCGGCCGGAGATCAAGGAGAGCCCGGAGATCGTGACCTGGAGCGAGGGCGAGCTCGCCAAGATGGGGCCGCCGTCGCGGCACGAATGGATCATGGCGGTGCTGGTGGTGCTCGCGATGTTCCTGTGGATCTGCGGCTCCAATCCCAATATCAGCGTGCCGCTGCTCGGCTCGAACTTCATCAACGCGACCACGGTCGTGTTCGTCGTGATCTCCTTGATGCTGCTGACCGGCGTGATCGCGTTCGAGGACATCGTCGCGGAGAAGAGCGCGTGGGAGGTGTTTTTCTATTTCACCTCGCTGCTCACGCTGTCGTCGGGCCTCAATGAGATCGGCTTCATCAAATGGGTCGCCGAGGGCTATGCCAAGCCGCTTTCCGGCACGTCGCCGCTGGTCGGGATGATCCTGCTCGTCACCTTCTTCTTCTGGATCCACTATTTCTTCTCGAGCATCACCTCGCATACCGCCGCCGTGCTGCCGGTGGTGCTCGCCGTCGGCTCCAGCATTCCTGGCCTGTCGGTGCAGACCCTGATGCTGCTCTGCGTCTATTCGCTGGGGCTGATGGGGGTGATCTCGCCCTATGCCACGGGACCGGCGCCGATGTATTACGGCAGCGGCTATATCGGCAAAGGCGACTTCTGGAAATTCGGGCTGATCTTCGGCTTGATCTACTTTGCCGGATTGTTGCTGATCGTGTTGCCCTGGTTACAAATGATCGGGTAAAATAGCCACAATCCAGCGAGAAACAGCCGCCGACCGGGAAGGAGCACTTTCCTTTCCGATTCTTAACGCGCTTTGTCCGGAAGAAGCCTTCAAAATGCTTCGTCGGATGTGGCGCGCGCGGAGTTCAGGGGACACATAGAGCCGCGCGAGCTCATTCGTGTTTCTTCGTGGGCAGGTTATGGACCAGCAGATAAAAGACCCGTCGATTGTGGCGCCCGAGCGAACCAGGCGAGGGTCGCGTTGGCGAGGGTTTCTGACCGGATGTCTCGTGTTGGCGGTGCTTGCAGGCATCGTCTGGTGGACGCGGCAGCAGGCCGCGCCGCCGCAGGCCGGTGGCGGGCGCAACGCCGGGCCGATGTCGATCGTGCCGGAGACGATCGGCAAGGGCGATATCGGCGTCAGCCTGAATGCGCTCGGCACCGTGACGTCGCTCGCGACCGTCACCATCAGGAGCCAGATCAGCGGCTATCTGATGAAGATCGATTTCAAGGAGGGCGATGAGGTCAAGAAGGGCGACCTGATCGCCGAGATCGATTCGCGCCCCTATGAGGCGACGCTGGCGCAGGCCAAGGGACAGCTCGCCCGCGACGAGGCGCAGCTGAAGGGCGCCCAGGTCGATCTCACCCGCTACCAGAACCTCGCCGCGCAGAACGCGGTGCCGCATCAGACGCTGGATACCCAGGTCGCGCTGGTCGCGCAGTATCAGGGCACGGTGGAAGCCGATCGCGCCTCGGTGAAGTCGGCCGAGGTGAATTTGCAATATTGTCACATCGTATCGCCGATCAACGGGCGCGTCGGACTGCGCCAGGTCGATCTCGGCAACTATGTGACGCCCGGCGATACCAACGGCCTCGTCGTGATCACCCAGCTCGAGCCGATCAGCGTGCTGTTCACGCTGCCGGAGGACAATCTGCAGGCGGTCGCGAAGCGGTTGAAGGAGGGCGCGGTGCTGCCGGCGGCGGCCTATGACCGCAGCGGTGCCAACAAGCTCGCCGAGGGATCGTTGCAGACCTTCGACAGCCAGATCGATGCGACCACCGGCACCATCAAGCTGCGCGCGCAGTTCGAGAACGACAAGCGCACACTGTTTCCGAACCAGTTCGTCAACGTCCGCCTGTTGCTCGATACCCACAAGGATGCGACGACGATGTCGACCGCCGGCATCCAGCGCGGTGTACCCGGCACCTTCGTCTATCTCGTCAACGCCGACAGCACGGTCTCGGTGCGGCCGGTCAAGCTCGGCGTCACCGATGGGGACCGGGTCGAGGTGCTGTCCGGGCTTGTACCCGGCGATCGCATCGTGATCGACGGCGCCGACAAGCTGCGCGAGGGTGCGAAGGTGGTCGTGCGCTCCGCCGCCGACACCGCGAACCCGGGGGCTGCGGCCAAGGGGACGGCGAGTGGCGCGGCGAAGGGAGACGGCAAGGGAGATAGTAAGGACGGCGCCGATCCCGGAGGTGGCCACCACAAGCGGTCCGAGGACGGGCAGAAGAAATGAACCCGTCGCGGCCATTCATCCTGCGGCCGGTGGCGACGACCCTGATGATGATCGCCATCATGCTGTCGGGCATGCTGGCGTTCAGATTTCTCCCGGTCGCGGCGCTGCCGGAGGTCGACTATCCGACCATCCAGGTGCAGACCTTCTATCCCGGCGCGAGCCCCGACGTGATGACCTCGTCGGTGACGGCGCCGCTCGAGGTGCAGTTCGGCCAGATGCCGAATCTGACCCAGATGAGCTCGGTGAGCTCGGCGGGCTCGTCCGTGATCACGCTGCAGTTCGGCCTGTCGATCTCGCTCGACGTCGCCGAGCAGGAGGTGCAGGCCGCGATCAATGCCGCGGGCAATCTGTTGCCGTCGGACCTGCCGGCGCCGCCGATCTACGCCAAGGTCAATCCGGCCGATGCGCCGATCCTGACCCTCGGCCTGACTTCGAAGACCATGCCGCTGACGCAGGTGCAGGATTTCGTCGACACGCGGCTGGCGCAGAAGATCTCGCAGCTGCCCGGCGTCGGCCTCGTCAGCATCAGCGGCGGCCAGCGGCCCGCGGTGCGCATCCAGGCCGACATCCGCAAGCTCGCGGCCTACGGCCTCAACATCGACGATCTCCGCACCACGCTCGGCAACGCCAACGTCAACACGCCGAAGGGCAATTTCGACGGCGCGATGCGCGCCTACACCATCAATGCCAACGACCAGATCCGCAATGCCAGCGACTACCGCTCGCTGATCATCGCCTACAAGAACGGCTCGCCGGTCCGCCTCAGCGACGTCGGCAACGTCGTCGACGGCGCGCAGAACGACAAGCTCGGCGCCTGGATGAACGAGACGCCGGCGATCATCCTCAACATCCAGCGCCAGCCCGGCGCCAACGTGATCTCGGTGGTGCAGGGCATCAAGGACCTGCTGCCGCAGCTGCAGGCGACCCTGCCGGCCGCGATCGACCTCAATATCCTGACCGACCGCACCGTGACGATCCGGGCCTCGGTCCGCGACGTCGAATATGAGCTGTCGCTCGCCGTGATCCTGGTCGTGCTTGTGATCTTCGTGTTCCTGCGCTCGACCCGTGCCACGCTGATCCCGAGCCTGTCGGTGCCGCTCTCGCTGGTCGGCACACTGGGCGCGATGTATCTGTTCGGCTTCAGCCTGAACAATCTGTCGCTGATGGCGCTGACGATCGCGACCGGCTTCGTGGTCGACGACGCCATCGTCGTGATCGAGAACATCTCGCGCTACATCGAGGAGGGCGAGTCGCCGCTCGAGGCGGCGCTGCGCGGGTCCGAGCAGATCGGCTTCACCATCATCTCGTTGACGGTGTCGCTGATCGCGGTGCTGATCCCGCTGCTGTTCATGGGCGACGTCGTCGGCCGCCTGTTCCGCGAATTCGCCATCACGCTGTCGGTCACGATCCTGATCTCGGCCGTGGTGTCGCTGACCCTGGTGCCGATGGCCTGCGCAAAGCTGCTGAAGCCGGAGGCGATGGCGCGGGAAAACACCTTCCAGCGGCTCAGCCGCGAAGGCTTCGATGCCGTGATCGCGATCTACGCCCGGATGCTCAATTGGGTGCTGGATCGCCAGACCTTCGTGCTGCTGATCGCGCTCGCCACCTTTGGCCTGACGGCGCTGCTCTATGTCGTCATCCCCAAGGGCTTCTTTCCGGTGCAGGACACCGGCGTGATCCAGGCGATCTCGGAGGCGCCGCAATCGGTGTCCTATGCGGCGATGGCCGAGCGGCAGCAGCGGCTCGCGAGCGCGATCCTGAAGGATCCGGACGTGCAGAGCCTGTCGTCGTTCATCGGCGTCGACGGCACCAACACCACGCTGAACAGCGGCCGCATCCTGATCAATCTGAAGCCGCATGAGCGGCGCAAGGCCAATGTCTCGACGATCATGGACCGGATCAAGGCGAGCACGGCGGCGCTGACCGGGATCACGCTCTACATGCAGCCGGTGCAGGACCTCACCATCGAAGGCACGGTGAGCCGGACGCAGTACCAGTTCATCCTGCAGGATGCCGATCCGAACGAGCTCGCGGAATGGACGCCGAAGCTGGTCGACAAGCTCCGGGAATTGCCCGAGCTCAGCGACGTCACCAGCGATATCTCGGCGCAGGGGCTTTCGGTGTTCGTCGACATCGACCGCGACCAGGCGGCGCGGTTCGGCATCACGCCGGCAACGATCGACAACGCGCTGTACGATTCCTACGGCCAGCGCATCGTCTCGACCGTCTTCACCAATTCGAACCAGTACCGCGTGATCCTGGAAGCCGATCCGTCGCTGCAGACTTCGCTGGATTCGCTGTCGTCGATCTATCTGCCGTCATCGGTGGGCTCGACGCCGGTGCCGCTGTCGGTGATGGCCAAGATGCGGGTGGAGACCGCGCCGCTGCAGATCTCGCATCTCGGCCAGTTCCCGTCGGCGACGGTCTCGTTCAACCTGGCGCCCGGCGCTTCCCTTGGAGGGGCGGTGACGGCGATCAAGCAGGCCCAGGCCGACATCAACCAGCCGCTCGGCATGATCACGAGCTTCCAGGGTGCAGCGCTGGCGTTCCAGTCCTCGCTGTCCAACCAGCTGTTCCTGATCCTGGCCGCGATCATCACGGTCTATATCGTGCTCGGCGTGCTCTATGAGAGCTTCATCCATCCCCTGACGATCCTCTCGACGCTGCCTTCCGCGGGCATCGGCGCGCTGCTGGCGCTGATGATGGGAGGCCAGGATCTCACCATCATCGCGATCATCGGCATCATCCTCCTGATCGGCATCGTGAAGAAGAATGCGATCATGATGATCGACTTCGCGCTCGATGCCGAACGCAACGAGGGCAAGCCGCCGCGGGAGGCGATCTACCAGGCCTGCCTGCTGCGGTTCCGGCCGATCATCATGACGACGATGGCTGCGGTGCTCGGCGCGCTGCCACTGATGCTCGGCAGCGGCGCGGGGTCCGAGCTGCGGAATCCGCTCGGCATTTCGATCGTCGGCGGCCTGCTGGTGAGCCAGCTGCTGACCCTGTTCACGACCCCGGTGATCTACCTCTGGTTCGATCGCCTCGCGCTGCGGTTTGCCGGGCGGGCGGACGAGATCGGCGAGGCGAGCGGGTCGCGTTGAGCCATGGATCCGTCAACGCCCTTCATCCGTAGGCCGGTCGCAACGACGCTGTTGACGTTCGGGCTCGCGGCGGCCGGCATCGTCGCGTTCTTCAAGCTGCCGGTGTCGCCGCTGCCGCAGGTGGATTTCCCGACCATCTCGGTGCAGGCGACGCTGCCCGGCGCCAGCCCGCAGGATGTCGCGACCACGGTCGCCAGTCCCCTCGAGCGCCATCTCGGCCAGATCGCCGATGTCACCGAGATGACGTCGTCGAGCTCGGTGGGCTCGACCCGCATCACGCTGCAGTTCGGGCTGAATCGCGACATTAACGGCGCGGCGCGCGACGTGCAGGCCGCGATCAATGCGGCGCGGGCCGACCTGCCGACCAGCCTGCGCGCCAATCCGACCTACCGCAAGGTCAATCCGGCCGACGCGCCGATCCTGATCCTGACGCTGACGTCGGATACGCTGACGCGCGGCGATCTCTACGACGCCGCCTCCACGGTGCTGGCGCAGAAGCTGTCGCAGGTCGAGGGCATCGGCGAGGTCGTGGTCGGCGGCAGCTCGCTGCCGGCCGTGCGCGTCGATCTGATCCCGCAGGCGCTCTACAAATACGGCATCGGCCTGGAAGACGTCCGCGCGGCGCTGTCAAGCGCCAACGCCCACAGCCCCAAGGGCGGCATCGACGTCGGCGACCAGCGCTACCAGGTCTACGCCAACGACCAGGCCAACAAGGCCGACGACTACAAATCGCTGATCGTGGCCTACCGCAATGGCGCGCCGGTTCATCTCTCCGACGTCGGCGAGGTGGCGGACGGCGTCGAGAACCTCCGCAATGCCGGGCTCGCCAACGGCAAGCCGGCGGTGTTGATCATCCTCTACCGGCAGCCGAACGCCAATATCATCAGTACCGTCGACCTCGTGAAGGGGCTGATGCCGCAATTGCAGGCATCGGTCTCGCCGGCGATCGACATCGGCGTTGCGGTCGACCGTTCGACGACCATCCGCACCTCGCTCCGGGACGTCGAACGAACCCTCGTTCTGGCGGTGCTGCTGGTCATCATCGTGGTGTTCGCGTTCCTGCGCAATGCGCGCGCCACCTTCATTCCGGTGGTGGCGGTCTCGGTGTCGCTGGTCGCAACCTTCGGGGCGATGTACCTGTTCGGCTACAGCCTCGACAATCTCTCCCTGATGGCGCTGACGGTCGCGACCGGCTTCGTGGTCGACGACGCCATCGTGGTGCTGGAGAACGTCACCCGCTACATCGAGGACGGCCTGAGCCCGCTCGAGGCGGCGCTGAAGGGCGCCAACGAGGTCGGCTTCACCGTGCTGTCGATGAGCATCTCGCTGATCGCGGTGTTCATCCCGATCCTGCTGATGGCAGGCATCGTCGGGCGGCTGTTCCGCGAGTTCGCGATGGTGATCTCGATCTCGATCCTGATCTCGCTCGCAGTCTCGCTGGCGACCACGCCGATGATGTGTGCCGTGCTGCTGAAGCCGGACGCTGGCGGCCACGGCCGGCTTTATTGGGCGAGCGAGCGCTTCTTCGAGGCGATGCTGAATTTCTACCGCAGGACGCTGACCGCGGCGCTGGCGCATCCGCTGTCGGTGATGCTGATCCTGGCGGCGGTATTCGGTCTCAATTTCTATCTCTACGACGTGATCCCGAAGGGCTTCTTCCCGCAGCAGGACACCGGCCGGCTGGTCGGCTCGATCCAGGCCGACCAGAGCGTGTCGTTCCAGCTGATGCAGCAGAAGCTCGCGCAGTATGTCGGCATCATCAAGCGCGATCCGGCGGTCGAGACGGCGGTCGGCTTCACCGGCGGCGGGCAGACCAATTCCGGCTTCGTGTTCGTCTCGCTGCGTCCGCTCGATGAGCGCAAGATCGGCGCCGACGGCGTGATCGCGCGGTTGCGCCGCGAGATGTCGGTGGTGCCGGGCGCGAGCCTGTTCCTGCAGGCGGTGCAGGACATCCGGGTCGGGGGCAGGGCCTCGAACGCACAGTATCAGTACACGCTGCAGGGATCGACGCTGGAGGAGCTCAATGAATGGACGCCGAAGATCGCGGCGGCCCTGCAGCGCGATCCTGATCTCGCCGACGTCAACAGCGACCAGCAGAACAAGGGCCTGGAATCCGATCTCGTGATCGACCGCAACGCCGCGGCCCGGCTCGGCATCACGGTGAGCCAGATCGACAACACGCTCTACGACGCCTTCGGCCAGCGGCAGGTGTCGACAATCTATGTCGCGCGCAACCAGTATCACGTCATCATGGAGGTCGCGCCGCGCTACTGGCAGAATCCTGAGACGCTGAAGGACGTCTATATCAGCACGTCCGGCGGATCGGTCGGCGGCTCGCAATCGACCAACGCGGTGGCGGGCACGGTCGTCGCCCCGGGCAACTCCAGCGCGGCCAGTGCGGCCAACGCCCAGGCCGCGCGCAACCAGGCCACCAATTCGATCGGTTCGACCGGGAAGGGCGTGGCCTCGACCGGCTCGGCCGTCTCCACCAGCAGCGAGACCATGATCCCGCTGTCGGAAGTTGCAGCGTTCAAGCAGGGCGCGACGCCGCTTGCGGTCAATCACCAGGGCCTGTTGGTCGCCAACACCATCTCGTTCAACCTGCCGCCGAACGTGTCGCTGAGCACGGCGGTCGGCAGCATCGAGGCGACCATGAACCGGATCGGGGTCCCGGCCACGATCCGCGGCACCTTCCAGGGCACCGCCAAGGCGTTCCAGGACTCGCTGAGCAACCAGCCGTTCCTGATCCTGGCCGCGCTGGTTGCGATCTACATCGTGCTGGGCGTGCTCTACGAAAGCTACATCCATCCGCTGACCATCTTGTCCACATTGCCCTCGGCGGGTGTGGGCGCCTTGCTGGCGCTGATGGCATTCAAGACCGAGTTCAGTATCATGGCACTGATCGGCGTCATCCTGCTGATCGGCATTGTGAAGAAGAACGCCATCATGATGATCGACTTTGCGCTGGAGGCGGAACGCAGGCGCGGGCTGGAGCCGCTCGAGGCGATCCGGGAGGCCTGCCTGCTGCGCTTCCGCCCCATCATGATGACGACGATGGCCGCGCTGCTCGGGGCGGTGCCGCTGGCGATCGGCATGGGCGATGGCGGCGAGCTGCGGCAGCCGCTCGGCATCGCCATCGTCGGGGGCCTGATCCTGAGCCAGGTCCTCACGCTCTACACGACGCCGGTCATCTACCTCTATCTCGACCGGTTCCGCCTGTGGGCCCGGCGCCTCCGCCGCGACGGCGCGACGCGGATGCCGGGCTCCTCACTTCAACCGGGCGAGTAAATGCCGACAGGTGCAGCGTTGCGAAATCTTCAGTTGATGCGCAAGCCGATCCGGTTTCTGCGCGTGGCGGCGTTTGGCGGCCTCAGCCTCGGTCTGTCCGGCTGTATTCCCGGGGCGGAGAAGCCCGAGCTCAGCCTCGAAGTGCCGGCGAGCTACAAGACTGCGGCCAAGGGCGATGCCGACGCGGCCGTTCCGGCGCTCGCCTGGTGGCGCGGCTTCCGCTCACCTGAGCTGACCGGGCTGATGGAATCGGCGCAGCTCTACAATCTCGACATCGCGGTGGCGATCGCCCAGATCGTGCAGGCCGACGCCCAGGTCGGCGTGTCCGGCGCTGCGCTGCTGCCGTCCATCTCCGGATCGGCGAATGCCGAGCGTCAGCGTGTGGCAACGGGGTCCAGTTCGTCGCTCGGCGCCAGCGGCACCTTCTCGCAATACAGCCTCGGGCTGAGCGCGAGCTACATCGTCGATTTCTGGGGCAAGAACCGCGCGACGCTGTCGGCTTCGGAGGAGAGCGCGACCGTCGCGCGCTACAATCGCGAGGTGGTGGCGCTGACCACGATGGCGACGGTCGCCAACACCTATTTCCAGCTGCTGGCGGCGCAGGACCAGATCAAGGTCACCCGCCGCAACCTCGCGGCGGCCGAGCGCATCCTTGCGCTGATCAAGTCGCAATTCGCCGGCGGCACCGCCTCGCAGCTCGATTTGTCGCAGCAGGAGGCGCTGGTCGCCACGCAGCGCGCGGCGATCCCGCCGCTCGAGGTGACGGTCGGGCAGAACACCGCGGCGCTCGCCGTGCTGGTGGCGCGCGCGCCGGCCGATTTCAAGGTGCGCGGCGGGTCCACCACGCAGATCGCGGTGCCGCGCGTCACGCCGGGACTGCCGTCGGAACTGCTCTACCAGCGGCCTGACGTCCGCGAGGCCGAGGCGCAACTGGCGTCGTCCAATTTCAGCGTCGACGCGGCGCGCGCGGCATTCTTTCCGCAGATCCAGCTGACCGGCACCACCGGCTTCCAGAGCGCGGCGCTCGCCTCGCTGTTTGCGCCCGGCGCCTGGTACTACACGCTCGCCGCTGGGCTGACCCAGCCGCTGTTCGACGGCTTCCTGCTGGAGAGCCAGCTCAAGCTCGCCAAGGGCCAGCAACTGCAAAACCTGCAGGCCTATCGCAAGGCGGTGCTGTCGGCCTTCGCCGATGTCGAGAAGGCGCTGATCGCGTTGCAGAAGTACACATTGCAGGAGCGCCTGCAGTCCGACGTCGTCGCCGCCTCGCGCAAGGCGTTCGAGGTCGCCGAGACGCAGTTGCGCGGCGGGACGGTCAACCTGATCACGGTGCTGCAGGCCCAGCAGACGCTGTTCACCGCTGAAAACAATCTGGTTACGGTGCGGCTCAACAAGCTGCTGGCGGCGAGCAGCCTGTTCCAGGCGCTCGGCGGCGGCTGGACGCCCGCCGGTACGCTGGCGGCGGCGGTGCCATGAGGTCAGCCATGCAGCGTTTCGCGACACTCCTCGTTGCCCTCGTCATCGGGCTTGGCGCATTGACCGGCGCGTCCCGCGCGCAGCAGCGGCCGCCCAACAGCGTTCCGCTCGCCTTCGGCATGAGCGCCAACCAGGCCAGCCAGTCGCTCGGCGTTCCCCTCAATTATGTGCGCGGCAGGCCGGGCAATGAATTGTTCGTCGCGCTGCCCAATGTCAGGGGCAGCGTGCTGTCGAGGCGCAGCGACGGGCTCTATCTGCAATTCGGCAAGGGACGCCTGATCGCCTGGAAGGGCGATTGGGGCACCATTCCGCAATGAGGGTTTCGGCCATGATCGCCATGAGAGGACTGATCGCGTGCGCTGCCATCGCGCTGAGCGTAGCCGCGGCGTCGGCCCAGCAGCGGCCGTTGCGCTACGGCAGCACCGGCGGCGCGTATTTCGACGGCAGGGACGACGATCGCGATTTTCGAAGCAACGGCTATTTCCCCGGCAATTTCGCCGCCGATCCCTTCAGCGCAGGTTTCGGTGCGGCCGGCCTGTTCGGCTCGACGCCGTGGCATTCCGCGCGGCCCTATCCGTCGCAGGTTGTGTTTGGCGCACCGTGTCAGGATTGCCGTCCGCAGCGCGCACGCCGCCACCGCGGCAGGCACGAGTGAGGCGCTTCGGAGAGGCTTGATGCCTCTAGGCCTTGCGCAAGAGCTCGTCGATGATGCGCGGCTTCATCCAGCCGGCCTTGTCGATGATTTCGTTGCGCAGGGTGTCCTTTTCCATCTCGTATTGTTCATGCGAGATTTCCCGGCCACCGGTCGCGGTGATCCCGTACGTCTCGAGCAGCGCGTTGTGCCGCGCCTTCCACGCGATCACATGCTCGGTCATGACTTGCGTCACGGATGGAAGGAAGCCGGGATGGCTTTCCAGGCCGCATGACACGGTGGTCTGCGGGTCTCCCGCCAGCATGATCACGTTCCACTCGTCGTAGCCGATCAGCCCCATCTGCGCGTAGAGAAACGCGCCATGCGGTCCATCCCAGATCTTCTGGTCGATGACCAGGAACGGCACCGCGTGGCAGTGGCCGTGGCGCGCAGTCATGTCGCGGTTGAAGGTCTCGGTACGATCCTGCAATCGCTTGCTGGCCGCAGCGAACACGGCGAGGCGATTGTCGGCCGTCGGCACGATGCCGGCTTCGTCATCAGGCGCGAAGCCCGCATCGCGCAGCATCGACCCGATCAGTGGGTGATCCCACTGCTGCTTGTGAAAAGCGGGCGTCGCGGCGTCGGCGCCCGGCGCCGGACGCACGGTCTCCTTGAGCTCGCCCAAGGTCGTCTCTTGCTTCTTTCCAAAAACTGGCCTGCGCCCGAACATCGCGTGCCGCTCCTGCCAAGCAGTCGGCACAAGCATCGCAAAGGACGCCCAGAACTTTCTTAACCGGTCAGGCGTGGCCGGCCGCGATCCAATAACAGCATGACGTAGCCGTTAAAGCGAACCAGACAAATCAATCGAATTTGCCGAAATTTGCGGCATTAGCTGGCGGCGGCGCTTGCCGATTTGTCGAGCGGGGGGCTGACGCGGGCGAACCGCACCACGAAGCGGGTGCCCTTGTGGCCGGGGTCGCGCTCGACGCTGGCATCGAGCTTGGCGGCCATCGCGCTGACGATGCGCTGGCCCATGCCGGTGCCACGCGGATCGGCCTTGTCGGAAAAGCCGACCCCGTCGTCGCCGATCGCGAGCTGCAGATCGTCGCCCTGCGGCTTCAGCTCGACATGGATCGGGCCGGCGCCGTCGGGATAGGCGTACTTCACGGCGTTCATCACCAGCTCGTTCACGATGATGCCGATCGCGACCGCGCGGTCGGGATCGATCTCGATCGGGTCGGCCTTCAAGGTCAGCCGCGACATCTTGTTGCCTTCGGCCGATCGCCGGAGATCCTCGAGCAGCGCCTCGAGATACTGGTTGAGCATCACCGTCTTGAAGTCGTGCGAGGTGTAGAGGCGGCGGTGCACCTGCGCGACGGCCGCGACGCGCCCCATCGCGTTGGTCAGCGCTGCCTTCACATCCTGCTGGGCCGCGGAGTTGGCCTGCAGATGCAGCAGTGAGGCGATGATCTGCAGCGAATTGCCGACGCGATGATTGACCTCGCGGAGCAGAACCTCACGCTCCGCGGCGAGCGCGGCATAGCGGTCGCGCGAGGCGTGCACCTCGGCCTCGGCTTCGTCGCGCGCCTTCTGGAGCGCGGCCTGCCGGATCGCGCCGTTCACCGCGACCTGGAGCAGAGGGATGAACTCGCCCCTGACGTCCTTGACCAGATAGTCCGCCGCGCCGGCCTTCAGCGCGGTGACGGCGATCGCCGAATCCTGCGACGCCGTGACGAACACCACCGGCGGAGCGTCCGGTATCTTGAGGATCTGCTCCAGCGTCTCCAGCCCGTCGAGGCCGGGCATGTACTGATCGAGCGCGACGACGTCGATGCCGCCCTGGGCGAGCCGGTCGAGGCCTTCCTGGCCGCTTGCGGCGTGCACGACCTTGTAGCCCGCGCGCGTCAGCCCGCGTTCGACCAGGCGCGCCAACGCCGCGTCGTCGTCGATATAGAGCAGTGTCGGCGTTGCGTTGGTCATAAGGCAGCCGGCGGCACCTGAATCACGGAAAAGAACAGGCCAAGCTGGCGAATGGCGTTGGCAAAGCTTTCGTAGTTCACCGGCTTGGTGATGTAGACGTTGCAACCGAGCTCGTAGCAACGCTTGATCTCCTGGGAGTCGTCGGTCGTGGTCAGCACGACCACCGGCGTCGACTTGAGATACTTGTTCTCCTTGACCCGCTTCAGAATATCGATGCCGGTCATGTCGGGCAGATTGAGATCGAGCAGGATCAGCAGGGCCTGGCCCTTGCGCTCGACGGCGCTGCCATCCTTGCCGAACAGGTAGTTGACGGCCTCTGTACCGTTGGTGAACGGGATGATCTCATTGTTGACACCTGAGCGCCGGATATTCCGCTCAATCAGGCGGGCATGGCCCTCGTCGTCCTCGATCATGATGATGGTGACTGGATCACTCATGTCACTTTGTCCCGATTCTTGCCTGACCAATTGATAGGCAGCGTGATCGTGAAGGTGCTGCCGTTGTGAAGTTCCGATGCTACCGACATGGTGCCGCCCAGTCTGCGCACAAGTGCGCGGACATGGGCAAGCCCGATGCCCTGACCGGGTTTGTCCTGGGTTCCGGCGCGACGGAACAAATCGAAGATGCGCTGATGGTCCTTCGGATCGATGCCGCGGCCGTTGTCGGTGATCTCGAAGATCGCGAAGCCGAGCTTGGTGCGGCCTTCGATCGAAATCTCGCCGGGAACGCCGTTCCTGAGGTACTTGAGTGCGTTGTCGATCAGATTGGAGAAGATCTGCTCCAGCGCGAGGCGGTCGCTGACGATATTGGGCAACGCGCCAACCTCGACGGTCGCATTGGCCTCGACGGCCTGGTGAGCCACCGTCTTGACGATGCCGTCGATCAGCTCGCGCAGATCGACGCGTTCGGGCTTGAACT
The DNA here is from genome assembly GCF_029952935.1 of Bradyrhizobium sp. Mp19. Taxonomy (NCBI): domain Bacteria; kingdom Pseudomonadati; phylum Pseudomonadota; class Alphaproteobacteria; order Hyphomicrobiales; family Nitrobacteraceae; genus Bradyrhizobium; species Bradyrhizobium sp. Mp19. The sequence continues at coordinate 163,882 of NZ_JASAUT010000002.1, read as the reverse complement.
CGCGGCGGCCCTCGCGGGTCAGATTGAGGATCGCGCTGATCAGGCGGTCCATCTTGGCGATCGACGATTTGATGAAACCGAGCGATTCGTTGAAATCGTCGGATAGCTGCTTGTCGGAGCCTTCGAGCTCGGGCTCGGCCACATCGGTCGCGTCTTCCGGCATCGCAGGCGCCAGCGACGCGGCGCGATTGAGCGTGGCGATCCGCTTGAAGATGTCGCCGCGCAGTTCCTCGAGCTCGCTGGTGAAGCCCATGATGTTCACCAGCGGCGAGCGCAGATCGTGGCTGACGATATAGGCGAAGCGCTGGATTTCCTCGTTGGCCTCGCGCAGGTCGGAGGTGCGTTCGTCGACGATGGTCTCGAGATTGAGGTTGCTGTCGCGCAGCCTCGCCTCGGCGTCGTCGCGCGCCCGCGACGATCGCCGCAGCAGCACCACCGAGAGAGCGGCGAGCGCCAGCACCATGCAGGAGCCGGCGATGGTGACGGAGGAGGCCAGCACCTGGGTCCTGTCCGCAGTCGCGCTGCGTACCGCCAGCAGCCGATCTTCCTCGGCGCGCATGTCGCGGCCGATCCGGGCGATCGCCTCCAACGCATCGGTCGACGTGCCCTTGCGCAAGATGTCGATGCTGGTCGCCGCGTCGTTGTTCTTGACGCGCTCGATGCTGAGGGCGAACTCGGCGAGGCGCTGCTCGACCGCGGCCTTGAGCTTCGCGGCATTGGCGACCTGCGCCGGATTATCGACGGTCATCATCTGGAGATGACCGAGCGCGGCCGGGAGTCCCGCTGCAGCGGCCTGGTACTCGGACAGGTATTGTGGTGCTGATGTCAGCAGATACGCCCTGGTCGCGCTTTCGGCGCGCCTGATGTCGAGCAGCAGGTTGGCAACCTGGCTCTCGGTCTCGACGGTGTGGATCACCCAGGCGTTGTCTTCGCGCGCCTTGTTGACCAGCACGACCGACGCCACACTGACCGCGACCAGCACGAAAAATCCCGCCGACAGCAGCAGGATCTGTAGCGTCGACCGGCGTCGTGAAACGAGCGTCACGACGATCTCGCTGTGGGAGTGGGATTCAACGCGTCCCCGTGGAAAGCCAATAACCCTATAGTACGTTTGAGGAAGGGCCGGGTTCCACGGAGTTCCGAACTATTTTGCGGCGTCGGACGGCTGACCGGCGAGGTACTGCTCCAGCCAGTGAATGTGGTAGTCGCCCTCGATGATGTCGGGCTCGCGCACCAGCGCGCGGAACAGCGGCAGCGTCGTCTCGATCCCGTCGACCACCATCTCGTCCAGCGCCCGGCGCAGCCGCATCAGGCATTCGCCGCGGGTCTTGCCGTGCACGATCAGCTTGCCGACCAGCGAGTCGTAATAGGGCGGGATCACATAGCCCTGATAGACGGCGGAATCGATCCGCACGCCGAGGCCGCCAGGCGGATGGAATTGCGTGATCCGTCCGGGCGAGGGACGGAAGGTCTGCGGGTTCTCCGCATTGATGCGGCACTCGATGGCGTGGCCGATGATCGCGATGTCGTCCTGCTTGGCCGGAAGGTCGCCGCCGGCGGCGATCCGGATCTGCTCCAGCACGAGATCGATATCGGTGATGCTTTCGGTGACGGGATGCTCGACCTGGATGCGCGTGTTCATTTCGATGAAATAGAACTCGCCGTCCTCGTAGAGGAATTCGATGGTGCCAACGCCGAGATATTTCATGTCCCGCATCGCCTTGGCGCAGGTCTCGCCGATCCTGGCGCGCGCCGCCGCCGCGAGCACGGGCGAGGGGCCTTCCTCCCAGACCTTCTGGTGACGGCGCTGCAGCGAGCAGTCGCGCTCACCGAGATGGATGGCGCCGCCGCGGCCGTCGCCGAGAATCTGGATCTCGATGTGGCGCGGCTTCTGCAGGTATTTTTCCAGGTAGACCGAGGCGTCGCCGAATGCCGATTTGGCCTCGTTGGCCGCGGTCGAGAGCGCGAGCGCGAGGTCAGCCTCGGTATGGGCGACCTTCATGCCGCGGCCACCGCCGCCGGCCGCCGCCTTCACCAGCACCGGGAATCCGATGTCCCTGCCGATCGCGAGCGCGTCGGCCTCCGAGGTCACCGCGCCGTCCGAGCCGGGCACCACGGGAATGCCGAGGCGCTTTGCGGTCTTCTTGGCTTCGATCTTGTCGCCCATCAGGCGGATGTGCTCGGCCTTCGGTCCGATGAAGCCCAGATTGTGGTCGGCGAGGATCTCGGCGAAGCGCGCGTTCTCGGACAGGAAGCCGTAGCCGGGATGCACCGCGTCGGCGCCGGTGATCTCGCAGGCCGCGAGCAGCGCCGGCACGTTGAGATAGGAATCCTTCGACGGCGGCGGGCCGATGCACACGCTCTCGTCGGCGAGCCGCACATGCATGGCGTCGGCGTCGGCGGTGGAATGCACGGCGACGGTCGAGATGCCGAGCTCCTTGCAGGCGCGCAGCACGCGAAGCGCGATCTCGCCGCGATTGGCTATGAGGATCTTGTCGAACATCGCAGCGCCTGGTGTTGACGGAAGCTATTCAATGATGACGAGCGGCTCGCCGAATTCGACCGGCTGGCCGTCCTCGACGAGAATCTGCGTCACGGTGCCCGCGCGCGGCGACGGGATCTGGTTCATCGTCTTCATCGCCTCGATGATCAGAAGCGTCTGGCCGGCGGAGACCTTGGTGCCGATTTCAATGAACGGCTTGGCGCCCGGCTCGGGCGCCCAATAGGCGGTGCCGACCATCGGCGAGGGCACGGCGCCCGGGTGCTTGGCGAGATCGGTCGCAGCCGTAGCTACCGGGACAGCCATTGCGGACGGTGCGGCAACACTTGCCACGGTGGGCACCGACGCCGCGATGCTGATGTTGCGCGCGACACGGACACGCAGGCCGGCGCGCTCGATCTCGATCTCGGTCAGATTGGTTTCCGCGAGCAACAGCGCGAGCTCGCGAATGAGGACGCTGTCGTCGCTCTTGGAGTCGTTCTTTTTTGCGGCTGATTTGTCGTCTGGCTGGCGCGCCATGCTCTGTGATCCAAAATCTCTGTCTGGTGACGGGGAACGTCAGGATTGACGATTAAGTCTTTGGCTTGGCGTCGATCTTGACGCCGATCCTGGTGGCGAGGCCGATGATGGCAAGCCGGTAGCCGTCGATGCCGAAGCCGCAAAGTGAAGCGAAGGCGGCTTTAGCAGTGAACGAGTGGTGCCGGAAGCTTTCGCGGGCGTGGATGTTGCTGACATGAACTTCGACCGCGGGAATCTTGACCGCAACCAGTGCGTCATGCAGCGCGATCGAGGTATGAGAGTAGCCACCGGCGTTGATGATGATGCCGGCCGCCTTCTTGGCGTGGGCCTCATGGATGAAGTCGATCAACTCACCCTCGCGGTTGGACTGCCGGCAGTCGGCGGTCAACCCGAACTGGCGCGCGGTGTCCGCACACAGCTTCTCGACATCGGCGAGGGTGGCATGGCCGTAGGTCTCCGGCTCGCGCGTCCCCAGCAGATTGAGGTTCGGGCCGTTCAGCACATAGATCGTTCCGGCAGCAGCCATTCCAGAGTTTCCTGCCAAGGGTTCCGGCCAAAGGTTCCGACGGGGGGTCCGACAAGGGGTGGAGTGGGCCGGGTTATAGGTAACAACCGGCCGAAGGGGAAGTCTTTAGGTGAAATCGGAACGTCTTCAACAACTTCCTCCGCCCTGTTAGATGGCTGCCCTAACCTACGGAAAATGCTGATTAACCAAATCTTGCGGAAGCTGCCTTCGGCGGGCGCTCCGGCCCGCCATCCACTGGCGTGATGCGGGTTGCGGCCGAAAGCAAGACCCCGCCCCGAAAGGGGGCGGGGTCGAGATGAAGGCGAGGGCCCGTCTTTCGAGGGTCCGTCTTGGCGCCCTCGCACCGAGGCCGGTTTAGCCCTCGATGATGTAGACGATCTCATGGGTCTCAGGCTGCACGATCACGTAGCGGCCCTTGACCAGGATGAACTGATAGCCGCGCCACTGCGGGTAGATCGTCACGACGCGCTCCGGCACCGGGTAGAAGTGAATGTCAGCCGGAACGCGGGTGCCGACCGCCACGTTGAAGTTCACGTTGGTGGCTTCGGTGACGTGCTCCGACTTGATCGCGGTCGTGATCTGGGTGCGCTTCTCGGCCGGCGGAGCCGCGGTCGCCGACGTTGCCGCGTTACCGGTCGTCGTCTGCGTGCGGCTCGTGTCGTTGGTCTGCGCGCGGTTGGTGTCGGACGGGCTCTTGGTCTGAGCGTTCTGGTTGGTCGTGGCACCGCTACCGCTCTTGTCGCGGCTCTCGGCGTTCATCTTGCCACTCTTGTCACGCTCCTCGGCTTTCATGTTGCCGCTCTTGTCGCGACCCTCGGCCTTCATGTCCTTCGAGCCCTCCTTGGAGCCCTTGGCCGCATCGTTCTCCGAGCTCATGCCCTTCGACTTTTGGGTACTGTCCTGCGCACCCTTGGTGGCCGTGCCGGACTTCTCGGACTCAGCCCCCTTGGTGCTTGACTCACCCGTCGTCGAATGCTCGGAACCCTTCATGCCGCTCTTGTCATGCTGCATGGTGCCCGATGACGCGCCACCGGACGGTGCAGACTGCTGCGTGGTCGCACCACCACCAGCCCCGGTTTCCCTGTTGGCGCCGCCGGCGCCCTGTGCGTTCGCGAAACCGGTGCCGGCGATCAAAGCGGCTGCGGCGACCGAAATCAGAAAGCGGTTAGACATCGTAATTCCTCCTCGTTTTTCAGCATTGCCCGCGCCGACAACGGGAGAGCATGTGCGATGTTCCTGTTGATTTGCGGTTCCTTGCGGTTTGTTCTTTAGGTGAATGCGCGATGAACGCGCGAGATGAATGCGCGGCTGCTTCAGCCGCGCAGGCCCAGTCGAACCCCATGCTCGCAAGATCGAGCTGGCCGTTGCCGCCGCCGAAATTGAAGCCGCCGAAATGCACTTCGATCTCGAGATTAGGCCGCGCTGTATTTCGGCGTCCCGCGACTTCCGTTGTTGGCGACGGCCCCCGGTTGCGACCCGCGCGGAATCGGTTCGGCGACGGCAATAAAAAATCCGGCTGCATGGCAGCCGGATTTTGTACGCGATGAGCTGTCGGAGCGGCGATCAGCAGGTCGCCTTGCCGCAGCGGGCAATGCCGATCTTTTCCTTGAGATTGTCGACGCCGACGGCGCCGATCACAACCTGCTTGCCGATCACGTAGCTCGGTGTGCCGTTCATGCCCATGGATTCGGCGAGGCGGAAGTTCTCCTCGATGGTCGCCTTCACTTCGGGGCTCGCCATATCCTTCTCGAGTTTCGCCATGTCGAGACCAACTTCCTTGGCGACCGCCAGCGCGCGTGCCTTGTCGGCGGCGCCGCGGCCGCCGAGCAGCTTCTGGTGGAAATCGAGATACTTCTTGCCGGTCGGATCCTGCATGCGCACGGCGACCGCGACCTGGGCGGCCTCGACCGAGCCCTGGCTCAGCACCGGGAATTCCTTCAGCACGACCTTGAGCTTCGGATCCGCCTTCATCAGGTCGAGCATGTCGGACATCGCGCGCTTGCAGTAGCCGCAATTGTAATCGAAGAACTCGACGAAGGTGACGTCGCCGTCCTTGTTGCCGAGCATGACGCCGCGCGGCGAATTGAAGATGGTGTCGGCGTTCTTGGCGACGCTCTGCTCGTGCTTCTCGGCTTCGGCAGCGGCCTGCCGCTTGCTCAGCTCGTTCATCGCCTCCTCGAGCACCTCCGGATGCGCGATCAGATAGTTGCGCACGATGGTTTCGATGTCGCCGCGCTGGGTGTCGGTGAAGCTCTGCGCGGACGCCGAAAGCGGCGCGGCGCAAACGCCGAGCGCGAGCAGGGCGGGGGCAAGAAAACGAAGCGCTGGCATGACAAAATCCTTGTTCGCGGTGGCTCAAAAAAGCGGCGTGGCCGTGAGCCGGTTTCGGTGATCGTTGTATGGAACTACGGTTTATTTCTAGTTGTTTTTCTGACCCGGCATGGGCTTGGCGCTCACAATGTCGTCAGCTTTGACCCAGCCGGGCGTGCCGATCGCGAACCGCGTCTTGGCGCGTGACGCAAGGTCGCGGGCGGTCTTGGTGTCGCCGCGGAGATAGGCGGCCTGCGCGGAGGCGAGGTCGGCCTGGGCATAGTCGCCCTTGCGGCCATAGGCCATCGCGAGCTGGGTATAGCCGAGCGGTGCCTCCGGCTCGCGCGCCACCGCGGCGCGCAGCATGTTGATCGCCTCGTCGGTGTAGGCCTTGTTGTCGGAGGCGACCAGCGCTTGGCCGAGCAGCATCTCGATCAAGGGCGAATTGCTGGAGAGCTGCACCGCGCGGCGCAGCGGCGCGATGGCTTCGGCGGGCCGGCCGCCTTCGAGCAGCGCCTGGCCGCGCAATTCATAGAAATAGGGATTGTTGGGCTGCACCTGGATCAAGCCGTCGATCTGCGCGATCGCCGAGCGCAGATCGCCGTGCAGATAGGTCGTGATCGCGCGTGCATAGCGCGCCGGCAGGCTGGTGTTGGACAGCGGATAGCGGCGGTAGACGGTGTCCTGCCGCTCCATGAAGCCCGAGATCTTGGCGCGCATCATGTCGTGGCGCAGCTGCAGCGCCGGATCGTCCTTCTTGTCCCAATAGGGGCTGGAGCGCGCCAGTTCCTGCAGCGCGGAGACGCGATCGACCGGCATCGGGTGCGACTGCAAATAGGGGTCGGCCCCGCGCGAGGCAAACAGGCTCTCGTCGGTGAAGCGCTTGAACGTCTCGTACATGCCGCGGGCCGACTGTCCGGTCGCGTTCAGGAACTTGACGCCGGCGCGGTCGGCGTTCTCTTCCTGCTGGCGCTGATAGGACAACAGCGTGCGCTGAATGACCGCTTGCGGCGCCGAGATCGCCGCGGCGCCGGCGCTGGAGAGACCGTTTCCGCCACCGCGGCCGCCCGCACCCGCGGCAAGCGCGCCGACGCCGAGCAGCATCGCGATGATCATCTGGGTCTGGGCCTGCGCGAGCTGCTCGCGCATCTTGGCGAGATGGCCGCCGGCGAGGTGGCCGGTCTCGTGCGCCAGCACGCCGATGATCTGGTTCGGCGTCTCCGATTGCAGCAGCGCGCCGTAATTGACGAAGATGCGCCGGCCGTCGGCGACGAAGGCGTTGAACGAGCCGTCGTTGATGATCACGATCTGGATGTTCTGCTTCTCCAGACCGGCGGCGCGCAGGATCGGCCTTGTGTATTCGCGCAGCAGCTGCTCGGACTCGGTGTCGCGCAGCACCGGCGGGCCTTTTTGCTGGGCTCGCGCAGGGACGAGGGGCCCGACCGCGAGCGCAACCGCAGTCATGAACGCGGTCAGCTTGAAGGTCCTGGTGCGACGCGCGAGGCGGAACAGCATGGGCGATCTATCGGCGATGACTGGCCGCGCCGGCACACGTCCGTGGTCCGGGCCCGACCGGATTTGGCGCGTGGCGCAGTCTGTTGTTTTTGCAGTTCTTCTTCACGCGAACCGGGTATTCACTTGGCCTGAAAGCGTTATAAGGAGCCACCGAATGCGGCCAGTCTGGGGCGGCAGCCGGTAACGGGAACCCGAATTCGGCAGCGGCCGTGCAATAGCAGAAATCCATGCGTGAAGCGACACCGAGAGACCGTGTAAGCAGCCTGTTGACAGCGTCCGGACGGAGCGATGTTCCGCCGTTCATGGTGATGGACGTGATGGCGGCCGCGGCGCGAATCGAAGCCGCCGGCGGCCATGTCATCCATATGGAGGTGGGACAGCCTGCCGCAGGCGCGCCGAAGCCGGCGATCGCGGCCGCGCAGGCCGCGCTTGCGGAGGGGCGGATCGACTACACCTCGGCGCTCGGCATTCCCTCGCTGCGCGCGCGCATCGCCCGGCACTATCGCGACACGTATGGTTGCGCGGTCGACGCGGAGCGCATCATCGTCACCACCGGCTCGTCGGGTGGGTTCATCCTGGCGTTTCTTGCGATGTTCGAGCCGGGCGACCGGGTCGCCGTCACCGTGCCGGGCTATCCGCCGTACCGGCATATCCTGACCGCGCTGGGCTGCGAGCCGGTGCTGATCGAGACCTCCGGTGACACCCGCCATGCCCTGACCGGCGAGGCGCTGCTCGCCGCCCATCGCAAGGCGCCGCTGAAGGGCGTGCTGGTCGGCAGCCCCGCCAACCCGACCGGCACCATGATGTCGCGCGAGGCGCTGTCGACCCTGATGGCGGCCGCCGACAGTGCGGGCATCCGCTTCATCTCCGACGAGATCTATCATGGCCTCGACTACGCGTTCCCTGCGGTGACGGCCGCCGAGCTGTCGCCGAACGCGCTCGTGATCAACTCGTTCTCGAAGTACTTCTGCATGACCGGCTGGCGTGTCGGCTGGATGGTGGTGCCCGACGTGCTGGTGCGGCCGATCGAGCGGCTGCAGCAGAACCTGTCGATCTCGGTGCCGACCCTGTCGCAGATCGCGGCCGAAGCGGCGTTCGAAGGCCGTGAGGAGATGGAGGCGATCAAGCGCGGCTATCAGGAGAACCGCCGCATCCTGATCGAAGGGCTGCCGAAGGCCGGCCTGACCAAATTCCTCCCCGCTGACGGCGCGTTCTACCTCTATGCCGACGTCTCCGACTTCACCTCCGACAGCTTCGCCTTCGCCAGCGAGATGCTCGAGAAGGCGCATGTCGCGGCGACCCCCGGCGTCGATTTCGATCCGATCCACGGCCGCGCCTTCATCCGTTTTTCCTATGCACGCTCGGCCGCGGAGATGCAGGAAGCAGTTGCACGGATCGCGCATTGGCTTAAATAGCCCGCGAACTCCAAGCGCTTTAAGAGCCTTCAAGAGCCGTCCGGAGTTCGCTTTGCCTTTCGGATCGGTTTCGCAGCGCAGCGTCGTGGTTTCACCGGCGCTGTGGCGGGCGGATCATCGCGGATAAGCGGCAGGGCCCACACAGTTCCATTTGACTTGAACGGCCAAGTTGATCTTGGCTATTTCCGCCATTTCTGAGGGGGAGTGACACATGGCGACGACAACCGTTGCCACGACTGCACCGGCGAGCGCCGGCAGCAAGCCGTGGTACAAAGTTCTCTATGTCCAGGTCCTGATCGCGATCGTGCTCGGCGCATTGGTCGGCTGGTTGTGGCCCAGCCTTGCCACCAACGAGTGGATCAAGGCGCTCGGCGACGGCTTCATCAAGCTGATCAAGATGGTGATCGCGCCGATCATCTTCTGCACCGTGGTGTCGGGCATCGCCCATATTCAAGATGCCAAGAAGGTCGGCCGCATCGGCGTCAAGGCGCTGGTGTATTTCGAGGTCGTCTCGACCTTCGCGCTGGTGATCGGATTGCTCGTCGGCAATCTGGTCAGGCCCGGCGCCGGCTTCGGCAACGCGGCGGCGAATGCGCAGGCGGTCGCGGGCTACGCCAAGCAGGCGGAGGCGCAGAAGAGCGTCGACTTCGTGCTGCACATCATTCCCGACACCGTGGTCGGCGCATTCGCGCAGGGCGAGATCCTGCAGGTGCTGCTGTTCTCGGTGCTGTTCGGCTTCGCGATCATGGGCCTCGGCGAGCGCGGCCACACCATCCGCTCGTTCATCGACGACGCCGCGCATGCGGTGTTCGGCGTCATCTCGATCGTGATGCGGGCGGCGCCGATCGGCGCGTTCGGCGCGATGGCCTTCACCATCGGCAAGTTCGGCACCGGCGCGATCCTCAACCTGATGGGGCTGATCGCGACGTTCTATCTGACCGCCGCGCTGTTCGTGTTCGTGGTGCTCGGCATCATCGCGCGGATCGCGGGATTCTCGATCTTCAAGTTCCTGGCCTACATCAAGGACGAGCTCCTGATCGTGCTCGGCACCTCGTCCTCCGAGAGCGCGCTGCCGTCATTGATGGAGAAGCTCGAACGGCTCGGCTGCTCGAAATCCGTGGTCGGCCTCGTGGTGCCCACGGGCTATTCGTTCAACCTCGACGGCACCAATATCTACATGACGCTGGCGACCCTGTTCATCGCGCAGGCGCTGGGCTTCGATCTCACCTTCAGCCAGCAGATCACGATCCTGATCGTGGCGATGCTGACCTCGAAGGGCGCCTCCGGCATTACCGGTGCCGGCTTCATCACCTTGGCGGCGACGCTTGCGGTGGTCGATCCGCGGCTGGTGCCGGGCATGGCGATCGTGCTCGGCATCGACAAGTTCATGAGCGAGTGCCGCGCGCTGACCAATCTGTGCGGCAACGGCGTCGCCTGCGTGATCGTCGCCTGGTGGGAGGGCGAGCTCGACCGCGACAAGCTCAACGCCAATCTCGCCAAACAGGTCGACCCGACCGACATGGAGACCGCGTTGACGACGGACTAAGTCTGCTTCGACGTCTCAGAACCGGTCCAGCCGATACGGGGAGGTGTCCACCGCGGATGCCTCGCCGTTCATCGTTTCGGCCAGCACCCGCGCGGTCGCGGGGCCGAGCGTGAAGCCCTGATGGCCGTGACCGAAATTGACCCACAGTCCGCGATGGCGCGGCACCGGCCCGAGCACCGGCAGCATGTCGGTCGTGCAGGGGCGGGTGCCGAACCACGGCTCGGGCTCGACGCGGCTGCCGATCTCGATCAGCTCGCGTGCGGCCGCTTCGGCGTAGCCGAGCTGGATCGGCGTCGCCGGTGCGTCGGGACTGGTCAGCTCCGCGCCGGTGGTGATGCGGATGCCCTTGGCCATCGGCGCCATCGCATAGCCATTTGCGGTGTCGACCAGCGGCAGGTCGAGCGAGCGGCCGCCCTGGTAGTGCATGTGGTAGCCGCGCTTGCGCACCAGCGGGATCCGGTAGCCGAACTTGCGCAGCAATTGCGGTGACCACGGCCCGAGCGTGACCACGACGTGGGCGGCATCGATCCGGCCGCCACTGGTGTCGACCGACCAGCCGGACGTCGTCTCCGTCAGCGTCTGCGCATCGCCGCGCAGCAGCGTGCCGCCGAGACGCTCGAACAATCCGGCATAGGCGGAAACAAGCCCGCCGGGATCCGACACGGTCCAGGGCCCAAGCCAGTGGATGGCGCCGGGCAGGTCGTCGCGCAGCAGCGGCTCCGCCTTGGCGAGTTCGCGGCCATCGAGCACGCGAAACGTCACGCCGAAGTCGCGCTGGTTCTCTTCGGCGACGGCGATCGCCTGTTCGAGAGCGGCCGGGTCGCGATGCAGCAGGCGATAGCCGGCGCGGCGGATCAGATTGTCGGCATGGGCGTCGCGGATCAGCGTGTCGTGCTCGGCGGTGGCGTAGGCGATCAGGCGCGCCCAGGCGAGGGTGGCTTCGCGGTGCCGCTCGGGCGTCGAGTTCCACCAGTAGCGCAGCAGCGGACCGGCGTGCTGCGGCAGCGACGCCAGGCGATAGCGCACGTCGTTGGTGCGCCCCATCGCGATCCTGGCGAGCGTGGCGGGATCGCGCGGCATCGGGTAGGGCCGCACCGCCTCGCTCTGAATGATGCCGGCATTGCCGTAGCTGGTCTCCCGGCCGGGTTCCTTGCGGTCGACGAGCGTCACCGACCAGCCGCGACGCTGCAGATGCAGCGCCGTGCTGACGCCCACCATGCCGCCGCCAAGAACGATCGCGCTTTGCATTGGGATCCGTCTCCGTCAGGCTCCGTTACGCCGGCGTCTGACGAACGGATTGCCTGTTCAATAAAAACGCCCGGCGTGAACCGGGCGTTTTGACTTACAGGTGGTGCTAGTTGCCGCCGCCGAAGCGGCGTGACCACCAGCCCTTGCGGGCCGGAGCCTCGGCCGCACCGGCCGGTGCTGGCTCTGGAGCAGCCGCGGCCGGCTCAGGGGCAGCTTCCTCCGCCGGGCTCTGAACCAACGCCGCTGATGCCTCGGGCAGTGGGCTCGACGCGAAGTTGACCTTTTCGCGCACCGTCGAGCGGCGGCGCTGCGCACGGTCGCCTTCGGCCGCCGTGTCCTCGCCGGCAGTCGCCGCGGCAGTTTCGGGCTCGGGTGCCGCGACCGGCTCGACAGGCTCAACAGGCGCGGCCTCGGTCGGCCGCCACTCCGACGGCTCGGCGACCAGCTCGGGCTGCGCCAGCGCGGGAGCCGACTCCGCATCATGGCTATCGAAATCGGCGACTGCGTCGGAGGCCTCCGACGTCGCCGCCGGGCTCAACTCATCGGAGATCGATCCAGCGAGACCGTCGTCCGGTCCGCCGCTGCCGCGCCGGCGGCGGCCGCCGCGACGTCCGCGGCGCCGCGGACGGCGATCGCCATTGCCGGCCTGGTCGTCGCGCGCTGCGCCCTGCTGCTCGTCGCCTTCGTCCTCATCGCCTTCGGCATCGGCGGCGGCAACCGCCTCGGTGCCTTCGGGCAGGACATGCATGAGATCGCCGTCCTCGCGCGGCTGCTGGGCGCCTTCACGCGCCTCGCTGCCGCCGCGGCCGCGACGCCGGCGGCGCCGCTTGCGGCGCTGACCGTCGCCTTCGCCCTCGGCGGAGCCTGATTCATCACCGGCCGCCCGCTCGTCGGCGAGGCCCTCGGTCTCATCGGTCTCGATCTCGGCTTCGTATTCGAACAGTTCTTCCTCGTCATCGGCCTCTTCGGCCTGGGCCGGCGCAGCGGCAGCCTGCGCAGCGAGCAGCGCCTTGGCGGCTTCGAGCGTATGCACCTGCTCGCCGCGGTCGATGATGTAGGACTGCTGGCCGTGCACTGTGGCGTCCGCGACGATCGACAGCGAAACCCGGAAGGAGTCTTCGAGATCGCGCAGATGGCCGCGCTTGTGGTTGAGCACGTAGAGCGCGACGTCGGTACGGGTGCGGACCACCAGATTGTGGGTCGCGCCCTTCATCAGGATTTCCTCGATGCCGCGCAAGAGCTGCAGCGCCACCGACGAGACCGAGCGGACGTGACCGCTTCCGCCGCATTGCGGGCAGGGCTCCGTCGAGCTTTCGAGCACGCTGGCGCGGATGCGCTGGCGCGACATTTCCAAGAGGCCGAAATGCGAGATGCGGCCGACCTGGATCCGCGCACGGTCCTGGCGCAGGCAGTCGGACAGCTTGCGCTCGACCGCGCGGTTGTTGCGCTTCTCGTCCATGTCGATGAAGTCGATGACGATCAGGCCGGCGAGGTCACGCAGGCGCAATTGGCGCGCGACTTCTTCCGCCGCTTCCAGATTGGTCTTGAGCGCGGTGTCCTCGATATGGTGCTCGCGCGTGGCGCGGCCGGAGTTGACGTCGATCGAGACCAGCGCCTCGGTCTGGTTGATCACGATGTAGCCGCCGGAGCGCAGCTGCACGGTCGGCGAGAACATCGCGTCGAGCTGGCTTTCGACGCCCATGCGCGAGAACAGCGGCTGGCCGTCGCGATACTGCTTCACCGCGCGCACATTGGCCGGCATCAGCATCTTCATGAAGTCGCGCGCTTCACGGTAGCCGGCTTCGCCCGCCACCTGGATCTCGTCGATCTCCTTGTTGTAGAGGTCGCGCAGCGAGCGCTTGATCAGTGAGCCTTCCTCGTAGACCAGCGTCGGCGCCTGCGACTTCAGCGTCAGGTCGCGCACCGTTTCCCACATCCGGATCAGATATTCGAAGTCGCGCTTGATTTCCGGCTTGCTGCGGGAGGCGCCGGCGGTGCGCAGGATGATCCCCATGCCCTCGGGCACGTCGAGATCCTGCACCACTTCCTTGAGCCGCGAACGATCCTGGGCGGAGGTGATCTTGCGGCTGATGCCGCCGCCGCGCGCGGTGTTGGGCATCAGCACGGCGTAGCGGCCGGCGAGCGACAGATAGGTGGTCAGCGCGGCGCCCTTGTTGCCGCGCTCTTCCTTGACGACCTGCACCAGCATCACCTGCCGGCGCTTGATCACTTCCTGGATCTTGTACTGGCGGCGCGGACGGAACGGGCGCTCCGGAACCTCCTCGAGCACGTCGTCGCCGCCGACCGATTCGACGACGTCCTCTTCCTCGCCTTCCTCGCCGTCATCCTCTTCGTCATCTTCGCCGGCCTCGTCGCCAGGCCCGGTCTCGGGCGCGACCACCTCGGCGAGCGCGCCGTATTCGGCGACCGCGTGCTCATCGGCGGCGGCGTGAACCTCGTCGGAAGCCACATGCGGCGCGTCGTCGGCATGCGCGGCGTTTTCCTCGATCTGCTCCTCATGGACCCGCTCGGGCTCATGATTGACCTCGACCGTCTCGACGGTCTCGGGCGCGGCCGACGCGGCGGAGGCTTCGACGACCGCAACGACGGGGTCGGACGGGGCGTCGGCAGCCGCCGCCTCGCTCACTTCGGGAGCGTGGTCGTGATCATGCGCATGATCGTGGTGGTCGTCGTGACCATGATCGTCGTGGTCATGATCATCCTGGCCATGATCATGGTGATGCTCATGGTCCTCGTGATGCGCATGATCATGCGCCTCATGCTCATGGCCTTCGTGGGCGATCACGCCGTGATCGTGGTGCCCGGCGTCATGTTCATGATGCTCGGCATCGACGGGATGTTCGTGAGCCTCGATGGTGGGCAACGCCTGCGTGTCGTTCGCACCCTCGATCACCTCGCTCTGGACGCGCTCGCCATGGCCGCGGCGACGGGCATTGCGATGGCGCGACCGGCGGCGATGGCCGCGGTTCTCGTGCTCTTCCTCGGCCTCGCGATGGGCGCGCTCGTCGGCTTCGATCAGCGCCTGACGGTCGGCGACCGGGATCTGGTAATAGTCGGGATGGATTTCGCTGAAGGCCAGGAAGCCGTGCCGGTTGCCGCCATACTCGATGAAGGCGGCCTGCAGCGACGGCTCTACGCGCGTAACCTTGGCGAGATAAATGTTGCCGCGCAGCTGTTTGCGCTGGGCGGTCTCGAAATCAAACTCTTCGACGCGATTGCCACGGACCACAACGACCCGGGTCTCTTCCGGGTGGGTGGCATCGATCAACATCTTGTTGGGCATTTTGGAGCTCTTGACGGCGGCGGGCGCGGATCATGGCGCGCGCAAACTGCGCCGCCCGGTGACGCGACGGTCCACCTGATTCGGGGGTGAGGGGAAGGCCGAAACGCATCTCGCGGCGCAGCGCCGGACGGGAACTCACCGGGATGATGCGACGGGCGAAGTTTTCACCTCGCGTCAGCGCGATCATTCGGGGGATCCTGGTCGGCAATACAGTCTGGCGCATTAAGCGTCGGCCCGTCTAAACATGTTGGCGGCGAAAATTACCGCCGTATCTTTTGCTGAAAGCCCCGCCTGGCGCCGAAGCGCCCGCCGGCCATCGCATATCGAGGCCCCAAGGGACCGGATAATCGGTTATGCCATGTCTCAAACCGTCCCTCTGGCGAGGGAGTGTGCCTGGGACCGGACGCCGCTCGGGCTTGAATCCGCCACTCCGTGTCAGCCGCGCGCGGCGCTGGCTGGGGAGGGACCGGAAAAACACGGCGGGATCTTCGATCGGGAAGGTTCCACCGCTGCACCGGGAGGCTGAACGCGACACAACCGGGAGTACTAGCCGTCAGCACCCCGTACATACGTGGATTGACAGCCGCGTGCAAGGGAAGCGTCACGCCGCCGCAACACTCGGTTCTTTTCGCTGGCGCGTCATTAGGGGGCGATTAACCGTGTGGTTCTAATGCGGTAAGAAGCAGCTGGGAGGCTACGAATCGGGTGGCGAACCGCGCAAAACACCTTGTTTTTCTGGGATGCGGGCTATTGTGCGCCGCAACATCGGTGTTTGCCATTGCCGGCGCCCCGAGCGCCGCCGAGGGACCGCAGAACGGCCCGCCGACACCGGCCGCGAGCGCCCCGAATTTCCCGGTCGCATCCGGCGCCAGGCTCGCCGGCGACGCCAAGCAGACCCGATTCATCCTCGATCTCGACCGCAAGATCGAATTTCGCGCCTTCCCGCTGGCCGACCCTTACCGCGTCGTGGTCGATATCCCGCAGGTCGATTTCCAACTCGCGGCCGGCACCGGCTCGGCGGGGCGGGGCCTGGTGAAGGCGTTCCGCTATGGTCTCGTGATGCCCGGCGGCTCGCGGATCGTGTTCGACCTGACCGGACCGGTGAAGATCGCCAATTCCTACGTGCTCGACGCCGCCAACGGCCAGCCGCCCCGGCTGGTGCTGGATTTCGAGGAGGTCGACCGCACCAGCTTCGTGCAGTCACTGGCGCCCGTGAGCCGGCCCGAATCGAAACCGGCGATTTCCGAATCCACCACGGCGACCATTCCGGCCGTCACCTCGGCGGCGCTGCCGCCGGTCGCGGTCACCGACGCGCGCCCGCTGATCGTGATCGATCCCGGTCACGGCGGCATCGACAACGGCACGCAATCCGGCGACCAGACCGAGAAGAACCTGGTGCTGGGCTTTGGCCTTGCCCTGCGCGACCGGATCGAGAAGTCGGGCAAGTATCGGGTGGTCATGACGAGGTCCGACGACACCTTCATTGCGCTCAACGACCGGGTGAAGATCGCGCGCTCCCAGTCCGCGGCGCTGTTCGTCTCGATCCACGCCGACGCCCTGCCGCGTCGCGAGGGCGATGCCCAGGGCGCCACGATCTACACGGTGTCGGACAAGGCCTCCGACGCCGAGGCCGAACGGCTGGCGGAGGCGGAAAACAAGGCCGACGCCATCGCCGGCGTGAACCTGACCGACGAGCCGACCGAGGTCGCCGACATCCTGATCGACCTCGCGCAGCGTGAAACCAAGACATTCTCCAATCGCTTCGCCCGTCTTCTGATGGACGAGATGAAGACCACCGTGCGGATGCACAAGCATCCACTCAAATCGGCCGGCTTCCGGGTGCTGAAGGCGCCCGACGTGCCGTCCGTGCTGGTCGAGATCGGCTACGTCTCCAACAAGGGGGACCTCGAGCACCTGGTCTCGGAAAGCTGGCGGAACAAGGCGGTCGGCTCGATGGTCCAGGCGATCGACACGTTCTTCGCCAAACGGCTGGCAACTGCCGGGTCGGCAAAGTGAAATCGGCCCGCTGAAAAGCCGGGGCCGTTGCGCCGAAGCCCTAGTTTGGCCACAGCGGCGACGGTATAGACAATGGACCGCAGGTCCGCAGAATCGACCATATTGTCCGGCGGCTCTTGTATATTCGCGTGCGCAAGGTGGCTCGCTGGGCCAAAGCTTCGTTGTGTGAGGCTTTCGCACTTTTGGACAGGCGCTTCTGACGACTGAGCGCCGGAGGGTAGGAACGGAACGTCGATAATGCGCCTGCTCGTGCGGTTTATGGGTTTCTTGTTCGCCGCCGGAACCGTCGTGTTCCTGGTCGGTGTCGCCGCCGTCGCTGGCGCCATCTGGCATTTCTCCAAGGATCTGCCCGACTACTCGCAGCTGCAGGACTATGAGCCCCCGGTGATGACCCGCGTGCATGCCGCCGACGGCGCGCTGCTTGGCGAATACTCCAAGGAGCGCCGGCTCTATCTGCCGATCCAGGCGGTGCCGAAGCTCGTGATCAACGCCTTCCTCGCCGCCGAAGACAAGAACTTCTACGAGCACGGCGGCATCGACTATCAGGGCATGGCGCGCGCTGCGATCCTTTATGCGCAGAACTACGGCTCGAACCGCCGCCCGCAGGGTGCCTCGACCATCACCCAGCAGGTCGCGAAAAACTTCCTGCTCACCAACGAGGTTTCGTTCAGCCGCAAGATCAAGGAAGCGTTGCTGGCGATGCGCATCGAGCGCGCCTATTCCAAGGACCGCATCCTCGAGCTCTATCTGAACGAGATCTATCTCGGCCTCGGTGCCTACGGCATCGCGGCGGCGTCGCTGGTCTATTTCGACAAGTCGGTCAACGAGCTGACGATCGCGGAAGCGTCCTATCTCGCCGCGCTGCCGAAGGCGCCGGCGGCGCTGCATCCGGTGCGCAACCGCGACCGCGCGATCGAGCGCCGCAACTACGTGATCGATCGTCTGCTGGAGAACGGCTGGATCAAGCAGGCCGACGCCGACAAGGCGCGCAAGGACCCGCTCAACGTCACCAGCCGCTCGAATGGCGCGCACATCTTCGCCGGCGAATATTTCGCCGAGGAAGTCCGCCGCGACATCTTCGAGCGCTACGGCGAAAAGAAGCTCTACGAGGGCGGCCTGTCGGTTCGCACCACGCTCGATCCCAAGATCCAGGTGATGGCGCGCAAGACCATGGTCGCGGGTCTCGTCAATTACGACGAGGCGCAGGGTTGGCGCGGGGCGCTGCACAAGCTCGACATTTCCGGTGATTGGGGCGTCAAGCTTGCCGACGTGAAATCGCTGTCCGACATCTCGCCGTGGCGGATGGCCGTCGTGCTCGAGACCAGCGATCAGTCGGCGCGGATCGGCTTCCAGCCGGGCCGCGAACTCGGCGGCGCGGTCAGCAAGGAACGGCAGACCGGCATCATCACGATGGACGGCGTGCGCTGGGCCAAGACCAAGGGCAAGGCGCCGAGCGCGGTTTCGCAGGTGCTGCAGCCGGGTGACGTGATCTACGCTGACCCGCTGGTGACCAAGGAAGGCAACGCGGTCGAGGGCCAGTATCGCCTGCGGCAATTGCCTGAAGTGTCCGGGGCCATGGTGGCGATGGATCCATGGACCGGCCGCGTGCTCGCGATGGTCGGCGGCTTCTCGTTCGACCAGAGCCAGTTCAACCGCGCGACGCAGGCCTACCGGCAGCCCGGCTCGTCGTTCAAGCCGATCGTGTACTCGTCGGCGCTGGACAACGGCTATACGCCGTCGACCACCGTGATCGACGCGCCGATCGAGATCGATCAGGGGCAGGGCGCCGGCGTGTGGCGTCCGGAGAACTATTCGACCGGCAAATATTACGGCCCGACCACGCTGCGCAACGCGCTGCAGCGCTCGCTCAACACCGTGACGGTGCGGCTCGCGCAGGATATCGGCATGCCGTTGGTCGGCGAATACGCCAAGCGCTTCGGCGTCTATGACGAATTGCCGAACTATCTGTCGTATGCGCTCGGTGCCGGCGAAACGACCGTGATGCGCATGGTCACGGCCTATTCGATGTTCGCCAATGGCGGCCGCCGGGTGAAGCCGACGCTGATCGATCGCATCCAGGATCGCTACGGCCACACCATCTTCAAGCACGACACCCGCGAATGCCGCGGCTGCGACGCGCCCGGGGGCTGGAAGAGCCAGCCGGAGCCGCAGCTCGTCGACCGCCGCGAGCAGGTGCTCGATCCGATGACCGCCTACCAGATCACCGAGATGATGGAAGGCGTGGTCCAGCGCGGCACCGCGACCGTCGTGAAGGAAGTCGGCAAGCCGATCGCCGGCAAGACCGGCACCACCAACGACGAGAAGGACGTCTGGTTCGTCGGCTTCTCGCCCGATCTCGCAGTCGGCGTCTACATGGGCTACGACAAGCCGCGCAATCTCGGCCGCGCCGCCACCGGCGGCCACGTCGCAGCGCCGATCGCCCGCGACTTCCTCAAGCTTGCGCTCGCCGACAAGCCGCCGACGCCGTTCAAGGTTCCGGCCGGCATCAAGCTGATCCGCGTCGACGCCAAGACCGGCATGCGCGCCGGTCCCGGTGACGGCGGCAACACCATCCTCGAAGCCTTCAAGCCGGGCACCGCGCCGCCGGAGAACTATTCGGTCATCGGCGTCGCCGATGCCGATGGGCGCGGCCCGGCGCCCGGCCCGCAGCCGTCGCAGAATGGGGCCCAGCCGGATGGCGGCTTCTTCATGCGTCCGGGAACCGGGGGGCTTTACTAGCGGCCGATCCGGCCAAATCGCCGGGATAGTGCGGCCAAGCCGATTGCGCTTTGCCGCGCCGGTCGCTACATCCCCCGGAACCTTTTTAGCCAACACCTGAAAGACCATGCGCGCGGAAATCGAACGCCTTGTTGAAGAGATCAAGCAGTCAGTCGGGCTGCTGAGGAGGCATCTTTGACGTCGAACAATCGACGGCACGCCTCGCCGAGCTGAACAAGCTCGCAGAAGACTCCAATCTCTGGAACGATCCCCAGAAGGCCCAGCGGCTGATGCAGGAGCGTACCTCATTGGAGGACGCGCTCTCGGGCATCGGCAAGGTGGAGCGCGAGCTCGAGGACAATATCGGCATGATCGAGCTCGGCGAGGCCGAGAACGATGAGGGCGTGGTCACTGAGGCCGAGAAGGCGCTCAAGGACCTCAAGAAGGAGGTCGCCCGGCGCGAGCTGGAGGCGCTGCTGTCGGGCGAGGCCGACAAGTTCGATTCCTATCTCGAAGTCCATGCCGGCGCCGGCGGCACCGAGAGCCAGGACTGGGCGCAGATGCTGCTGCGCATGTACACGCGCTGGGCGGAGAAGCACGGCTTCAAGATCGAGTTCCTCGAAGAGTCCCAGGGCGAAGAGGCCGGCATCAAGTCCGCCACCATCCAGATCAGTGGCCACAATGCCTATGGCTGGTTGAAGACCGAGGCCGGCGTGCATCGCCTGGTGCGCATCTCGCCGTTCGATTCCAACGCGCGGCGGCACACCTCGTTCTCGTCGGTGCAGATCTTCCCCGTGATCGACGACTCTATCAAGATCGAGATCAAGGAGTCCGATGTCCGCACCGACACCATGCGATCGGGC
Organism: Bradyrhizobium sp. Mp19; assembly: GCF_029952935.1. NCBI lineage: Bacteria > Pseudomonadati > Pseudomonadota > Alphaproteobacteria > Hyphomicrobiales > Nitrobacteraceae > Bradyrhizobium > Bradyrhizobium sp. Mp19. Next base: position 143,402 of record NZ_JASAUT010000002.1, on the reverse strand, counting down.
GGCGCCGGCGGTCAGCACGTCAACAAGACCGAGTCGGCAGTGCGCCTGACGCACATCCCGACCGGCATCGCGGTGGTCTGCCAGGCCGGCCGCTCCCAGCACAAGAACCGGGCGCAGGCCTGGGACATGCTGCGCGCGCGGCTCTACGAGATCGAGCTGAAGAAGCGCGAGGAGCAGGCCGCCGCCGATCAGGCCGCCAAGACCGATATCGGCTGGGGTCACCAGATCCGCTCCTACGTGTTGCAGCCCTATCAGATGGTGAAGGACCTGCGCACCGGTGTGCAGACCTCCGACACGTCGGGGGTGCTCGATGGCGACCTCGATGAATTCATGGCGGCGACCTTGGCGCAGCGTGCCTTCGGCACCGGGCCCGGCGCCGTCGAGGATGTGGTTTAGCCCATGCCGCGCGTTGCTTTCATCGGATTGGGACGCATGGGCCACGGCATGGCCGGCCGTTACCTCGATGCCGGCTTCACGGTCGCGGTGTGGAACCGCAGCAAGGCCAAGGCCGCGGACCTGATCGCCCGCGGCGCGCTGTGGGCGACCTCGCCGGAGGATGCCGCGATCGACGCCGATGCTGTCGTGACCATGGTCGCCGACGACGAGGCCTCACGCGCGGTCTGGCTGACCAAGGACGGCGCTGCCGCCAACATGAAGGCCGGTACGCTCGCGATCGAATGCTCCACGGTCTCGTACCAGCACACGCTCGAGATGGCGCGCGAGCTCAACAGCCGCAGCTTGATCTACATCGATTGTCCGGTCACCGGCCTGCCGGAGGCGGCGGCCGCCGGCAAGCTGACGCTGCTGGTGGGCGCTGATCCGGCCGATCTCGAACGCGCGCAACCGTATCTCGCGCCGATCGGCAGCACGATCCGGCACTTCGGCCCGGTCGGCACCGGCACCGTGTTCAAGCTGATCAACAACCTGATCGGCGCGGTGCAGATCGCAAGCCTCGCCGAGGGCGTGGCGATCGCCGAGCAGGCGGGCCTCGACATGCAATTGGTGGCCGAGGCGCTGGCGACCGGCGCGGTGGCAAGCCCGCAGGTGATCCGCCACAGCAAGCGGATGATCGACCGCAACTTCTCCGGCGCATCGTTCACCGCGACGCTGCGCCACAAGGATGCCGACTACGCCGTGCGGCTCGCCGAGACCCTGCTGCCCGGTGTGCCCGTCAGCCGCGCCGCGCTCGCCGCCTATGACAAGGCGAAGGCCCATGCGCCCGACGCCGATGAGGGCCAGATGATCGAGATCGTGTCGCGGCCGAAATAGGCGGGGCCGCCATTCACGGAAATCGGGTGGGAATATTCACAAGCCTGCGCTAGTCACCTGTCCGACCGCAGGTGAGCGCCCGACATGCCTTCCGCCGACAACCGCATCGATCGTCGCGACTGGGGGCTGCTCGTCCTGCTGTCGGTGCTGTGGGGCGGCTCGTTCTTCTTCAACGGCGTGATCTTGCGCGAACTGCCGCCGCTGACCCTGGTGCTGCTGCGCGTCGTGCTCGGCACGATCATCCTGCTGCCGCTGCTGCGGGCCGCCAGAATCGAATTCCCGCGCGGCCTGTCCGGCTGGGCGCCGTTCGTTGCGATGGGGCTGTTCAACAATGTGCTGCCGTTCGCGCTGATCGTGTTCGGGCAGACCTATATTCCGAGCGGGCTGGCCTCGATCCTCAACGCGACGACGCCGCTGTTCGCGGTGGTCGTGATGGCGGCGGCCGGCGAGGAGCGGCTGCAGGCGCGCCGCGTGGCGGGCGTCCTGGCCGGGCTGATCGGGGTTGCGATCCTGCACGGCGATGCGCTCGGCTTCGAGAGCCGGCAAGGCATCGGCATCCTGCTGTGCCTCGCCGGCGCCTTCAGCTACGGCATCGCGGCGCTGGTCGGGCGGCGGCTGCCGCAGCGGGTGCCGCCGCTGGGGACGGCGACGTTCCAGATGATCGCCTCGGCGGTGCCGATGGCGCCGATCGCCGCCGTCGTCGATCGGCCGTGGCTGCTGCCGATGCCCCAAGCAACGACATGGCTCGCCGTGCTCGGGCTCGCGGCGTTGTCGACGGCGCTGGCCTATATCGTGTTCTTTCAGATCCTGCGGCGTTCCGGCGCGACCAATGTGATGCTGGTGACGCTGCTGATTCCGGTCACCGCGATGCTGCTCGGATATCTCGTGCTCGGCGAGCCGATCGCGCTGCGCGAGGTGATCGGCGCGCTGGTGATCGCGAGCGCGCTGCTGCTGATCGACGGCCGCGTGCTGGCCTGGTTCAGCCGCGCGCCTGCTTCCACGCCGCATACCATCCGCTGAAGCGTCCGCTGTCGCGCTCGCCGCCGTGCCAGGCGGCATAGGCGGTGCCGTCGTCGGCCACCAGCACCACGGCATCGAGTCCCTTGGAGCGGCGCAGCGTGTCCATCGCCTGCGCCGGCGTCTGCGCGATCGGACCTGCGACGTTGAACGAGGTGTTGACCGACATCTCGACGCCGATATGACGGCCGAGCGCCTTCAGATAGGCATGGGTGAGGGGATCGTCGGCCTCGCGCACGATCTGGATGCGGCCGGTGCCGTCGGCATGCACCACCGCCGGAATCTTCGCCCGCGCCTCCGGCTTCGAATGCGCCGTGAGGACCATGTAGTTGTAGGCGTTGTAGTCGGCGTCGGACGCGCCGTCTTCGAGCTCGAAATAGGCGCGCGCGGCCTCTAGCGTCGCCATCGGCGCCAGCGGCCGGATCGCCTCGCGATACTTGACGCGCTCGTTGAGCCGCTCGCGCACCTCGGGATCGCAGGGATTGGCGAGGATCGAGCGGTGGCCGAGCGCGCGCGGGCCGGTTTCGGCGGCGCCCTGATAGATCGCGATCACACCGCCTTGCGCGACCATGGACGCCATCAGGTCGGCAACCGCGTCGCGACCCTCTGACGTCGCCACATTGCCGATCTCTGTCGAGGCAACGTCGTCGGCTCGCAGCGCCGTCGTGATGTCGGCGTTCGAGGGCGGCAGGCCGCAATAGAATGCGTGCGACAGCGGTGCGCCGCGCGGCGCGCCCGCCATATGCGCGAACAGCCAGGCCGCGCCGATCGGCACGCCGGGATCGCCGGGCACCGGCGGCACCCACATATGCAGCCGCGTCTTGCGCTGCTGCGCCCGCTCAAACCACGCCTCGTCGAAATGCTCGAGCAGCCGCATGTTGCCGAGCGCGTTCAGCGCGACGCCCCCGGTCAGCACCAGGCGGTCGGTGCCGGTGGTGCGCAAGAGATGGTCGATGACATGGATCATCGCATCCTCGAACACCAGTTGCGTCGCGGCCGCCTTGTCAACGCGGTCCTTGGTGTCGGGGCGGTGATTGATGTCCTCGACGCGCAGCACGGCGTCGGGATTCCAGAGCTGGTCCGGCCGCAGCGGCGGGCCGAGAATATCGATCAGCGGCTGATGATAGGGATTGTCGGCGGGATCGGCGTACCAATTGGCCATCGCGCGATTGAGCTGCACGCTGCCATTGGGCCCGAGCTGCAGCACCGCCTTCAGGCGCTGATAATACGGATTGGTGGCGCGGTTCATGTCGCCCCAGGCGGCGGCGCCCATGTAGCGGCCCTCGCTGGAGAGCCAGGTCCAGCCGCCCTGGCTGGATGAGATCACCGTGTAGAAGGCACCGAGCGAGTCGAACAGGCTCTCATTGCAATAGAGCTGCTTCATCTCGCCGTTCTCGGCGACATAGAGCGAGATCGAGCCGACGTCGCCGGTGCCGTCGAGCACCGCGATCGCAACGCGCTCGCGCGTATCGGCGAACGGCGAGGCGGTGAACGAGTACCAGGCGTGATTGTCGTGATGCGGCATGCAGATCAGCGGCAATTGCTTGTCGAGCCCGTACATCCTGCCGAGCCGGCGCGACAGCCGCCGCACCTGATCCAGCTGGCGCAGATTGATTGCCGGTGCGATCGGGGCGCGCAGCAATTTGAGGCTGGCCGGCGCTTCCTCGAGCGAGGTGCGGATCAGCATCGCCAGCAGCGCCGGATAGTCCCACGTCGTGACGAAGGCGGCGATATCGCCGATGTCGCGGCCCATCCGCTGCAACACCTTGCGCATGTCGTCGAGCGCGTATTGCGGGAACTCGTTGGTGTGCTTGTTGCCGGAGAAGCGCTCTTCCTCGTTGTTGACGATCAGGCGCGGTCCGTCCTTCTGGGTGATCTCGACCAGCGCGACGCCGGTATTGTGCGTGCCGGGGCAGGCGAGGCCGGCGATGTAGACGGTCTCGCCGCGTTGCAGCTTTTCGCGGATCGACGCGATCGTGCGCTGCGCGAACTCGCCATTGGCCTTGTGCAGGCCACGCTTCGCCAACGCAGACTCGCTGAGGCGGCGCGTGATCTCATAGCCCGCGGCCGCAAGATGCGGATGCCGCGGACCGGTACGGATGTCCGGTTTACGCAATCAGAACGCCTCGACTCGTGATCCCCAGATCGACCTTCAATCATAAATAGCGCCAGGCAACAATGCCGTTTCGCCCAACGGAAAAACCCAGCGCTTGCCAGCACATGCGTCTCTTGCGAGACTTGCCGCCAAAACCAACGACAAAAATCGGGAGAAAACGATGCCGGCTCGTTTCGGATATATTGGCGCAATCGCGGCGTTCGCAAGTGCCGCGCTGATCGCGACCTCGGCCACCGCGCAGAGGAAATACGATCCCGGCGCGAGTGATGGCGAAGTCAAGATCGGCAACATCATGCCATACAGCGGCCCGGCGTCGTCCTATGGGGTGATCGGCAAGACCGAGGCCGCATTCTTCAAGATGATCAACGAGCAGGGCGGCATCAACGGCCGCAAGATCAACTTCATCAGCTACGACGACGCCTATTCGCCGCCGAAGGCGATCGAGCAGGCGCGCAAGCTGGTCGAGAGCGACGAGGTGCTGTTGATCTTCCAGCCGCTCGGCACGCCGTCCAATTCGGCAATCATGAAATACATGAATGCCAAGAAGGTGCCGCAATTGTTCGTTGCCTCCGGCGGCACCAAATTCGGCGACCCCAAGAGCTTCCCCTGGACGATGGGCTTTCAGCCCAACTACCAGAGCGAGGGACGCATCTACGCCAAATACATTCGCGACAAATTCCCTGATAGCAAGATCGCGGTGTTCTGGCAGAATGACGATGCCGGCAAGGATCAGTTCAAGGGCCTGAAGGACGGGCTCGGCGACAAGGTCGGCATGATCATCGCCGACAAGTCGTACGAGGTCTCCGATCCCTCGATCGATTCGCAGATCGTCGCGCTGCACGATTCCGGCGCCGACATCTTCTTCTCCTGGGCGGCGCCGAAGGGCTCGGCGCAGGCGATCCGGAAAGTGGGCGAGCTCGGCTGGAAGCCGAAATTCTTCCTCGCCAACACCGCGACCTCGGTCGCCTCGGTGCTGAAGCCGGCCGGCCTCGAGTTCTCCAAGGGCATCATCTCGACCGCCTATCTGAAGGATCCGACCGATCCGACCTGGGACAAGGATCCGGCGGTGCAAAGCTGGCGCGCCTTCATGGACAAGTATTATCCCGACGGCGACAAGGCCAACGCCAACAACCTCTATGGCTATGTCCAGGCCGAGGCGATGATGCAGGTTTTGAGGCAGTGCGGCGACAATCTCACGCGCGAGAACGTGATGAAGCAGGCCGCCAACCTGAAGAACTTCCACTCCGACCTGATGCTGCCGGGCGTCATGGTCAACACCTCCCCCGACGACTACTTCCCGATCGAGCAGATGCAGCTGATGCGCTTCAACGGCGAGGCGTGGGAGCTGTTCGGCGACGTCATCACTGGCGAGGTCGGGCACGAGGCGTCGCGGTAGGCGGGGAGGCGCTGCTCGCGCCGCGACACCACCGTCGTCCCTGCGAAAGCAGGGACCCATAACCACAGGCGCCTGTTGCTTGAATGAGCTGCGGCTCCAGCTTTGCAAGCCAATGGGCATTTGTGGTTATGGGTCCCGGGTCGCGCTTCGCTTGCCCGGGACGACACCGAATGTGCGGCGCGGCGTGAGTCACAAATCTACGCCAAAATCCTCTCCGGCCGGCGGGCGCGGAGCGCCATTCCGCCGGCGACGCCGACGCCGATCACGTACATCCAGCCTTCGTGAAAATCGGCGAGATGCGAATTGAGCAGCGAGCTCGTGATGTTCTGCACGACCACGGCGAGCCCGATCCAGGTCGCGAGATCGCGGCCGGCGAACAGCCTGACGTGGCTGGTCCACATCGCGTAGAGCAGCAGGATGCCGATCAGCCCCCACTGGACCCCGACATTGAGGGTCTGGTTGTGCGGGTTGTTGATCACCTCGGCCTCAAGGCCGGTTTGCCCGACGGCATCCTGCGTGAACATGTGCCTGATCGCGCCGGTGCCGTGGCCGAGCCACGGTGCGCCGGCGATGAACTTCACCGACTTCCGCCAATAGGTCAGGCGCTGCGCGGTCGAGGCGATGCTCGAGGTGTCGTGGGCGCGATACTCGATGCCGACGTCGGCGATGCGTTGGCGAAGGTAGGGGGACGTGGTCCAGACCACGAGGCTGGTGACAGCGACGCCGGCGAACAGCAGCCGCGTGGCGCGCCGCGACAGATGCAGCGAGGCGAACAGGATCAGCAGCACCGGCATGTAGACCAGCGCGGTCCGCGCCGAGACGACATAGAGCATGTTGGCGACGAACAGCAGCATCAGCGCGATGGCGCCGGCTGCGATGCGCCATTGCCGGGCCCGCAGCGCCGTCAATGCCGGCAGCGCCAGCGCGAACGCGCAGAGCGCGAACTCCTGGCTCTGGTCGAGGTAGTTCTTGACCGGCACGCCGCCGGAGGCGGTGTGCGCAAGCTTGAGCTGCGGCAGCGCCAGCACGATCCAGGACAGGATCATCAGCAGCGTGCACGACAGCAGGAAGGAGGCGAACACCCAGAGCCCGCGCTGTGAACGCTGGAAGTAGCCGAGCAGGAACGGCAGCAGCAGCAGCTTGCTGAGCGGCTTGATGCCCTGCAGCCGCTCGGCCCAGCTCGTCTCCGACCATGCCATGCCGATCACGGCAAGTGCGACCAGCGCGATCGGCAATGCAAAGGCCGGCTGCGCGAGGTCGAGCATGAACTGCTCCCCGTCGATGGTCGGGATCACGGCGACAAGCCACAGCAGCATGAAGACGGCGAGTGCCGTGGTCGACCAGGGTAGCGACGCCGCGGCCAGGGCGATCAGGGTATCGGTGGCGCGGAGATAGGCGACCGAGCCGGACCAGGCGCGGACGCGATCGCGCCATCGTGCTGGCGGTTCGGTTGCGAGACCAATGGCGTCGAAATCGGTGCTCATGACCGGTCACACGCCGTGCGCGGTTGCACCGTTGAAGGTCGCCATCGCGGCGCTGAGCGCCGCGGCGGCGGCCGCGACGTCCGGGGCGGCTCGATGCGACAGCAGGTCGCGCGCCTGGGTGTGGTGGCCGAAGCGCTCGGCGAGCTCGGCCCGCCGCTCGCGGATCCGGTCGCGCCATTGCTCCTGCTGCGCCAGCACGCGCCGCACCGAGGCGCAGATCGAGTCGGTCGAGAACGGATCGAAATAGTCGGCAAGCTTGCCGGCGACCTCGCGGAACACGGCAATATCGGAGCACAGCACGGGAGTATTGGCCGCGAATGCCTCGATGATCGGGACGCCAAAGCCTTCGGCGAGGCTCGGCATGATCAGGCCGTGCGCGCCCGCGATCAGTGCCGCCTTCTCGTGCTCGTCGACATAGCCGGAGAAGCGGACGTTTTTCGGCAAATTGCGCGCCTGGTTGGCGCCGCCGGCATAGCCGATCACGACGAGATCGGCCTCCGGCAGCTTGCGGAAGGCGCGGATGACGGCCGCGAGGTTCTTGCGGGGCTCGTTCGAGACGATGACGACGAAGTCCGGCCGTGCCGGGACCGCGGTTGGCACCGGCGCAAGCGGCGCTTCCGCGACGTCGAAACGGGTCCGCGGATAGACCACTCGCGCCGGAATGTGCGCATATTGCGGGAGCAGGGCGCGGAAGCGGTTCATGCTGTAGTTCGAGACGAAGGCGAGCTCGTCAGCCTGGTTCACGCTGGTGAAAAGGCGCGACAGGAACAGGCGGGTTGCAATGTCATCCAGCTTGAGATCGGTGATCGGCAATAGGTCATGCACGACGCAAATCACCTTTGCGCCCGGGCGGCGCTGGATCGCAACCCGGGTCGGGGTGTCGACGAGAATGACGTCGTAGTCGCGCGCATCGACCCGCGGCGGCGGCAACCGGGTCAGCGCCGACGTGTCCTGATAGCTGTAGAAGCCGGGCTCGAGCCGGAAATCGCCGAACAATTCGAGATGGCGCAAATCGGTCGGAATGTATTCGAGGCCCTCGGTCCGGTTCTCGATCAGCTTCACGCTGGTCGGCAGCAGATGAATCGAGCGCAGGAAGGCGATGATGAATTCGAGCGAGGTCGCCGCGTTGAGCTTGTGCTTGAACCAGTCGACGGTGCGGCGCAGGCCGCCGCGCATGATCGGCGAGTTCATGTCGGTTTCATCGAGGTAACGATAGAGCGCGAGCAGCTCGATCAGCCGTGAGTCCTCGGGCAGCAGGCGCGTCCGCTGCTGCCTGCGGCGCAGCTTCCGGTACCGGCGCGTGGTCTCCACGACGAGGGTCAGGGCATGTCCGTCGCCGGCCAGCGAGCGGATCAATTCACGGGTGAAATGGAAGATGCCGCGCTTGTGGTTGGGCTCGCCAAGCGCCTCGCTGACGACCAGGATCTTTGTCATGCGCTGATTTCTCTGAGCTCGAGGTGATGCGGGACGGGCGCATCCAGCGGGGCGGTGCTGGCGATGCGGCCGTGATCGAGATCGATGATGCTGTTGCAGGTCCGGCGCAGCAGGGCATGGTCGTGCGAGGCGATGATCACGATCGCCGCGGTATCGACCATCTTGCGCAGCCGCTGCTCGGCCTTGGCCGAGAAATTCTCGTCGACCACGCTGAGCCATTCGTCGAGCAGCAGGATGTCGGCGGGAAACGCGGTCGCGGTCGCGAACAGCACGCGCATCAGCATGCCCGACGAGAACATGCGCAGCGGCAGCCGCCGCATGCGCTCCTCCAGTTCCGTGAACGCCCAGATCTCGTCCAGGACCGCCGGCGTCGGCTTGCGTCCCGAGATCCGCAGCAGCAGGCTGATATTGTCGGCGGCGACGAAATCGAGATTGACGCCGGCACCGAGGCCGAGCAGCGGCACGATGTTGCCGGAAATCTCGACGCGGCCGCTGCTCGCCGGGAATACGCCGGCAATGAGCCGCAGCAGAGTAGACTTGCCGGAGCCGTTCGGACCGGCGAGGCCGATGCGCGCGCCGGCCTTCGCCTCGATCGAAATGCCGTCGACCGCGCGGATGGTGCGCATCTCGCTGGCCTGGCGGAACAGGCGGCCGAGCAGGCGGCGCTTCAGCGAGAAGTCGTAGGCGCCGTACAGTGGATAATCGAGGCAGACGTCGCGGAGGTGGATGCTTGCCATGCCCTAGATCCAGAATGCTGCTTTGCGCAGGTGGGTGATGGTGACGATCGCGGCGACCGCGAGCGCGGCGAGGCAGGCCAGCACGTAGATCACGCTTGCCGTTGCGACATGACCGGTCGCCAGCGGGTCGCGCCAGATCGCGAACAGATGCGTCAGCGGATTGAGCCGCATCACGGTCGAGCCGCGATCGATCATTTCGGATGTCCAGATGATCGGCGAGGCCAGGAAGGCCAGCGTCAGCGAGGACTCGATGATCGGCTTGATGTCGCGGTAACGCGTCGCCAGCGCGCCGAGCACGAGGCTCAGACCCAGCGTGCAGACCACGAACAGAGCGAGGCCGGGAAGGGCGGCGATGGCGCCGCCGACATCGCGCGGCGTCAGCACGAGCCACAGAAGCAGCGGCACGACCGCGTTATGGGCCGCGAACAGCGCCTGCCGGAAGGTACATTGCAGCAGGAAGATCACCGGCCGCAGCGCGCGATCCTTGATCAGGCTGGCCGAGCCTTGCAGCGCAGTGGTGGCGTCGAGCACCACGCTGTTGAGGAAGGTCCAGGCGGTGAGGCTTGCCGCCAGCATCGGCAGCCGCGCCACCGCGCTGGCGTTGGAGAGATGGCCGATGACCGAGCCGAGCACGGCCACCATGATTGCCATCTGGATCGACATCCAGAAGGGTCCAAGGAGGGAGCGGACGTAGCGATGACGCACGTCGGACCAGGCCAGTGTTGCCGCGATCTGGATCGCGCCGACGAGCCCTGCCGTTCGGGGATGCGGGGCTGGGGCTGACGACCCCGCGTCCCTTGCGGCGGCCTCCTCGGTAACGACCTTGCGATACACCGTCTCGACTCCCTCCTTGAAGGCTGCGGTTGAGTATTTCGTCATCGCGCGATGGCGCGCGGCCTGCCCCATGCGGCGGCGCCGCTCGGGATCGTTGATCAGCGTCTCGATGGCGTCGGCAAGCGCGGTGGGATCGCCGGGCGGCACCGTGATGGCCTCGAGGCCGTCGCGGGCGACATGCGGAACGCCGGTGTCGAGCGCGGTGTTGACGACGGGCCGGCTTGCGGCCATCGCCTCGAGCTGCGCCAGCCCGAAGGTCTCTGCATTGGTCACCGACGGCATCACGAAGACGTCGGCGATGCGCATCAGCTTGACGCGTTCGCTCTCGGACACCGAGCCGAGCAGGCGGACACGGTCCTGCAAGCCATAGTCGCGGATCAGCTGCTCGAGGTTGTCGCGCTCGCGGCCCTCGCCGACGATCCAGACCTCGAAATTGCGGGCATGCGCGGCGCGCACCAGCACGTCAAAACCCTTGTAGGGCACCAGCCGTCCGCAGGCGAGCACGAGACGGCCGCGCGCGTTGACGTCGTCGGCCTGTGCGGCCGGCCGGTCATATTTGGCGACATCGACGCCGAACGGAACGGCGTGGCACTTGTCGGAAAATTCCTGCAGCAGCGGCGTGGTTTCGATCAGCACCGGATCGGAGACGATGATCGCGGCGGCCCGGCGCAGCGTTCGCCGCATCATCGGCTCGACCAGGAACCGCAAGGCCGCGTGCGAGACGATGTCGGCGTGCCAGTGCACGACCAGCGGGCGCGTGCGGCCGAGCCCGAAGGCGAAGACGAGGTCGGCGAGCGGGAAGGGGGCGTGCAGCGCCAGCAGATCGTGCTCGGCGATGCGGCGCGACAGCCGCCACGGATAGGTCGGCGCCGCCGGCAGCGACAGCACGTCGCCGAACGAGTGCACGCGCTCGACCGCAACGTCGTTGACCACGATCTGCCGCTCGCCGCCGGAGCGCGAGCAGACCAGCACGGCGGCGTTGAAGGTGTCCTTCAGTCCGGCGCAGATATCGCGGATCACCGTCAGCGTGCCGCCGAACAGGTCGGGATAGTAGACCTTGAAGATGTGGAGCACCGACGGACGCCGGGCCGGCTCGTTGACGACGATCATGGGCGGCTCGATCCGGATCATGCGACGAACAGGGCGACGATGAACGGCAGCGCCAGCGCGGCGGCGAACACCAGCGAGCGCAGCAGCGCCGGAAACACCGGCTCGATCGGGCCGCAGGGGACCCGCGGCGTGAAGCGGAATGTGGTGGCGGCGAACCGACCGGATTCGTGAAACGAATCGGATTCGTGAAACGAACCGGATTCGCGGGCCGAACGAAGAGACATTGCGTCGGATTCCCTGCTGAACGGATTCTGGATACGTGGGAAAATTTCACACGTCAATGGCGTCGGACTAAAATGTGGGATTATGTCCCACATATGGCGGTGGACAACTTTTCTGGGAGGAAGGATCGGAACGCATGACGGTGCGATCGCGCCGCGATGGCGCGGGGCGGGCGAGCAAATGCGCGAGTTGCTAGCGGAGCGTCAGACCGGCTCGGCGGCGCTGCGGTCGGCCGGTTGCCGGAGCTGGCGCCTGATCGCGGCGATGTCGAAATGAATCCGCTCGGGCAACATTGCCGCTGCCGGGCGCTGCAGATCCTGCTCGGTCACGACGCGCTTGCCGCCGTCGGACGTCAGCGCAATCGAGATCGATTGCGCGCGAGGCTCGGCGCGGAGGCCGGCATGCGCGCGGCAGGCATATTCGCCGGCGCGCAGACCGCCGAAACCGAAGGCGAGCAGGCGGCCGTAGATGTAGAGCGCGAGCAGGTCGGTTTCGTCGAAGCGGCGCGGCGATCCGGGCGCAACGCCCGGCAGGCAGGGATAGCCGCCCGCCATCACCGTCGACACGAACTCCTCAAAGGGAACCTGGGCGATCCGGCAGGCTTCCGCGATCGCAAGGTCGAATCGGGCAGACGTCATGGAGCGGTCCGTGGCGATGGCGGCAGTGCCGGGCGCCGTGACACCCGCTAGCGAGCGCGCGGACTGTGTCCGGAGGTGATTTTGTTTCCCATAAGTGGGAAAATATCACACGTCAAGTGAGGTGGGATTGTGTCCCACGGCGCGGGCGGCTAAAAGTTAGGCATGAATGCCAAGGCCCCGAAGTCGAAGGTGGGATCGTCCGCGCCGATCGCCGCAGCGAAGTTGCATGCGCCGCTGGCGCGGATGCTGCGCCCGCTGGTGCGGCTCTGCATCAGCGGCGGCATGACGTTTCCGGCGCTGACCCAGCTGCTGCGCGAGCTCTATGTCAACGTCGCCGAGCACGACTTCGCGCTCGAGGGCAAGGAGCAGACCGACAGCCGCGTTAGCCTGCTGACCGGCATTCACCGCAAGGAGGTGGCGCGGCTGCGCGGCGCCGGCGCGCCGGTCAATGCGGTGCCGGCGACGCTGTCGCGCACCAGCGCGATCATCGCGCGCTGGCTGGCCGCGCCCGAGTTCACCGATGCCAAGGGCGATCCGCTGCCGCTGCCGCGCACCGCCGAAGGCGGCGCGCCGTCGTTCGAGACGCTGGTCGAATCGATCACCAAGGATGTGCGGCCACGCGCGGTGCTGGACGAATGGCTCGACCGCAAGCTCGTCACCATCAACGACGACGACGAGATCATGCTGGTCGAGGAGGCCTTCGTGCCGCATGGCGACGACGACCGCAAATGGCACTATCTCGGCCGCAACCTGCACGACCATGTCGCGGCCGCCGAGCTCAACGTATCCTCGGCCGCGCCGCGCTTCCTCGAGCGCGCGGTGCATTACGACGGCCTGTCGGCGAAGCTTGCAAAACGGCTCGAGGGCCGCTCGCGCGAGCTGGCGATGGAGGCGCTCAAGGTCGCCAACCGCGAGGCCAATCGCGCGCTGGCAAAAGACAAGGGCGGCGACTATCGCTGGAATTTCGGCATCTACATCTATCGCGAGGGTCCGGACGGCCCGGTCGATGACGATGCCGACGAAGGCGGTGCGTCGTGAACGGTCCGCCCGTTATCTCGCGCCGCGCGCTGCTTGTCGGCTTCTGGCTTGCCGGAACGTCGCTCGCGGGCGCGCAGGTCAAGAAGCGCGGCAACGATCAGGGCATCGGCGGCACCGGCATCACCGGTTCCGATCAGGGCATCGGTGGCACCGGCATCGTCGGCGTGATCCAGCGGTTCGGCTCGATCTATGTCAATGGCGAGCGCGTCGCCTATGCACCCGACGTGCCGGTCAGAATCGACGGCGAAGCGGCGAGCGCCAAGGCGCTGCGGATCGGACAGCTCGCGCGCGTGGTGGCGCAGCGCGACGCCGGTGGCACGCTGTCGACCAAACGCATCGATGTGACCAGCGAGGTGACCGGGCCGGTCGAGCAGGTGAGGCCGGGCGGGCTGACGGTGCTCGGCCAGACGGTCGCCTGGACCGGACGCGAGAGCTGGCTGAAGGTGGGCGCGCATGTCGCCGTGTTCGGGCTGCGCCGCACCGACGGCGTCGTCGTCGCAAGTCTGGTGCAGGAGCGCCATGACGCTGCCGCGCGCGTCGCAGGGCCGCTCGAGCGCGACCGTGCCGGCGTCTTGCGGATCGGCGAGCTCAAGCTCGCCGGCGTCGATGCGGCGCTGGTCGGTCAGCGCGTGCTAGCCGAAGGACACGTCGCGCAGGGCGTGATGCAGGTGTCGCGCAGCCGCGCCGACGATTTCTCCGATCTCGCCGGCGCGAACCGGCTGTTGATCGAGGCCTATGTGCGGCGGGTCGGCAATGATCTGCAGCTCGGGTCCGGCTTTGTCGCGCGCGACCATTCGCGGTTCTCGCCGGCGGCCGACACGCGCGTCGTCGTCAACGCGCGGCTGTCGGGCCCGCGCGAGCTGCGCGTCGAATCGGTGCAATCGGTCGGCAAGTTCCCGGGCTCGTCGGTGAAGAGCCCGGGTACGCCGGGCCGTGGCCCCGGCGGCGGATCCGGGCCGGGTCATGGATCGGGATCTGGATCGGGACTTGGCGGACCGGGCGGCCGCGGCGCGCCTGGTGGCGGCGGTCCGGGTGGCGGCCCCGGTGGGGCGCCGTCCGGCATGCCGGGCAGCAGCCCGCCAGGCGGCGGGACTGCGCCTGATCCGCTGAGTGGTGGACCGACCGGCCCCGGTCCCGGTGGCTTCGGCCCGCCCGGCGGGCCGCTCGGTCCCGGCGGTGGATTCGGTGGCGGCGGGCCGCCTAGCGGCATGGGCGGCGGCGGACGCCGCTGAAGCCACAAACGCGATCGGCGCGAGTGAGACCGCTTGCGCCGATGTTCAGATCGATCGTTGTGCGATTGAACTAGCCCGCGCTGAGCCGGACGCCGGCGCGGAGGAATTTCTGCGGATCGACCGCTTCGCCGTCGATGCGGGTCTCGTAATGCAGATGCGGACCGGTGGAGCGGCCGGTCGAGCCGACGGCGCCGATCACCTGGCCGATCTTGACGTATTCGCCGACCTTGACGCCGATCTCGGAGAGATGGCCATAACGGGTCGACAGGCCGTTGCCGTGATCGACCTCGACCATGCGGCCATAGCCGCCGGCCCAGCCCGCCGACACCACCTTGCCGTTGGCCGTGACACGCACCGGATCGCCTTGCGCGGCCCGGAAGTCGAGGCCGGTGTGCATCGCCGGCCGGCCGAGGAAGGGATCGGTACGCACGCCGAAGCCGCTGGTGAATTCGACTTCACCGACCACAGGCTTGCGGTAAGGCACCAGCGCCAGCGTCTGGTTGAGCCGCTGCATCTGTGCGCGGTTGATGTTGATGCGATAGAGCTGGCGTTCGAACGCGCCGGCGTCGGCAGAGAGTTTCACAGGGACAAAGGGCCCGCCCATGCCGGAGCGCGGCGTCGCCGCTTCGAGCTGTGCCATGTTGAGGCCGAGATCGGAGATCACGCCGCGCATCCGGCGCACCTTGGAATCGATGCTGTCCTCGACCGAGGCGAGCGCGGCAACCTGGCGCCGCTCGACCTGGTCAAGCGAGGTCTGCAGGCGGACCAGCACGTTGTCGACGCCCTGAGCTTTGGCGAACTGGTTCGGCTGCGTCTTGGCGATCAGCGGCGCGCGCGATTCCAGCCGCGCCTCGCGATCCGGCGGCGCCACGAAGATCACGGTGTCGCTGATCGGCGAGGGTTTTAACGTGCCGGAGGACGGCGCCGCCTCGGCGCGGCCCTGCGGCTTGATCGATCCGGTGCTGGTGACGTCGGGCATCGCGCCGAGCGCAGTCGCGCGCGATTCCAGCGTCGACTGCCGCTTCATGATCTGGTCGAGCTTCTGGTCGAACTGCTCCTGGTCGAGCAGCTGGCGGCTGGTGGTGCGGTCGACCTTGGCGCGAAGCTCCGAGATGCGGTCCTCATAGGCGTATTGCATCTCGGCCTGGCGCGCGATCAGCCGGGTCAGCACGTCGTCGCGGAAGGCGAAATAGGTCGCGGTCGCCGCCGACCACATGCCGAGCAGCACCACGGTGCCGACGATGATCCAGAACACCACCGGCCCGAACCGGACCTGCTTGCCGGCATGGACCAGGGTATAGCCCTCGCTGGAGGTCGCCACCGCTGCGGGTGCGGTGTGATGGGCTGCCGGACGGCGCGCCGGCGTCCGGCCATGGTCCTGCGGATGATGGTGTTTGTGATGTTCCTGGTGGTGACCGGACCGGCTCGACATCGGTACTCCCGCGGCCGGTCGGACCAAGCTCCGTACGGCTAATTTGCGGGGCCGATTTGAGCCCGTCATGGTTAATTTTCAGGAAACGGAACTCGTCCCGTCAGAGCGCTCGGGCAGCCTCCAGTACCGCTTCGGCGTGGCCGTCGACCTTCACATGACGCCAGACGCGGGCGACTTTTCCACTGGAATCGACCAGAACCGTGGTGCGAATAATTCCCATGAAGGTCCTGCCATACATGGATTTTTCGCCCCAGGCGCCGTACGCTTCCAGCATCTGGTGGGCCGGATCGGAGACCAGCGGCACCGACAGCTGGTGTTTGTTTCGAAATGACTCCTGCGCCTTAACCGTGTCGGCGGAAATGCCGACCACTTCGGTCCCGCTGGCTGCGAACTCGCTTTTGAGCCGGGTGAAATCGATCGCCTCCCTGGTGCAGCCGGGGGTATCGGCGCGGGGGTAGAAAAACAGCACCAGCTTCCTGCCGGCAAAATCCTTCAGCGAAACGCTGCCCCCGCCGTCGCGCGGCAGGTTGAAGCCAGGCGCCGTGGCGCCCTCGGCAAGTGTGACGACGGACGAGTTGGTCACTGTCGCGGCCGGCTCTCGCTTTAACGGTTTCGATGCCGCCTTGTGCGAGGCTTTGCTTCGAACACCCGCTGCGGTCTTTGCTTTCGTTGCCTTGGTCGTTTTCTTAGTTGTTTTCTTAGTTGTTTTCTTGGCCGCCGCCTTCTTCGCAACCGCTGTGCGGGTTTTCGTCGCGGACTTCCCAGTGCTTGCGCTTGCGGCGCGCGCAACCTTTGTTGCGACCCGCTTTCCGGTTGTGTTGGAGGATTTCTTGCGCGTTTTCTTGGACATACGCCTTCCTTTCGTCGCTTTCCGAAGCTCAACCATTGGGGTATTGCGGGTCTTATTGGCGGCGGCCGGATTCGCTCCGGCCGCTGGGCAAGTTTGATGGCCACGGAGTATGGTGACAAGGAATTCGACGCGTGACCCGTCCGCTTGCTGAATTGGCTTTTGATTGGTTGGTTTGGTCCGTTCTGGGGGCCATCGGCGAGTAACATGATTAGGCGAGGATAGGCGGCGATGCCGGCACAGGAGCGCTCGATACGCATCGACGGGCGCCCCGATGGCGGCGATCAGCTTCGCCGTCAGCACCGAGAGGCAATGGCAAGGAACACGTCGCCGCAGGGTCCAAATCCGCGCGCCGGGGCTGACTTCTCGCAATGGGAAGACGACGCTGCGTGGGACGAGCAGGATGAGGCGGCGGGCAACCGTGCGCGGCAATTGCTGGCGCGTTCCAACACCAACCTGCATCGCTTCACTGATTTCTGCTCCGGCATGCAGCGCTGGCTGCACGGCGGGCGCTGGATCCGTCGCATCGGACTGGTCCTCGTGGTGCTGGTCGCGATGTTCGCGACCTGCTTCGGCGCGCTGTGGTGGCGGCTCGGCGCCGGCCCGATCAATCTCGACATGGCGACGCCGTGGCTTGCCGCGGCGATCGAGGAGAATATCGGCCACGGCAACACGGTCGAGGTCGGTGGAACGCAGATCGAGCGCGCTGGCCGCGTCAGGATCGCGGTGCGCATCCGCGACATCATCGTCCGCGACCGCGACCATGCGGTGGTTGCGAGCGCGCCCAAGGCCGAAGTGCGCCTGTCGGGAACCGCGCTCCTGATGGGTCAGTTGCGGGCGGAGAGCCTCAATCTGGTCGATGCGGAACTGTCGGTGCGCATCACGCCCGACGGCAATGTCACGGTGTCCGCCGGCGACACCGCAAAGCCGCTGGCCACCGGCGTTGCCTCCAAGCGGGAGGCGGGGATGCCGCCGACATTCCCGCGGCCGACACCCGCAGCACCGCCGCCGCCGGTTGCCTCGCCGCCGGTTGCCGCCGAGCCCTCGGCGCCACCCGATTCGGCCCAGAGCGGGCTGCTCGCCGGTCTCGACTGGCTCGACAGCCTCAGCATGACCGGCCTCGACGGGCAGAACCTCAACGAGATCGGCCTGAAGAACGGCAATCTCGTCGTCGACGATCAGCAGCGCGGCAACAAATGGAGCTTTGAGAACATCAGCCTCAGCCTGCGGCGCCCGAGCGGCGGCGGCGTTGCGCTTAGCTTCGGCGAGGAGGGCGCAAAACCCTGGTCGGTGCGCGTGCTGGTCGGACCGCAGCAGAACGGCGTGCGCTCGGTCGACATCAAGGCCGACAAGGTTTCCACCAGGAACATCCTGCTCGCGCTCCGAACCAAGGATCTGACCTACACCGCCGACCTGCCGCTGTCGGGCGAGATGAAGGGCGAGCTCGGCCGCGACGGCTTGCCGACCTACTTCCGCGGCAAGATCAATGTCGGCGCCGGCAACATCATCGACACCGACACGCCCGACTACCCGATGCCGATCGATTCGGCCGAGATGAGCGTGGAATGGGATTCGGGGCGGCGCGTGCTGCTGGCGCCGATCAAGATCATCTCGGGCGCCAACCGCATCACGCTGCTCGGCCATCTCGAGCCGCCGAACGACAACGTCACCGACTGGCAGGCCGGCCTGTCGGGCGGCACCATCGTGCTGGCCGGCGCCGACAAAAACGAAGCGCCGTTGATCTTCAATCGCATCAACATCGGCTTCCGGTTCGACACCGACAAGAAGCGCGTGCTGCTGACCCAGGCCGACATCTCCAATGGCGAGATCGGCGTCGCCGGAACCGGCAGCATCGACTATTCCGGCGAGCCGCGGCTGCAACTCGGATTCGCCGGCACGCCGATGTCGGCCTCGGCCCTGAAACGGATATGGCCGATCATCATCGTGCCCGAGGTGCGCGAATGGGTGCTCGAGCGGATCGACCGCGGCACGCTCCAGCGTATCGATGTCGGCGTCAATTCGCCGGTGCACAACCTGTCGCGCAAGGGACCGCCGATCCCGGATGACGGCCTCTCGGTCAACATTGTCGCCTCGGGTGTCACGGTGCGTCCGGTGGATCAGATGCCCGCGGTGCACGACGCGGATCTGAAGGCCCGGGTGACCGGCCGCACCGCGACCGTGACCATCAACCAGGGCATTGCCGACACGCCGGCGGGCCGCAAGATCACGCTGTCGGACTTCACCTTCGAGGTGCCGGACATGGCGCCGAAGCCGTCGCCGTCGAAGGTCAAGTTCCGGGTCGACTGTCCGGTGCCGGCCGCCGCCGAAATCCTCGCGTCCGACCGGCTCAGCGATCTCTCCGGTCCGCCGATCGATCCCAACGCCAGCAAGGGCAACGTCACCGCGACGATCAATCTCGGCATGCCCGTGAAGGGCGAGCTGACCAAGGCCGATACGCTCTACTCGGTCACCGCCGACATCTCCGGCGTTGCCGTCGACAAGCTGGTGATGAACCAGAAGCTCGAAGCCAACACGCTGAAGGTGATCGCCAGCAATGCCGGCTTCCAGGTCAAGGGCGACGTCAAGATCAACGGGCAGGCGGCCTCGCTCGACTACCGCAAGCCGGCTGAGGGCGATGCCGACGTCAAGCTGCAGGCGACGCTGGACGATGCGAGCCGCGCGCGCCTCGGGCTCGATCTCGGTCCCGCGGTCTCGGGCGCGATCCCGATCAAGCTGAGCGGCAAGATCGGCAGCGGCGACAACCCCACCACCAAGATGGGCGTCGAAGCCGACCTGACCCAGCTCAAGCTCGACAACATTCTTCCGGGCTGGGTCAAGGCGCAGGGCAGGGCCGGCAAGGCGACCTTCAACGTGGTGCCGAAGGGGCAATCGACCAGGTTCGAGGACATCTCGATCGACGGCGCCGGCGTGTCGATCAAGGGAGCGCTCGAGGTCGACCAGAACGGCGACCTCATGAATGCGTACTTCCCGACCTACGCGCCGTCGGAAGGTGACAAGACATCGCTGCGCGCCGATCGCGGTCCCGACGGCGTGATCAAGGTGACGATGCGCGGCGACGTGTTCGACGGCCGCGGCTTCCTGAAGTCGGTGATCTCCGGCCGCGACAGCGATCCCAAGAGCAAGACCAGGACCACCGATTTCGATGTCGATCTGAAACTCGGCGCGGTCGCAGGATTCAACGGCGAAGCGCTGCGCAGCGTCGACGCCAAGGTCTCGCGCCGCAATGGGTTCTTCAAGGCGTTCACGCTGAGCGGCAAGGTCGGCCGCGACACCCCCGTCACGGTCGATATGCGCGGACGCCAGCAGGGCCGCGAGGTGATCTATCTGCAGACCGCCGACGCCGGCGCGTTCCTGCGCTTCATCGACACCTATTCGAAGGTGGTCGGCGGCCAGCTCACGCTGGCGATGGAGCCGCCGATCCCCGAGCCGAGCCCGAGGGAAGGGCTCATCAATATCACCGGCTTCTCGGTGAAGGGCGAAACCCAGCTCGATCGCGCCGTTGCCGGCGGGCCGGTCAGCACCCAGAACGGCATCGGGTTCGACGCGCTGCGCGCCGAATTCACCCGCCAGAGCGGCCAGCTTTCGATCCGCAATGGTGTGGTCAAGGGACCGACCATCGGCGCGACCATCGAAGGCAGCATCGACTATATCGGCAACCAGGTGCGGATGAACGGCACCTTCATTCCGATGTACGGGTTGAACAACATGTTCGGCCAGATCCCGTTCTTCGGGATTTTCCTCGGCGCCGGCAGCAATGAAGGCCTGATCGGCGTGACCTATGAAGTGGTGGGAACGCCGAGCGCGCCGGTATTGCGCGTCAATCCGATCTCCGCGCTGGCCCCCGGGCTGACGCGCAAGATCTTCGAGTTCAAGCAGTACGGCCCGAACGATCTGCCGACGACGAACAACTAGCGCGTCAATGCAAAATCAGCGCGGCGCCGCCGATGGCGCTCCCGGAAAGCGAACCCCGAAGCGCTGGATCAGTCCGGGCACGCTGCTCATGTCCATGTCGAGCGCATAGCGCGCGCAGAGCGCCGCCAGGCGCTGCGGATCAGGCGGACCATTGATCAACTCCGCTCCGAGCTCACGGAAATAGGCCTCAAATCCGGCGGGCGATATGATTTCCAGTACGCGGGCCGGCGTGTCCCCGGCGTTCCAAAATGTGTGCCACTGCTCGCGCGGCTTGAAGATCAGGTCTCCCGGATTGCCGATCACGACGGACTCGCCGAGCAGCGCCCCGATCCTGCCTTCGAGGACGAAACTGTACTCGTCCTCGCGATGATGCCGGTGCATGGGGGCTGCCAAAGCGTGCGGCTGCATTGGATGCTCGACGAGCGCAAAGCACCTGCCGGCGTCGTCCCCTTCGACCATGAACCTGGCGCTCGTGCCGCCGAGAACGGCGAGATGACCATCATGTGGGCCGAGTATTCGCGGTGATACCATGCTGTCCGTCGCTCCAGTCATGTGCCGGGATAATGTTGCCGCAGTGGTTCACAGCCCCGCGCCAGCGCTAGGTTAATTTGGGCGGAGGTGGCAGCGCTCCAATCTGGTGAAGAAGCGCAAAGCGGTCGGGCACGCCCCAGTGTTCGATCAGTTTGCCGTCGGCAAATCGACAGATGTCGATAACGTCGATGGTGACTGGTTTTCCTGATCGCGGATCGACGCCTGTTGCCTTGCTGCGCGCCCATACCGTATCGCCAGCTTCCACGATCGCCTCTATCGCGAGCCGCAGGTTCTTGATGCTGCCTCTCGCATCTTCGATCTGCGCCTTCAGGATTTGCGGGCCGGGAAGGTCGGTTTTCGATAGATACTCATGTTCGATCAGCTTCTCGGCGCAAACTTCGTCTGCGACCGTCAGATCGCCCTGAGAAAAGCCACGTTCGATGATGGCCTTGAAGTGCTCCAGGTTTGTCGACATGCCCATCGCTCCGGTTCTCTCGGACCGCCGACCGCGATGCTGGCAGCAACGACACGAATTTGCGTCGCGTCATGCTCGCCGTCATCCTGGTCTTCGGTGAGGGCAGACGTTGCCGTGGAGCCCGCGTGAACGCTTGTAAATTTCGGTCATCCGCCGGGGAAAAAGATGTTGTCCCAGTCGCCGACGAGGCCGGTAGGCGGCAGGCCGGCGAAAACGCGGCATTCGCGGATGAAATGGGCCTGATCGAAGTAGCCGAGTTCGTGAGCAATGTCGGTCCAGGTCCGGTGCGGGGCATCGCGGCGGGCGATCAACGCCCGGTCGAACCGGATTGTTCGGGCAAACAGTTTGGGCGTCATTCCAACCTGCGTCGCAAACCGGCGCTGGAACTGACTGGGGCTGAGGCCGGAATTTGCAACGAGGTCCCCGATCCGCGAACGGTCCCGTACGGCGATCATCCGGCGTGACGCGACGCCAATCGCGCAGTCGGGGCCGCGCTTCTCAAGCATTGTCTCAACCCAGCGTTCGACGGCGGCGACGCGCAGATTGAAGTCCGGCGCAAGGCGCACCGCGTCGCCAACGGCCGTGGCGGATTGGCCGAGGACATCGGAGGCTGCCGGGTCCTGGTTGACCAACGACGCCATGTCGATTCCAGCCAATCGGTTCAGGCCGGCCGGTTGAAACAGTATGCTGAAAACGTGGATCGAACCCGATAGACAAACGTGGGCTCTGCGATAGGTTTGCGGACCGACAATGCTCGTATCGGGCGTAGCGTTCGCCTGGCCACCGTCGATGCGGACACGATATGGATCAGCCAGGTGGACAATCAGGATTTGATGCGGCCGTGCGGCGACGGGCCAGGCCAGGACCGCGCTACCCAGCTCCACGCGCCTCTCCTCGAACGCGCGTAAGACGTCGCGAAGTTGGGGGTGGGGTAATGCCCGCTTGATATCCATGGAGGCCCCTCGGCGGCGGAAGCCTAGATCGAGCCGATACATGCGACAATGTCTGTCTTGCCGGCCCCTCGGGGTTATTTGCTCCGCGCCGAGTCCGCTCTCGACCCCCGACAGACTTCTCGGTTGCATTTGCCTGGTTCAGGAATGCGCGCGGTGGCGGGTTTCTGTCCGTATTCATCTGAGGCTGCCACCAAGTCTGAGCGGCCCGCTGTCCGGATGAAGTTCGCGCAGGAACCTTGGCCTATCTGGGATGTTGGAGAGCAATTCAATGACTCAGGAGGAACTCTCATGAGAACGCTGTTACTGGCTGGTGCACTGGCGGTCGCCGGTTTCGCTATGGCCACGCCGATCTCCATTGCACCCGCGTCGGCTCAGGTTGCCGTTGATACTCCGCTCGGCGGCGTAAGAGTGGGCCCGGAGCCCCGTTACTACCGAGATTACGATCGACCCGCTTATCGCGCCTACGGATATGATCGCGGATATCGCGGATGCCGCACCGTCACGATCGAGCGTGACGACGGATCGGTCCGGAGGGTCCGTCGCTGCGACTAGCAGTACCGGACTAGAGGACGACTTCCGGGGCTTCCAAGGCCGCTCGAGCCGGTCCTCGCAATCAAGGAATTGGAGTCATCGACTTGGGCCGCTGCAGTTGGCGGCCTGTTTCATTTCGCGAATGTCGCCTGTTGGCCCAAGGCGCTGGCCCAAGGCCGGCAGGCGTTCATGTTGGATTCCACGTCGCCTTCGCGGGGTAAGCGGACGTGCAGGTCACGAACTCACCGCCGCAGCGCCGGCACCACCAGGAACGGGATCAGGCCGAGCACCACATTGACCAGCGCGAAGACGATCAGCGGATTGTAGCTGTGGGTCCAGTCGTGGATCAGGCCGCCGCCCCATGAGCCAAGGCCGGAGCCGAGGCCGCTGCCGATCATGATCGTGCCGTAGATCGTGCCGACGCGCTCGCCACGGAAGATCTTCAGCGCGGTCGCGGTGATCAGCGGGCCGCGCGAGCCGATCATGCTGCCGAAGCAGATGATGAAGCCGGTCAGCAGCCAGTAGTTCGGATACCACTGCAGCAGCCAGAGCAGAATGATGCCGAGGATCGAGACGCCGTAGCTGAACAATACCGAGGGCCGGCGGCCGATGATGCCGTCGAGGGTGGACACGCCGAGCATGCCGACGAACAGCGCGACGCCGGAGAAGCCCCAGGCGGTTGCTGCCTGTAGCGGCGGGAAGCCGACATCGATCAAATAGGCGACGATCTGGGCGGTCAGCGCGTACATCGCGATCGCGGTGAAGAAGAAGGTGGAGAACAGCGCCCAGAAGGCGTGGTGGCGCATCGCGCTGAGCAGCGTCCAGCCTTCGTCGGCCAAGCTGCTTTCCGCCTTCCTGACGATATGCGGCGATCCGCCGGCGAGCAGCCGCCACGGCAGAAAGACCAGCGGAACAAGCAGGCAGAGCGCGCCGATGCCGAACACCTGATAGGCCTCGCGCCAGCCGATCCGGTCGATCAAGACCTGCGACAGCGGCAACAGCAGCAAGAGGCCGGCGCCGGTCGCCGAATACATCACGGCCATCGCGGTCGGCAGGCGTGGTCCGAACCAGCGGCCGAGCAGGATCGAATTCGACACATTGCCGATCAGCGCGGTGCCGAAACCGACGCAGAGTCCGACGCTGAGCTGGAATTGCCAGAGCTCTTGCGCGCGTGAAGCAACGAGGAATGCGCAACCGAGCAGCGACAGGCCCAGCGCATAGACCACGCGCGGACCCGAGCGGTCAAACAGGCGTCCGACCAGCGGCGCGGTCAGGCCGCTGGCGAGCCAGGTCAGCGAGTAGACCGACACTACAGAGGCGCGGTCCCAGCCGAAATTTTCCGAGATCGGTTTCAGGAAAACGGTGAAGCTGTCGCTAAGGCCGCGCCCAAGCACCGACAGCACGAAGCAGAGCGCGAGCACGTTCAGCGCGACGCGGGACTGCTTCGCCGGCGTTGCAAGCGTGTCGTTCGGAGGCGTGGTCTGCTGGTCCATCGCATTCTTTTCGAGCGCGATCGGACGTAAAACCGGAAGTCCGCTTTTGCTGATCGCGCTCAGGCAGGGAGCGCGCTTTCCGCACTCCCTGCAACCGACAAATGCGAATGCGCCTATGCAGGCTTCAGCAGGACGTGGCGCTTCTTGCCGAGCGACAGTTTCACCACGCCTTCCGGCGTGAGATTGGCCGAAGTCAGCAACATCTTCTCGTCGGTCACGGCAGCATCGTTGACGCGCAGGCCGCCGCCCTTGATCTGCCGGCGCGCTTCGCCGTTGGAAGCGACGAGCTCGGCCTTAACGAAGGCGACGAGCACGCCGACGCCGGCTTCAAATTCGCCGCGCGGAATTTCCACCGTCGGCAAGGTTTCGGCCAGCGCACCTTCCTCGAAGGTGCGGCGCGCGGTCTCGGCGGCTTCGTTCGCTGCATCGCGGCCATGGAGCAGGGCGGTCGCTTCCGTCGCCAGCACCTTCTTGGCCTCGTTAATCTCGCCGCCGGCCAGCGCCGCAAGCTTGCTGATCTCGCTCATCGGCAGGATGGTGAACAGCTTGAGGAACTTGACGACGTCGGCGTCCTCGACATTGCGCCAGTACTGCCAGAAATCGTAGGGCGAGAACTGGTCGGCGTTGAGCCACACCGCGCCCTTGGCGGTCTTGCCCATCTTGTCGCCGGAGGCGGTGGTGAGCAGCGGCGTGGTCAGCGCAAACAGTTGCGGCGTGCCCATGCGGCGGCCGAGATCGACGCCGTTGACGATATTGCCCCACTGGTCTGAGCCGCCCATCTGCAGCCGGCAGCCGGCGCGGCGCGACAGCTCGACGAAGTCGTAGGCCTGGCAGACCATGTAGTTGAACTCGATGAAGCTCATCTCCTGCTCGCGTTCGAGCCGGAGCCGCACCGAGTCCATGGTCAGCATGCGGTTGACCGAGAAGTGCCGGCCGATGTCGCGCAGCATCTCGATCCAGTTCAATTTGGTCAGCCACTCGGCATTGTCGAGCATGATGGCGTCGGAAGGCCCGTTGCCGTAGCGCAGCACCTTGGCGAACACGCCGCGGATCGAGGCCTTGTTGGCTTCGATCTCCGCAACCGTGCGCATCGCGCGCGTCTCGTCCTTGCCGGAGGGGTCGCCGACCATCGTGGTGCCGCCGCCCATCAGCGTGATCGGCTTGTTGCCGCTCTGCTGCAGCCAGTACAGCATCATCATGGTGAGGAAGTTGCCGATGTGCAGCGACGGTGCGGTGCAGTCATAGCCGACATAGGCTGTCGCCTCGCCCTTCGCGGCAAGCGCGTCGAGGCCCTCGAAATCGGAGCACTGGTGGACGAAGCCGCGTTCCTGTAAAGTGTTCAGGAAATCCGATTTAAATGCAGTCATTTGTCGGCCAGCCAGCTCGTTCTGTTTTTACGGTTTTTGCATCAATTTGCGGAACCTTGGCGCTGAGGCTGCCGCAGGCGAACGCGCAGTGGCATTATAGGATGTACTTGTTTGAGACAAGCCGGGGGTTCCCGGCTGGGGCGCTTCCAACATGATGTTAACGGCACTCGGTCTGATGAGCGGTACCTCGCTCGACGGGGTCGACGTGGCATTGATCGAGACCGACGGCCGCCAGATCAAGGCCTTCGGGCCCACGGGCTATCGGCCTTATACCGAAGGCGAGCGCAGCCTGCTGCGCCAGGCGCTGACGGAGGCGGTCCATCTGTCGCGGCGCGACGCCCGGCCGGGGATTTTGCGGCAGGCCGAGCAGGCCGTCACCACGGCCCATGCCGAGGCGGTCGCCAGCTTCACGGCCCAGCACCGGATCTCGGCCCAGGACATCGACATCGTCGGGTTCCATGGTCAGACCGTGCTGCACCGCCCCGAGCGGAGGCTGACCGTGCAGATCGGCGATGCCCTGGCGCTCGCCAAGGTGATCCACATTCCGGTGATGCACGATTTCCGCGCCGCCGACGTCGAGGCCGGCGGGCAGGGCGCGCCGTTCGTGCCGGTCTACCACCGCGCGCTGGCGCAATCGCTGAACCGCGAGGGGCCGATCGTCGTGGTCAATATCGGCGGCGTCTCCAACATCACCTATATCGACGGCACGGACACGCTGATCGCCTGCGACACCGGGCCGGGCAATGCGCTGCTCGACGACTTCATGTTCCGTCAGATGCATCAGCCGTTCGACACCGCCGGCAAGTTCGCCGCGCTGGGCAAACCGGACGAGGCCTGGATCGCACAGGCGTTGAAGCTGCCGTTCTTTGCGCTGCCGCCGCCGAAATCGCTCGACCGCAACGACTTCGCGAGCCTCAAGCTCGGCGCCGTGGCGCCGGCCGATGGCGCCGCGACGCTGACCGCCTTCACTGCCGCGGCAATCGCTCGCGTCGTGCCGCTGCTGCCGAAACGGCCGAAGAGCTGGATCATCTGCGGCGGTGGCGCCTCCAACCTCACGATGATGCGGATGCTGCGCGAGCGGCTGGCGCCGGCGACCGTCGAGCCGGCCGAGGCGCTCGGCTGGGCGGCGGATGCGATCGAGGCGCAGGCGTTCGGCTTCCTTGCCGCGCGCGGCATGAAGGGCCTGCCGCTGAGCTACCCCGCCACCACGGGGGTGCCGATCCCGATGACCGGGGGTATCATCGCGCGACCGTGATTTAGATGCAAATGCATCTACCTTGACAGTTCCATGCCGTTGCATTTAATTCGATGCAGTTGCATTGAACGCGAGGTTCGTCATGGCCGCCCTGAAACTGATCAGCCACAAGCTCTGCCCCTATGTGCAACGCGCGGTGATCGCGCTGCGTGAGAAGGGCGTGCCGTTCGAGCGGATCGACATCGATCTCGCCAACAAGCCGGACTGGTTCCTGAAGATTTCGCCGCTCGGCAAGGTGCCGGTGCTGGTGGTGACGCGCGACGACGGCAAGGAGGTCGCGCTGTTCGAGAGCAATGTGATCTGCGAGTACATCGAGGAGACGCAAGCGGGGGCGAAGCTGCACCCACAGGATCCTCTTGTCCGCGCCGAACATCGCGCCTGGATGGAGTTCGGCTCGGCCATTCTCGGCGATCTCTGGGGGCTCGAGACTGCGACAGATGCCGCGGCCTTCGAGAGCAAGCGGCAGGCGGTCGCGGCGAAATTCGCGCGCGTCGAGGCGGCGCTCGGTGCCGGCCCGTTCTTCGCCGGCCAGAATTTCAGTCTGGTGGATGCGGTGTTCGCGCCGATCTTCCGCTATTTCGATTTGTTCGACCAGCTGACCGATCTCGCTGTTTTCACGCACACGCCAAAACTTCGCGCCTGGCGCAGCGCGCTGGCACAGCGGCCGAGCGTGCGCAGTGCGGTGTCGCCGGACTATCCGGCGCTGTTGCACGCGTTCCTGGTCGGCCACCGCGCGCATATGCTGAAGCTTGCCGCGTAAGCCATGTCGCACTCGGTTGCCTGGATCGCGCTCATCGTCGCCGGCCTGCTGGACGTCGGCTGGGCGATTTCGATGAAATATGCCGAAGGCTATACGCGGCTCGGCTGGACGCTGGTCTCGCTGCTGCTGCTCGCCGCGTTCGTGTTCCTGCTCGGACGCGCGCTGCAGGTGCTCGGCGTCGGCGTCGCCTACACGGTGTGGACCGGCATCGGCGCGGCCGGCACGCTGGCCATGGGCGTGCTGCTGTTCAACGAGGCGCTCAACCCGATGAAGGTCGCGGGGATTGCGCTGGTGCTGATCGGGATTGCCGCGCTGAAGCTGGCGCCGGAATGAATCTGTAGCCCGGATGAGCGCAGCGATATCCGGGTTCTTGTCGGCCGCGCCCGCATGTCGCTTCGCTCATGCGGGCTACCTGGAATCCGTGGCCCGGATGGAGTCAACGGGTCGCGCGAACGCGCGCCCGATGACAGGCTCCGCGCAATCCGGGGCTCTTATCCGCGGTGAGAGTGGTCCCGGATTTCGCTGCGCTTCATCCGGGCTACAGGAGCGCAACGTCAGCGCACGTTGGCGAGACGCATGTCGAGATAGCCGGTCACCGTCTCCATCAGCGGCTCGAGCTTGCCGTCGAAGAAGTGGTTGGCGCCGGGGATGACCTGCTGGTCGATCACGATGCCCTTCTGCGTCTTCAGCTTCTCGACGAGCGTGTTGACGTCCTTGGGCGGCACCACGGCATCCTTGTCGCCGTGCACGATCAGGCCCGACGACGGGCAGGGCGCGAGGAACGAGAAGTCGTAGAGATTGGCGGGCGGCGCGATCGAGATGAATCCCTCGACCTCCGGCCGGCGCATCAGAAGCTGCATGCCGATCCATGCGCCGAACGAGAAGCCCGCAACCCAGCAGGCGCGCGCCTCCGGATTGATCGCCTGCGCCCAGTCGAGCGCGCTCGCGGCGTCGGACAATTCGCCGGTGCCGTGATCGAACGAGCCCTGGCTGCGGCCGACGCCACGGAAGTTGAAGCGCAGCACCGAGAAGCCGCGATGCGCGAACGCGTAGTAGCACTGGTAGACGATCTGGTGGTTCATCGTGCCGTGGAACTGCGGATGCGGATGCAGGATCATCGCAATCGGCGCGTTCTTCTGCTTGGCCGGGTGGTAGCGGCCCTCGAGGCGGCCAGCAGGGCCGGTGAAAATGACTTCAGGCATTGTGTTCCCTTGATTGCCGCGTTCCCTTGATTGACGTCGATCAATCAACCGGTTGGAGCCATCTTCAGCGACGGTTCGCGAACAGAGCAGCTCGTGATGAAATCGGCGCAGGCACCGCCGCGCGGCACGCTGGAGGCCTTCTAGCATGACGCAAGGGGCAAAAATCAAGGAAATTGTGCCGCTTGGCGGTCGCGAATCCGCGTCGCGTTGCGCACGTTGCCGACGCGGCGGCGGCGATCCGGAACGACACGCCGGATTGCTTCGAAGGCTACCTGAAGTTTCAGTCTGTCATAATGCTATCGCGCTCGGGGGACCGCGAACGCCGTGTCTGGCAGCGGCGCGAGGCTCCTGCCGCGCGTGAAAAATCTCCCGTGCCGGTGACGTCTGATCTGGTCTCGGTCGTCAACTGTCGTTATGTCGCAGTGAAGGCCGCAACCACGGTGGTTGCCGCGGATGGTTTCATGGCCGATCGCGTCTATCTCGACTGGAATGCCACCACGCCGCTTCGCCAGGAGGCGAAGGCGGCGATGGCTGCGGCGTGGGAATTGATCGGCAACCCGTCCTCGGTGCACAGCGAGGGACGGCGGGCGCGACGGCTGCTTGAGGAAGCCCGCAATGCTGTGGCGAAGGCGGTCGGCGGCCGGCCGCAGGACGTGGTGTTTCTCTCCGGCGGGACCGAAGCCAATGCGCTCGCACTGACGCCGGGATTGCACAGGGCTGCGGGCGCGCCGGTGCAGCGGCTCCTGGTGTCGGCGATCGAGCATGCGTCCGTGCTCGCGGGCGGTCGGTTTGCGACGGAGGCGACCGCCGCAATCCATGTCACGCGCGCCGGTGTGATCGATCTCGACCATCTGCGCGCACTGCTGGCCGACGGTCCGCCGGCTCTGGTCTCGGTGATGCTGGCGAACAACGAGACCGGTGCCATTCAGCCGGTGGCTGACGTCGCCGCAATCGTCCATGCGGCTGGCGGGCTGCTGCACGTCGACGCGATCCAGGCGTTCGGCAAGATCCCGTTCGATCTCGCCTCGACGCAGGCCGACCTGGTGACGCTGTCGGCGCACAAGATCGGCGGACCGAAGGGCGCAGGCGCGCTGGTGCTCGCCGAGGGCGTCGAGGGCCTGGGGGCGTTTCTGCGCGGCGGCGGGCAGGAGCTCGGGCGGCGGGCAGGGACCGAGAACATCGCCGGCATCGCCGGGTTCGGTGCGGCCGCCAAGGCCGCGATGGCGGCGCTGAAGCCTGATGCGGCCCGCGTCAGGGGACTGCGCGACCGGCTCGAGCACGGGCTGCGGCAGACGCCGGACGTGCTGGTCTTCTCCGATGACGTCAAGCGGTTGCCCAATACCGTCCTGTTCACGGCGCCCGGAATGAAGGCCGAGACGGCGGTCATCGGGTTCGACCTTGGGGGAATCGCGGTGTCGTCCGGTTCCGCCTGTTCGTCGGGCAAGGTCCAGCCTTCCCACGTGCTAGAGGCAATGGAATACCGTTCGGAGGTGTCCCAGGGAGCGGTGCGGCTCAGTCTTGGCTGGTCTACCACGGAGACAGACGTGGATTTGACCCTCAAGGCTTGGCGAAAGCTCGCCGATACCTTAGTTAAGGGGGAACGACGAAACACAGCTTGAACTGTTCTAAGCGGATTTCGTCAACAAAGCATCGTACGAGATTTTCGGAACTTGATATCCACCGCGGTCCTTGAAACCGCGAGCGGAGGATTGAATGCCTGCTGTACAAGAGACGGTCGAGCGCGTCCGGCGCATCGACGTCGACCAGTATCGATATGGGTTTGAGACGCTGATCGAGTCCGACAAGGCCCCGAAGGGGCTGTCGGAAGACACCGTCCGCTTCATCTCCGCAAAGAAGAATGAACCGGCCTGGATGCTGGAATGGCGCCTGGAGGCGTATCGCCGCTGGCTGACCATGACCGAGCCGACCTGGGCGCGCGTCGACTATCCGAAGATCGACTACCAGGACATCTACTACTACGCGGCGCCGAAGCCGAAGAAGACGCTGTCCTCGATCGACGAGATCGATCCGGAAATCCTCAAGACCTACGAGAAGCTCGGCATCCCCTTGCGCGAGGTCGCGATCCTCGAGGGCGTCGAGCCGCCGCCCGGTGGCGAGCAGACGCCGAACCGCAAGATCGCGGTCGATGCCGTGTTCGACTCGGTCTCGGTCGCGACCACCTTCCAGAAGGAGCTGAAGGCGGCCGGCGTGATCTTCATGCCGATCTCGGAGGCGATCCGCGAGCATCCCGAGCTGGTGCAGAAATATCTCGGCACCGTGGTGCCGACCTCGGACAATTACTTCGCGACATTGAATTCGGCTGTGTTCTCCGACGGCTCGTTCGTCTACGTGCCGCCGGGCGTGCGCTGCCCGATGGAGCTGTCGACCTATTTCCGCATCAATGAGCGCAACACCGGCCAGTTCGAGCGCACGCTGATCATCGCCGACAAGGGCTCCTACGTCTCCTATCTCGAGGGCTGCACCGCGCCGCAGCGCGACGAGAACCAGCTGCACGCCGCCGTGGTCGAGCTCGTCACGCTCGACGATGCCGAGATCAAATATTCGACAGTGCAGAACTGGTACCCGGGCAATTCTGAAGGCAAGGGCGGCATCTACAATTTCGTCACCAAGCGTGGCGACTGCCGCGGCAGGAACTCCAAGATCTCCTGGACCCAGGTCGAGACCGGCTCGGCGATCACCTGGAAATATCCGAGCTGCATCCTGCGCGGCGACAATTCGAGCGGCGAGTTCTACTCGATCGCGATCTCGAACGGTTTCCAGCAGGTCGATAGCGGCACCAAGATGATCCATCTCGGCAAGAACACGTCGAGCCGGATCATCTCCAAGGGCATCGCCGCCGGCAAGTCGCAGAACACCTATCGCGGTCTCGTCAGCGCCCATCGCAAGGCCACCGGCGCGCGCAACTACACCGCCTGCGACTCGCTTCTGATCGGCGACAAATGCGGCGCGCACACCGTGCCCTATGTCGAGGCCAAGAATTCCTCGGCGACGTTCGAGCATGAAGCAACGACGTCGAAGATTTCCGAGGACGTGCTGTTCTACTGCATCCAGCGCGGGCTCTCGCAGGAAGAAGCCGTCGGCCTCGTCGTCAACGGTTTCGTGAAGGACGTGCTGCAGCAACTGCCGATGGAGTTCGCGGTGGAAGCGCAGAAGCTGATCTCGATCAGCCTTGAAGGTTCGGTTGGCTAATCCATCCCGCTAACGGCGCGGCCGACGCGCCTCGGGGTGATGCTCAGGAAAAATCAGATGTCTCTGCTTGAAGTGAAAGATCTGCAGGTTCGTGTCGAGGAGCGTGAGATCCTCCACGGGCTGTCGCTCACGGTGAACCCGGGCGAGGTGCACGCGATCATGGGGCCGAACGGCTCCGGCAAATCGACGCTCTCCCACGTCATCGCCGGCAAGCCGGGCTATGAAGTCACCGGCGGGCAGATCCTGTTCAGGGGCGAGGACCTGCTCGAGATGGAGCCCAATGAGCGCGCCGCCAAGGGTGTGTTCCTGGCGTTCCAGTATCCGGTCGAGATCCCCGGCGTGACCACATGGAATTTCCTGCATGCGGCGCTCAACGCCCAGCGCAAGGCGCGCGGCGAGGACGAGATCTCGTCGCCGGCCTTCCTCAAGAAGGTCCGCGAGGTCGCCAAGTCGCTGAACATCCCGCAGGACATGCTGAAGCGCGGCGTCAATGTCGGCTTTTCCGGCGGCGAGAAGAAGCGCAACGAGATTCTGCAGATGGCGCTGTTCGAGCCGGCTGTCTGCATCCTCGACGAAATGGATTCCGGCCTCGACATCGACGCGCTGCGGATCGCGGCCGACGGCGTCAACGCGCTGCGCTCGCCGGAGCGCGCGATGGTCGTGATCACTCACTATCAGCGGCTGCTCAACTACATCGTGCCCGACTTCGTGCACGTGATGTCGAAGGGCCGGGTGGTGAAGAGCGGCGGCAAGGAGCTGGCGCTGGAGCTGGAAGAGTCCGGTTACACGCAGTTCGAAGACGCTGCCTGACAAACGCGGGTTTTGTGATGAACGTTGTTGCAAAGACCGAGACCGGGCGCGCGCTGGGCGATGCATTCGCCGTGGTGCGCGACCGTCTACCGGGTGAGGGCAAGATCGCCGACCAGCGGCGCCAGGCCTTCGAGGCTTATGAACGATCAGGCCTGCCGCATCGCCGGATTGAGGACTGGAAATACACCGACCTGCGCGCGCTGATGCGCGAAGTGCTGCCGCTCGCGGCGTCCCCGGATGATGCCGCGCTGGGCCGCGCCAGGGCCGTCGTAGAGGCCCACGCGATCGAAGGCGTCCGGCGTCTGGTGCTGGTCGACGGCGCGTTCGCGCCTGATCTTTCCGATTGGCAGGATCTGGAGAAGGGGCTCTCGATCAATCCTCTGCGCCTCGCGCTGGAAGCCGGCGACGAGATCGTCGCGACGCAGGCTCTCGCGTCCGATGTCGCCAACCCCATGATCGCGCTGAACGGCGCGATGGCGACCGACGGGGTCGTCATCGACGTCGCCAACGGCGCGGTGCTGACCCAGCCGCTGCATATCGTACATGTCGCATCCGGCACCGCGCCGGCCTCGACATTCACGCGGTCGTTGCTCCGGCTCGGCCGCGATACCAGCGTGACGCTGGTGGAGAGCTATCTCGCCGCCGACGGCGCCAAGGCCTACCAGACCCATGACGGACTGGTTGTTGCGATCGGTGACAACGCACGGCTCGATCACGTGCGCCTGGTCGAAGACAGCGTCGATGCCTTCAATATTTCCTCGGCGACGGTGTCGCTCGGCGCGCACGCCCATTTCAACACGTTCGGCCTGACCTCAGGCGGTCATGTCAGCCGCTATCAGCTGACGATCACCTGCGCCGGCGAGGGCTCGACGGTCGAGACCAACGGCGTCAATCTGATCAACGGCACGCAGCACGCTGATACCACGCTGTTCATGGACCACGCGGTGCCGCGCTGCGCGAGCCGCGAGATCTTCCGTGCCGTCGTCGACGACCGCGCCCATTCGGTGTTCCAGGGCCGCATCATCGTCCGTCCGGACGCCCAGAAGACCGACGCCAAGATGATGACCCGCGCGCTGCTGCTGTCCGACGACGCGGAAGCCGACAACAAGCCGGAGCTCGAGATCTTCGCCGACGACGTCACCTGCGGTCACGGTGCGACCACCGGCGCGCTCGACGAGAGCCTGCTGTTCTACATGCGCGCCCGCGGGCTGCCCGAGAAGGAAGCGCAGGCGCTCCTGATCCAGGCCTTCGTCGGCGAGGCGATCGAGTCCATCGCGAGCGACACGTTGCGCGAGGTCGCAATTGCCACCGCGCAGCGCTGGCTTCAGGCGAGGGCGTAAGCATGCACAAGGCGGTCGCCAACGGCAGTTACGATGTCGCGCTGGTACGGCAGGATTTCCCGGCGCTCGCCATGCAGATCTACGGCAAGCCGCTGGTCTATCTCGACAACGCGGCCTCGGCGCAGAAGCCGAATGCGGTGCTCGACCGCATGACCGAGGCCTACAAGAGCGAATACGCCAACGTGCATCGCGGCCTGCATTACCTCGCCAATGCCGCGACCGAGGCCTATGAGGGCGCCCGCGGCAAGGTCGCGAAGTTCATCAACGCCCGCCGCAGTGAAGAGATCGTCTTCACCCGCAACGTCACCGAGGCGATCAATCTGGTGGCGTCGTCCTGGGGCGGGGAAAACATCAAGGAGGGCGACGAGATCGTCCTCTCGATTATGGAGCACCACTCCAACATCGTGCCGTGGCACTTCCTCAGGGAACGCCACGGTGCCGTGATCAAGTGGGCGCCGGTCGACGACGAGGGCAACTTCCTGATCGAGGAGTTCGAGAAGCTCCTGACCCCGCGCACCAAGATCGTCGCGATCACCCAGATGTCGAACGCGCTCGGCACGCTGGTTCCGGTCAAGGACGTGATCCGGCTGGCGCACGCCCGCGGCATCCCGGTGCTGGTCGATGGCGCGCAAGGCGCGGTGCACCTGCCGATCGACGTCCAGGACCTCGATTGTGATTTTTACGCCTTCACCGGACACAAGGTGTACGGACCGACCGGCATCGGCGCGCTCTATGCCAAGCACGAGCATCTGGTGGCGATGCGGCCGTTCAACGGTGGCGGCGAGATGATCCGTGAGGTGGCCAAGGACTGGGTCACCTATGGCGATCCGCCACACAAATTCGAGGCCGGCACGCCGCCGATCGTCGAGGCGATCGGGCTGGGCGCTGCGATCGACTACGTCAATTCGATCGGCAAGGAACGCATCGCCGCGCACGAGCATGAGCTGCTCACCTACGCGCAGGATCGCCTGCGCGAGATCAACTCGCTGCGCGTGATCGGAACCGCCCGCAACAAGGGACCGGTGATCTCGTTCGAGATGAAGGGCGCGCATCCCCACGATGTCGCGACCGTGATCGATCGTCAGGGCATTGCGGTGCGCGCCGGCACGCATTGCGTGATGCCGCTTTTAGAGCGGTTCAACGTCACGGCCACCTGCCGCGCATCCTTCGGGATGTATAATACAAGGGAAGAAGTCGACCATCTGGCGCAGGCGCTGATCAAGGCGCGGGAATTGTTCGCATGACCGATACAGCCGAAGTCAAGACGGCCACCATGGAAACCACCTCGGCGCTGCCGGCGGAGGAGACCGAGCGCATGAGCGGCGAGATCGTCGCGGCGCTGAAGACGGTGTTCGATCCGGAAATCCCGGCCGACATCTACGAGCTCGGCCTGATCTACAAGGTCGATCTCAAGGACGATCGCTCGGTCGATATCCTGATGACCCTGACCACGCCGAACTGCCCGGCCGCGGGCGAATTGCCGCAGATGGTGGAGAACGCGGTTGCCAGCGTTCCCGGTGTCGGCGTCGTCAACGTCAATCTGGTCTGGGATCCGGCCTGGACGCCGGACCGGATGTCGGACGAGGCGCGCCTCGTCCTCAATATGTGGTGATGCGTTAGGGGATTGGACTTAGGCTCAAGAAGAACGGCAATTGATTTGCCGCTGGGACTGACCACATGAGTGACATGACGCAAGCTTCACCAACCCCAGCCAAGCCGAAGCGGCCCCGCCCGCAGGTCATGAAGTTGACCGATGCCGCGGCGGAGCGGATCACCGAGCTGACCAAGCGCGCCGATTCCGAGATCGTCGGGCTGCGCGTCGGCATCAAGAATGGCGGCTGCGCCGGACAGTCCTATACCGTCGAATACGTCCACGAGATCCGCCCGACCGACGAAGTGGTCGAGGACAAGGGCGTGAAGATCCTGGTCGATCCGAAGGCCGTGCTGTTCCTGCTTGGAACCGAGATGGACTATGTGGCCGACAAGATGCAGGCCCAGTTCGTGTTCAACAACCCGAACCAGATCTCCGCGTGCGGTTGCGGCGAATCGGTGCAGCTCAAGCCGGCCACGGTCTAGAGAGACGTCCGCATATCGATTGTCGTGTGATCGGCACCTGTGTTGCCCGTCATTGCGAGCGTAGCGAAGCAATCCATGTTTCCGCTTGTTGCGCGATGGATTGCTTCGCTACGCTCGCAATGACGTGGATGGAGACGCGCTCCTTACCATGAGGCGACAGACGGGGGCGATTGGCACATGGACCGCGAATTCCTCACCGACCTGTTCGCCGACTTCGGCCCGGTGACGCTGCGCCGGATGTTCTCCGGCTACGGTATCTCGGCTGACGGCACCAATTTCGCGCTCGCGCTGCGCGCCGGGCTCTACTTCCGTGCCGACGAGGAGACCATCCCGCAATTCGAGGCGGAAGGCTCCGGGCCGTTCCAGTATCAGACGCGTTCCAAGACGGTGACGGTGAACTCCTACTGGCAGCTGCCGGCACGGCTGTTCGATGATTCGGAAGAACTCGCTGTCTGGGCACGGTCGGCGCTCGGCGCCGCCCAGCGTGCCGCGTTGCGCAAGCGGCCGAGGAAACGAGCGGCCGCGCGAAAGTCGAAGGTGCCTGAGAAGAAGGCTGCTGCAAGGAAGGCTACTGGCAAGAAAGCAGCTGCCAGAAAGGCGGTTGCGAAGGGGCCGTCGGCGAAGAAGAAGCGATCGGCAAGGAAGCGCTCCTCATCCTGAGGCAGCCAATCCATCCACGTCATTGCGAGCGAAGCGAAGCAATCCATGATTCCGCATATGCGGTTGCGGTGGATTGCTTCGCTTCGCTCGCAATGACGGTGGAGGAAGTGAGGGAGATCACGCCACGCGGGTCTGGATCTCGGTGCTGTATTCCGGATCGGCCTCGCAGATCACGCGGTTGCGGCCGGCGCGCTTGGCGGCATAGAGGCAAGCGTCGGCGCGCTCGATCAGCGAGTCGGTATCGTCGGACGGCTTCAGCATGGAGACGCCGACCGAGATCGTGACACGGCCGAGGATCTCGCCGGTCGACTTCTTCTTCAGCTCCTTGGCCATCACGGCGCGGCGGATGTGGTCGGCGACCGTCAGCGCCTGCCGCAGCGCCGTGTTGGGCAGCACCACGGCGAATTCCTCGCCGCCATAGCGGGCGGTGATGTCCTGGCCCTTGATGTTCTGCTTCAGCGACTGCGCCACCAGCCGCAGCACCTGGTCGCCGGTGAGATGGCCGTAGGAGTCGTTGAACGACTTGAAGTGGTCGATGTCGAACATCAGGAGCGACAGCGGTTCGCCGCTGGCGAGCGCGGCCTGCACCGCCATGTCGATCGAGCGGTCGAAATATTTCCGGTTGCCGAGGCCGGTGAGCGGATCGGTCAGGCTCTCGGCGCGGATCGCCTCGAGGCTGTGTTGCAGGTCGCTGATCTCCGACTTCGACAGCGCGAGCCGGTTCTCCAATGCCTGATTGGTCTCGCGCATCTCGCGCGTCGATTTTGCCAGGCTATCGACGATTGCCTTGATGTGATCGCGGGTGGTCGCGCTCGCAAGCTTGTCGCTGGCGCCGACGAGGCTGGCGTCATAGGTCGCGGACACGCCGAGTGCGTCGGTGATCAGCTTCATGACGGCGTCGATCTCGCCGATGACGCGCGCGCCGACCTTGTCGATGCGGTCCGAGGTCTTGATGTGCGAAAGGTAGGTCTCGTAGATCTGCTCGAGATCGGATTCAGAGAGCTTGCCGCTGCGCGCCAGCGTCTCGTTGATGACCTTATTGAGCGGCGCGTTGTATCCGGTCGCGTAGACGTACCAGATTTCGTAGTTGCGGGGGACTGCGGTCTGGCGAAGCGAGCGGATCTGGCCAAGTGCGACTTCGGCAAAGGCCAACGTACGTTCGTGTTCGTCCAGCAGCTTGACCACTGTCACGCCCTCAATGCACGCAATGCCGATTAAGCCCGGCAGCAATGACTAAACTATTGGGGCGAGGGTACGGGACGAGAGTGAAGGCAAGGTAAATAGTGGAACTACGGGGAAGCCGGTTGCGACGACCATGCGGCGCGCCCGATGCTTGTCCGTCTTGAGCGGCACTTTCGGACGCTTTTCGTTTGCCCGCATTGCGATGCGAAAACTGCGCGCATTTGCTTCAAACGCCGGGAAATCGACGTGTGCGCCGGTCGTGGGCGGCAACAGAGATTGGCTGGACTACCGCCGCTGGCGCGGCGGCATCGGAGCAGACCTTACGCGCGTGCGCGCACAGGTCGCAGCAGGAAGGCGGGTAGGTGCGAATGATCGGCGGGCTCGTGGTCCACCTCGCGCTGCGGCCGCCGTGGCTCGGCACGCCCGATCGACGGCACGTGCGACGGAGCGGCCTGCGGAGCCGAATTGCGGCCGTGGCGCGGTTCGCGCTCCGGCTTCGCTGCGCGCTCTTCGCGGGGCTCCCGCTCGCGACGCGCTTCGCGTTCACCGTGACGCGGCTCGCGTTCACCGTGACGCGCTTCGCGTTCACCGTGACGCGGCTCGCGCTCACCGTCACGCGGCTCGCGTTCACGTCGCGGCTTGCGGCCGCCACGGGCGCCGTCGCGCGAACCTTCGCGGCTGCGCGAGCGGCGCGGCGCGGCGTCCTCGTCGGAGCCCTCGCTGTGAACTGTGTAGTCGCCCTCGGCGCGCGGGATCGGCTGGCCGATCAGCTTCTCGATCGCAGTCATCGATTTGCTATCGAGCGAGGTGACGATGGAGATCGCGGTGCCGGTGCGTCCGGCGCGGCCGGTACGGCCAATGCGGTGGACGTAATCGTCCGGGTGGTGCGGGACGTCGAAATTGAAGACGTGGCTCACCGCGGGAATGTCGAGACCGCGCGCGGCGACGTCGGAGGCGACGAGCAGCGGAATCTCGCCCTTGCGGAATTGATCGAGGGCCGCGGTGCGGGCGGATTGATCCATATCACCGTGCAGGGCGCCGACACTGAAGCCGTGCTTCTGGAGTGATTTGTGAAGGACGGCGACTTCGCGCTTGCGATTGCAGAAGATAATCGCGTTGTTGAGATCCTTGGCGTCGCGCAGCAGGCGGCGGAGGATCTCGCGCTTGTCATGCGCTTCGCGACCGGCCGGGACCTGCAATTGCGTGACGGTGACGGCGGTGGTCGCGGGTTTGGAAACTTCGATCCGGGCCGGATTGTGCAGGAAGGCCTCGGTGATGCGGCTGATCTCCGGGGGCATCGTCGCGGTGAAGAACAGGGTTTGCCGCGTAA
Organism: Bradyrhizobium sp. Mp19; assembly: GCF_029952935.1. Taxonomy (NCBI): domain Bacteria; kingdom Pseudomonadati; phylum Pseudomonadota; class Alphaproteobacteria; order Hyphomicrobiales; family Nitrobacteraceae; genus Bradyrhizobium; species Bradyrhizobium sp. Mp19. The sequence goes on along the minus strand of NZ_JASAUT010000002.1, from coordinate 103,488 downwards.
AGGGGACGAGCTTGCAGATGCGTTCGATGTCGGGAATGAAACCCATGTCGAGCATGCGGTCGGCTTCGTCGATCACCAGCAGCTCGACGCCGGTGAGCAGCAATCCGCCGCGTTCGGTGTGGTCGAGCAGGCGGCCGGGCGTTGCGATCAGGACGTCGACGCCGCGCATCAGCTTGGAGTCCTGGTCGCCGAACGAGACACCGCCGATCAGCAGCGCCACGTTCAATTTCTGACCGGCGCCGTATTTGTCGAACTGCTCCTTCACCTGCGCGGCAAGCTCGCGGGTCGGCTCGAGGATCAGGGTGCGGGGCATCCGTGCCCGGGCGCGGCCCTTCTCGAGCAGAGTGAGCATCGGGAGAACGAAGGCAGCGGTCTTGCCGGTGCCGGTCTGGGCAATGCCGAGGACGTCGCGCCGGGCGAGGACGTGCGGGATTGCCTGTTCCTGGATGGGAGTGGGGGTGGTGTAACCGGTGGCCGCAACTGCGGCGAGGACCTTATCGGACAGGCCTAGATTGGAAAAAGACATTGAGCCTCTGGTCGAAACCGCCGTTCGGCATCGCAGGTAAAAGGCTGTCGCGTTCGGCCCCGAAACGGCTCGCTTTTCTATAAAGCTCGGGGGCTCTGACTAACGCTGACGGACGGCAAACCTGACGAATCGCGCTTCGATCCGAGGGCCGCGTTGCCTCGCAACATAGGGGCGAAACCGGTAAAGTCAATCTTGGAACCGGCCGGATAGCCCAAAAAGCTTAACGTTTTGACTGAAATAAGCGTCTTTCTCGTCATTTGGCGGTCAAATGAATCACGACCCCGGCCCCGGACGGCGAGGCCGCCACGGGGGCTTCCACGCTGTTTTTCATCCTGAATTCGCCGGGCGTCCGGCCTTCGGATGCGCCGAAGATCCGGTAGAAGGTGGCAAGGCTGCCGAACCCGCAGGTGAGGGCGATGTCGGCGATCGGCCGCGGCGGCTTCTGGCAAAGCAGCCTTCGGCTCTCGCACAGGCGCTGGGCGGTGACCGTCTGCGAAAAGCTGGTCCCGGTCGCTTCGAACAAAACGTGCAGGTAGCGCACCGAGACGCCGAGCATCTCGGCGACCATGCTTGGCGACAGCGCCGGCTTTGCCAGGTGACGCGTGATCAAGCGGCGCGCGAGGCTGAGCCGGCCGACGCGCAGCGCTTGCTGCGCGCGGCGGCTGCCCGGCCTGATCGCGCCGCGCTCAATCAGCGCAAGGTCCGCCACGATCTTGACCAGCGCAGGAATGCTCGCGGTATCACCGGCCTCCGTCGCTTCCTTGAAGTCGGCGAGGCAGGCTTCGAGCAGCGGCGCCCAGCCGCGATTGCTGGTCGCCGGTGATCCCTGACGGGCAGGCTCAGATGCCTGGATTTGATCCGCCCGCAGGTCCGCGGCATGGAGAGGAAAGCGCGTGGCGCCTGTAGCTAGCGTTTCCTGGCTGTGATCCCCGTGCTTACCGCGCATCGTGACTGATCCCTTGCTCTGCATGAGAGCGCGCGTCGCCGGTAAGGAAATTTGCTGTGCCGAACCCGGACGAAGCGCCGCAGTGGTTCTGGCGAAATGGCCGGAAAATATCTTCTCAATGCGCGCAGGCTGATCACTTCGGTTCAGCGAAGGTCGGATCGCGCGGCGGTGTGAAATTCAAGGAGGTGAAGGGGGCGGCCGAGCCACGGCAAATTGCGAGCGCGGTGTCCCGGCCAGTCCGGACGGGCGCTCAGGCCGTTTGCGCGCGGTAGTCGCCCGGCGTCATGGACTCGGATGCATTGAAGAGGCGGTAGAACGTCGCAAGGCTCTCGAAGCCGCAGGCAAAGGCGACCTCGGCGATCGTTTGCCTCGGCTGCTCGCGGAGCAGGCGGCGGCTTTGTTCGAGCCGGAGCGTGGTGACGGTCTCCGAGAAGCTCATCTCGGTCTCCTCGAACAAGATGTGCAGGTGACGGACCGAGATGCCGAGCAGGCCGGCAATCAGGGTTGGCGACAGCGCCGCACGCGCCAGATGGCGCCGGATCAGGCGGCGGGCCAGCGACAAATGGGCGGTTCGCAAGGCCTGCTGCGCGAGCCGGCTCTTCGGCCGCATGATGCCGCGCTCGATCAGCGCGATATGGGCCAGCGCCTGCACCATTCGAGCCGTGCCCGCCGCCCCGGCATCGTTGCTTTCGATGAGGTCGCGGAAGCATGATTCCAGCAGGGTCCGCAGCGCGGTCTCATCCTGCATGGGCCTGGGGACGAGTTCGCCGAGCTCGGCGCCCGGCGGGACGATGTTCGCCACCGGGACCTTGATGATGCGCAGGTGGAAGCCGTCGTCGTGCAGCGGGACAGTGCGATAGGGCAGGTCCGAATAGCTGGTCGCGAACATGCCGTCGCGAACGGCGAATTCATCGAGCCGCGCGCCGCCGAACCAGCCGCCGCCGCCAAGCTGCTGGTAGATGCACAGGCTGTCGCTGGCCGCGTCGGCGATGTCGCCCGTGCGCCGCTCGACGCGGTACGGCGAGGCGCGCAACTCGACCAGCCCGGCATCGCCGAGCTTGCGCAGCGAGAATTCGCCGAAGAAGTCGCGGCGCCGGTCGGCTTCCAGCTCGGCGGTGACGCCGAACAGCCCCTTGGCGCGGACCTCGCGCCAATAGTCGAAGCGATCCTTGGGATCGACTTGATCAGTAGACCATGTGTGCACGGAAAAGCCGTTGCGACGTGCGGAGAGCTCGAGCCGGATGGAGCCACAAATCTATCACGCGGGCCGTAAAAAGAAACTTGACCTAAGACGGATCGGCCCCCTCATTTCGGCCTGGCGTGGCCGGCCGGAACGGCCGCCCGCGGTCGGCCTTGAACCGGCCAAACGGCTGCTCCGACTATTAGGCGGCGGTCGTACGGGCGGCGTACTTGTCGTGCAGGCGGGAAAACGGGATGAAGAGTTGGCTTTCGAGAGTTTCGGCGATCCTTTGGGCAGTTGCATTTGTCGCATCGGCCGCGCCCGCCCAGGCCGAAAAGCGCGTCGCGCTGGTGATCGGCAACAATGACTACAGGAACGTGCCCAGGCTGCAGAAGGCGGTCAACGACGCCCGCACCATGGGCGACACGCTGAAGCAGCTCGGCTTCAGCGTCATGGTGGCCGAGAACCTCAACCGGCAGGCGTTCTCCGAGACGCTGCTCGCGTTCGACCGCGCCGTGGAACCCGGCGATACCGCGTTCTTCTTCTATGCCGGCCACGGCTTCGAGATCGCCGGCCAGAATTTCCTGCTGCCGACCGACGTCCCGGCCGCCACCGAAGGGCAGGAGGAACTGGTGCGCGACGCCTCCGTTCTCGCCGACCGCATCGTCGAGCGCTTGCAGAACAAGAAGGCCCGGACCTCGATCCTGGTGTTCGACGCCTGCCGCAACAATCCGTTCGAGCGCGCCGGCACGCGCGCGGTCGCCGGCGGCGGTGGCCTCGCGCCAATGACGCAGCTGCCGGAGGGCGTGTTCTCGGTGTTTTCGGCGGGGCCGCGCCAGACCGCGCTCGACCGTCTTTCGAACGACGATGCCAATCCCAATTCGGTGTTCACGCGGACCTTCGCCAAGGAGCTGCTGCAGCCCGGCGAGAATCTCGTGCAGGTCGCGCAGCGCACGCGGCGCCTGGTCAGCGAGATGGCCGAAACCGTGAAGCACAAGCAGATCCCGGTCTATTTCGACCAGATGGTCGACGACGTCTTCCTGAACGGGATCGCCAAGGGGCAGGCCGAGGCGGCCAGGCCGTCCGCGCCGCCGCAGCAGGTGGCCGCGCTGCCGCCGGTCGCGGTGCCCAAGCTGCCGAAGGAGGATTCGATCAACGCGCCGATCGCGAGCTTCTCGCGGCACAATGGCGGCTGGACCGTGGTGTTCTCGATCGCCGATCCGACGCTCGGGATTTCCTGGCGGATCGGCGACAGCGGCGATTTCCGCGAAACCGGCTTCATCGACACGCTCGATCCGCGCACGCGCAAGCGGATGCCCAATCCGTCGGTGGAGCTGCCGGCCGATGCGCCGGCCGCCACGATCGAGATACGCTATGTCGATACGCAAGGCATGATGCAGGGGCCGTTCCCGATCAAGTTCGATCCCGACGCCGCGCTGATCCGCGACCAGCGCAAGATCCTCGACATGACCGCGACCAGCTGGCTGTCATTCCGCGAGTTCAACGGGCTGCTGGTCTACTATACGCACCTGATGTCGTATCGCTGCGCGATCCGCGAGGTGCGCATCGGCATCGACACCGCGGTGCCGGACAAGGTCCTGAAGATGCCACCCTGCTATTCGCGCGATCCCAGCGCGATCCCGTCCGACGCGCAGCCCTATCTGAAGCTGGCGCCGCAGACCAAGGCGGTCTCGGTCGAGCTGACCTATCGCGACGGCAGCGTGTCGGAAATCAAGACCTTCAGGCGTTAGCCTTGCATCCTTGCCGCCAGATCCGCGTTACAATCGGGTCCTGAAGGGCGAGGCAGCGGAGAGGACGGCATCATGGATGCAGGCAATCCGGCAGGGCCGAACACGCGTCAGATCAGGGTCCGCTGCTGTGTGGTCGGCGGCGGGCCGGCCGGCATGATGCTTGGCTATCTGCTCGGACGCGCCGGGGTCGATGTCGTGGTGCTGGAGAAGCACGCCGACTTCTTCCGCGATTTCCGCGGCGACACCGTGCATCCGTCGACCCTACAGGTGATGGACGAACTCGGCCTGATCGACGGCTTCCTGAAGCTGCCGCATCAGGACATTCAGACGCTCGACGGCATGTTCGGCGGCACCTCGGTGCGGATCGCCGACCTCCGTCGCCTCAGCGTCAAATATCCCTTCATCGCGATGATGCCGCAGTGGGACTTCCTCAATTTCCTGCGCGAGAGCGGCAGGCGCTTCCCTTCGCTGAAGGTGCTGATGAAGGCCGAGGCGACCGATCTGATCCTGCGCGGCGACGCTGTCGCGGGCGTGCTTGCAAACACGCCCGATGGCCCGGTTGAGATCGAAGCGGATCTCACCATCGGCTGCGACGGACGTCATTCGATCGTGCGCGAGCGCGCCGGCCTCGACGTCGAGGAGATCGGCGCGCCGATGGACGTCTTGTGGTTTCGCGTCGGGCGGCGTCCGGATGAGACCGAGAATCTGTTCGCCCGCGTCGAGCACGGCAAGATGATGGTGACGTTCGATCGCGGCGACTACTGGCAATGCGCCTATGTGATCGCCAAGGGCCAATACGAGGCCGTGAAGGCGAGGGGATTGCCGGCGCTGCTCGACGACGTGCTGCGGCTGGCGCCGATCCTCAAGGCCGGCATTGCCGACGTGAAGAGCTTTGACGACGTCAAGCTGCTCACGGTCGCGATCAATCGCCTGACGCGCTGGACCCGTCCCGGCCTGCTCTGCATCGGCGACGCCGCGCATGCGATGTCGCCGATCGGCGGCGTCGGCGTCAACCTCGCGGTGCAGGATGCGGTCGCGACCGCCAACATCCTGGCGGCGAAGCTCGTTCACGGCGTGCCGTCGGAAGACGAACTCGATGCGGTGCGGCGTCGCCGCGAATTCCCGGTGCGCGTGACGCAGCGCATGCAGGTGATTGCGCAGAACAACATCATCAGCGCGGCGCTGAAGGCCGGCGATCAGCCGGTGCCGTTACCGCTGCGGTTGATCACGGCAATGCCCTGGCTGCAGGGCCTCACCGCACGTCTGGTCGCCATCGGGGTACGGCCGGAGCACGTGCATTCGCCGGCCGCGGGCTGAACTGCGCGTCGCGCGATGGGAAGAGAGCTCGTGTTTTCAGGCCATCACCGAATAGCCGCCGTCGACGGGGATCGCGGTGCCGGTGACGAAGTCCGACGCCGGCGACGCCAGGAACACGGCGATGCCCGCGAAGTCGTCGATCGCCCCCCAGCGTGCCGCCGGCGTGCGCGCAAGCACACGCTCGTGCAGCCCGGCCACCTGCTGGCGCGCGCCCTTGGTCAGGTCGGTATCGATCCAGCCGGGCAGGATGGCGTTGACCTGGATGTTGTCGGGAGCCCAGGCATTGGCGCAGGCGCGGGTGTACTGCACGATGCCGCCCTTGCTCGCGGCATAGGCCGCGGCGAAGCTCGCACCGAAGATCGACATCATCGAGCCGATATTGATGATCTTGCCGTGGCCCGACGCCTTGAGCGCCGGATAGGCCGCCTTCGAGCACATGAACGCGCTGGTGAGGTTGGTGTCGATCACCTTGCTCCACTCCTCCAGCTCGAGCTCGTGCGGAGGCTTGCGGATGCTCATGCCGGCGTTGTTGACGAGAATGTCGATCCGGCCGAGCTCGCGAACGACCCGTTCGACCATGGCCGCGACGGCGGCCTTGTCGGTCACGTCGGTTGCCACCGCGATTGCCTTGGCGCCGCGCTTGCCGAGATCCTCGACGGCGGCCTTCGACTTCGCCTCGTTGCGGCCGACCACGGCAACCGCAGCGCCGGCGTCCGCCAGGCCGCGCGCCATGCCAAGCCCGATGCCGCCATTGCCGCCGGTGACGATGGCGACCCGGCCCGAGAGATCAAACTGTCCGTTTTTCATTGTTGTTGTCCGCTGAGGTTTGAACCGGGCGCGAGAGTGCCCGATCGTCACGGCACTGACCAGACCAGCCACAGCCGGTCCGCCCTGCGCCGGCGGGCCTGCGCGTGGCGCGATCCCGGGACGTTCGGGCAACAAAAAAGCCCCGGACGATGCCGGGGCTTTTGGTCTGCTATCTCAGCAGCGATCAGTACGCACAGCTCAGTACTTGGCAACAACCGGACCGGTCCAGTTGAAGCGGTAGACCAGCGAGGTGCTGATGGTCTGGACGAACGGCTTGAAGGTGATGTCGCGGCCGTTCGAGATGTTGGTGCCGTCGGCCAGCTCGGAGATGTTCTTGTTGTCGTAGTAAGCGGCGCGATATTCGGTCTTCATGAACCAGCCCGGCGCGGTGATGCCGAAGATGTTCAGGTTGTTCTCGACGCCGCCGCCGACGAACCAGCCGCTGCGATCGAAGCCGTTGGTGTGCAGGCCCGAGGGAAGAGCGGACGCGGTGTTGAACAGCGTGGTGCCCTTCCAGTGCGAGCTGGAGTAACCGGCGTTGACGTAGGACAGAACGTTCGGAGCGATCAGATAGCCGAGGCGCGCACCAGCGGCCCAGCTGTAGTCGTTCTTGATGTTGCCGGCGACGAACGGACCCTGATCCTGGATCGTGCCCTTCAGGCTGCCGAACTGACCGTCGGCGAACACGCCGATGACCCAGCTGTTGGCGGTCTGCCAGTCGTAACCGGCACCGACGGTGCCGAACCAGCCATCACCGCCCTGGCGCTGGTTGAAGCCGAGGATCGGAGCGCCCGTGGCGGTCGACTGAACGCCGGTGTCAGCATCCCAGACGCCGCCGCCGCCACCGCCGAAGATGTAGAAGCCGGTCCAGCTCGGAGCGACCGGGAGCGGGGCAGGAGCCTTGGTGTAGGGGCGGGCGGCCAGGTCGGCAGCCGACGCCGAGGCCGTCATCGCAGCAACCGCGGTCAGAGCGAGCAAAATCTTCTTCATATCCAAATCCTCGACTTAGCGTTCGATCAGGTCGCTCAGGGGAGTGCGCTGGCACCGATTCCCGAAACTCATGGTCGGACTATACGTGGTTCCACCGGAAATGCTGTTGCTGGTGGGACACAACCGGCCGAAAACGAAGCCGCCGGGGGCTCTCCGAACAGGCAAATGGCAACGGCCGCCCCCAATCTGGAGGCGGCCGGAAACTCATTTCAGATCAAACGGTTGGGCCTAGACGTCGAGCAGGTCGTCGCTGGCGAATTCGGCCTTGTCGGAGATGAAGGCAAAGCGGGCTTCGGCCTTGGTTCCCATCAGCCGTTCGACCGAGTCGGCGGTGCCCTCGCGATCGTCGGCCAGCAGCACCACGCGCAGCAGCGTGCGCTTGGCCGGATCCATCGTGGTCTCCTTCAGCTGCGCCGGCATCATCTCGCCGAGGCCTTTGAAGCGATTCACCTCGACCTTGGCATTGGCATTAAATTCGCTCTTCAGCAGCTCATCCTTGTGCGCGTCGTCGCGGGCGTAGATCGACTTGGTGCCGTGCTTCAGCTTGTAGAGCGGCGGAACCGCCAGATAGAGATGCCCTTCGTCGATCAGCCGCGGCATCTGCCGGTAGAAGAAGGTGATCAGGAGCGATGCGATGTGCGCGCCGTCGACGTCGGCGTCGGTCATGATGATGATGCGCTGGTAGCGCAGATCCTCTTCGCGGTAATGCGCGAGCGTGCCGCAGCCGATCGCCTGCACGAGGTCGGAGAGCTGCGCGTTGGCGGTCAGCTTGTCCTTGCCGGCAGAGGCGACGTTGAGGATCTTGCCGCGCAGCGGCAGCACGGCCTGCGTCTTGCGGTCGCGCGCCTGCTTGGCGCTGCCGCCGGCCGAGTCACCTTCAACGATGAAGAGCTCGGAACCTTCGGTACCGGCATCGGAGCAATCGGCGAGCTTGCCGGGCAGGCGCAGCTTCTTGCCGGCGGTCTTGCGCGCGGTTTCCTTTTCCTGGCGGCGGCGCAGCCGCTCCTCGGCGCGATCGATCACGAAATCGAGCAGCCGGTTGGCCTGGTTGGGATTGCCTGACAGCCAGTGGTCGAACGGGTCCTTCATGGCCTGTTCGACGATCCGCTGCGCTTCGGCGGTGGCGAGGCGGTCTTTCGTTTGGCCCTGGAATTCAGGCTCGCGCACGAACACCGAGAGCATGACGGCCGCGCCCACCATCACGTCTTCCGAGGTGATGGAGGCCGCACGCTTGCCTTGGCCCGCGCGTTCGGCGTGGTCCTTGAGGCCGCGCAGCAATGCGCTGCGCAGGCCGGATTCATGCGTACCGCCGTCGGGTGTCGGCACCGTGTTGGTGTAGGACGACAGGAAGCCGTCGGCATCGGCCGTCCAGGCCACCGCCCATTCGCACGCGCCATGCGCGCCGCTGCGGCCGGATTTGCCGGAGAAGATATCCTGATGCACCAGGGTGTCGGCGTGGATCGCCGCGGCCAGATAATCCTTCAGCCCGCCGGGGAAGTGGAATTTGGCTTCCGCCGGGACATCTTCGACGCCCTTCAATAGCTCCTGGTCGCAGTGCCAGCGAATCTCGACGCCGCCGAACAGATAGGCCTTCGAGCGCGTCATCTTGAACAGACGCTGCGGCTTGAACGCCGCCTTGGCGCCGAAGATGTCGGTGTCCGGCTTGAAGCGGATGCGCGTGCCGCGGCGGTTGTTGACCTTGCCGAGGTCTTCGAGCTTGCCCTTGGGATGGCCGCGCTCGAATGTCATGCGATGCAACTGGCCGCTGCGCGCAACCTCGACCTCGAGCCGCGAGGAGAGGGCGTTGACCACGGAAACACCGACACCGTGCAGGCCGCCCGAAGTCTCATAGACCTTGGAGTCGAACTTGCCGCCCGAGTGCAGCGTGCACATGATGACTTCGAGCGCCGACTTCTTCGGGAATTTCGGATGCGGGTCGACCGGAATGCCGCGGCCATTGTCGGTCACGGTCAGAAAGCCGTCGGCGGTCAGCTCCACGTCGATGAAGGTGGCGTGGCCGGCCAAGGCCTCATCCATGCAGTTGTCGATCACCTCGGCGAACAAGTGGTGCAGGGCCTTCTCGTCGGTGCCGCCGATATACATGCCGGGGCGCCGGCGGACCGGTTCCAGACCCTCCAGCACCTCGATGTCAGCCGCCGTATAGCCGGCTTCCGCGCCTCCAGCGGATCGCGAAGCAGCCTTCGCCGGGGCGCGTCCCTTCGGCTCCGGGGCTTCGAACAGATCGTCGGCAGATTTGCTTTTGGCGTTCGATTTCAATGATTTGGCCATGGTTCTTCAAGTGGCGCGCCGGTCACGGCGCGGCGAATCGGTTGCTCTGACTATGCCACGGATGGGCTGCCTATGGGGACGGCCGCGCCCTGGAGCCCGGCCATCCCCATAGATAGGAGACCGCGATTACGCCTTCGAGGTACGGAACACAACGACCGTGAACAGGGCCATGGCGGCGACCACCAGCAGCGACCCGACAATCGGCGCCACCTCGAACGACGGTCCCTTCATCAGCACGGCGGCAACGCCGGCCGGGAACAGGACGCCGCCGACGATATGCAGCCAGCCCTGGATCTTGGCGAGTGGCATGCTGCCCGCTTCCGGCACCAGCCGGTAGTAGAGGCCGAACAGGAACAGCAGCACGCCGCCGACCAGATTGAGATGCGCATGCGCCGGTCCCAACGTGAAGTCGTGCTGGATACCCATGGCGATGCCCGCGAGCATTCCGAACAGCAGGACGAGAACGCTCACGCACATCATCAGCGATCCGATCATCCGGTATTTCCTTTTTCTTGTGAGGGAGATGCCTGCCAGTCCGGACCTCAGGGGCCTTACGGGAAATCACGCTCGATCCCCGCCTTTGTGACTTGATGTCACGCAATCGGCTGGCTTACCTGTTCTTAGGCTGCGTGCCGCTAGAAAGGTTCATTCGAGGTTCAACGGAGCGGGAAGGCACACGACGAGATGGAAGACCTTGCGCGGGCCCTGGCCGAATTCGTGCGCCATCACCAGGCCTGGGCCGCTCCGATCGTCATGCTGCTGGCGTTCGCTGAATCGCTCGCCTTCATTTCATTGCTGGTTCCCGCCTGGGGCGCGCTGGTCGCGATCGGCGCCCTGATCGGCGTCAGCGGGATCAGCTTCTGGCCGATCTGGATCGCGGGCGGCGTCGGCGCTGCACTCGGCGACTGGGTCTCCTACTGGTTCGGCTACCGCTACAAGGAGCAGGTCGCGCAGATGTGGCCGCTGTCGCGCTACCCGGAGATCCTGCCGCGCGGCGAGGCCTTCGTGAAGAGCTGGGGCGTGCCCAGCATCTTCATCGGCCGCTTCTTCGGTCCACTGCGCGCCTCGGTGCCGCTCGCGGCCGGCATTTTCGAGATGTCGTACTGGCAATTCCAGATCGCCAATTTCGTCTCCGCGCTGGTCTGGTCGGCGGCACTGCTGTTGTTCGGCGACGTCATTGCGCATGCCATCGAGTGGGTGTGGCGGGTCGTGTAGCGCCGACAGTCCGCGACATCGGACGGGCGCCTACACGCTAAAAGAGAAACCTAAAACTTTTTCTATCCCGGCGAGGCGACGGTAATCTCGCGGTGCTAGCTCAACAGCCGACGTTTCGGTCGTCGTCGGGCTTGCATCACCATGATTGCGCGCATCTGTCTCCTCTTCGCTTTATTGCTACTGACGCCGTTGAGCTTCGCTGCAGCCGATAAATCGGCTTCAACGACTGCGGACCCGCACCGGGTCTGGATCGATCCGGGCTGGCGGCGGACGATCAGCCGCTATGCGATTACTTTCGACGAGCAGGGCCTGAGCACGACTATCTTCGATTTCGAAGCCCAAGCGCTCGATGAGAAGGGGGCCGAGGCGCTCGCTCGACGAACCTTCCGCTACAACAGCTATTTCTACGACTTGTCATCCAGCGAGCTCGCTACGTTGAAAGCCGACGGCCGGGTCATTGCGGTCGACGAACGCGCAATCCGAGACCAGCCGGACTCGACGGATGGCTCCTCTCCCTATTTTGACGAGCAGCGGCAGCGGTTGGTTGCTTATCCGGACGTCGCTCCCGGCGACAAGGTCAAGGGGCGGTTGATCTACAAGGCGAAGAGAGCCGTGTTTCCCGGCGAATTTGCGGGCTACTGGAGCCAGATGGCGGATCAACCTCGCGAGGTAATGGAGCTCACGCTCGATGCGCCCGCGTCGAAGCCGTTGCATGTCGGGTTGCGCAATGTCGAACATGAAGAGGAGAGGCGAGGCGACCGGATCGTCCATCATGTTCTCTTCAGGCAAGAAACGCCGAGGCCGCGCGAGATGGACGCGGCGACATTCGACGATGCCCGGCGGTTCGAGGTCAGCACCTTCGCGGACTATGCAACTTTTGCGGCGGTGTTGAACGCCCGTAACGCGCCGATGGCGCAGCCTGACGAGAATTTGGAAAAGCTCTCTGCCGAGATCGTCGGCGACGCCTCGGACGCCCGAAGCAAAGTTGAACGAATTCACAACTGGGTCGCGCGGAATATCCGGTACGTTGGGATCGGGCTCGAGGATGGTGGTTTGACGTCGCAACCCGCATCCGCAGTCCTCGCGGCGCGCTACGGTGACTGCAAGGCGCATGCGGCGATCCTCAAGGCGTTGCTCGCGGTTCAGGGGATCGAAGCCAACCTTGTCGTGGTGAATGCCGGCCTGCAGTACACGCTGACGCAGGTCGCGACGCAGAATTTCGACCACGCGATTGTCTATGTTCCGGCAATCGACCGCTATCTCGACCCGACCTCGTCGCTGGTGGCGTTCGATTCCCTGCCGCCGAACCTCGGCGGCAAACCCGCGCTCAACATCGACAAGGGGACGATCGGCCGTATCCCGGTGACGGCACCGCAGCGCTTCGTGTTGGCTGCGGATACGGAATACACGCTGCACAGCGATGGTACACGTCAGGCGCGCTCGGTGTTGTCCGGTAATGGACTGGGAGCAAGTGTTGGACGATCCGTCGCACTCGGCCTTGACGCGGGGGACCGTCAGAACGGCGCCAGGAAGCTGATCGAGCAGGCGGGGCTGAGCGGTACGGGCGACTACAGCTTCCCGAATCCGCGCGACCTGTCCGACAGCTATGCGATAACCGCGAACTTCCAGATCACCAAGCCCGTCGGCCTCAATCATCTCGAGCGGATCAGGATGCTGCCCCTGACTGACCCGCGCCCCTCGCTGCTGCTGCTCGCCACCAGCGGGCCAACCGACCGGGCCTTTCCGTGCCGCTCGCTGGAATATCGGGAGACCAGTTCGCTCACCGTACCTGAGGGAACCAACTTCTACGAAAAGCCAGCGCCGGTCATCTATAGCAAGAGTTTCAGCGGCAGCACGGCATACGGCGCCGCGACGGGGCGCATCGAGGTCAACGCGACCGCCACGCTAAACGGCCGCACGATTCGCTCCAGCGCGTTGGTGCGGTTCACCGTCGACGCTGCGGTCTGTCCGGCGGAATTTGCTGCGGCGATCAAGGCTGGCTTGGACAAGTTCGCGGAGTTCAAATACGGGCCGATCGGATTGACGCCGAAACCGGTGCCGCTCGTTACGGAAATCAGCGCCGAGTTTACCGATGGCGTGAACGCGTATCAGGCGCAAAACTACGCGCGCGCGATGGCTCTGCTCCGACCGCATGCCGAGCATGGCAACGCCAAAGCTCAATCCTATGTGGGGTACATGTACGAAAGCGGCTACAGCGTCGAGCGCAACTACGCCGAAGCGATCCGTTGGTTTCTGATGGCCGCCGAGCAGGGCGATTCCTACAGCCAGGGGAAGCTAGGCTACGCATTTGAGTACGGGCTTGGCACCGCGCGTGACGAGAAGGTCGCAGCCCAATGGTACGCCAAGGCAGCCGAACAGGGCGATGTCTTCGGTCAGACCACCTCGCGCGCCTCTATCGGGATGGCGCCGGTCTCGCCCAGGACTATCAGCAAGCTGCGACCTGGTTTTCGAAGGCTGCCGATCAGGGCTCGGCTTGGGCGCAGGGGAATCTCGCATTGCTTTACATCAAGGGCCGCGGCTTGCCGCTCGACCTGTCCCGGGGCATCGCGCTGCTTCGGGTTGCCGCCGATCAGAACGACAGTGAGGCCCAGTACAATCTGGGATATGCCTATGAGAGCGGCACGGGTGTTCCGAAGGACATCCAGGAAGCCGCCAAGTGGTACAGCAGGGCGTCCGATCGCGGTAATGCGCTCGCCCGCACGCGCCTCGCGGGATTGCTGGGAGGCGGCGGAATTTTGGGCCACCTGCGCCAACTCTTCGGTGGTCTTTGAGCTCCTGATCTGCCCGACGACCGTGCGCCAGCGCATCCGACCCATCGCCGCGAGAGCCGTTGCCGGCCGTCGGCCTCGGAATAAGGCCGCGGCGCAGGGGTTAGCCCGGACGATGGCCAAGTCGCGCAACCGTCATCGCGCGGGCATCGAAAGGCTGATACATCCTCGCCTACCAACTGCGAATTTATTGGGCGCCGCTTCACTGGGAGGACAACACATGGAATTGACACGACGTCATGCTCTTGCCGGCGCTGCCGGCATCGCCGCCGCACCGTTGCTATCAGCCGTTCCTGCGGCCGCTGTGGCGCCGCTCGCCGACAAGCAGGCGCCGAGCTTCTATCGCTACAAGGTCGGCGACATCCTCGTCACCGTGGTGTCCGACGGCAAGAATGTCTTCAAGCTGGAAGATTCATTCATCCCGAACGCGAAACGCGACGACGTCAACGCAGCACTGGAGAAGGCGTTCATGCCGCGCGACCAAATGACGATCTGGTTCGCGCCGCTGGTGCTCAACACCGGCGGCAAGCTGGTGGTGATCGACACCGGCAATGGCGCGCTGGCGAAGGCCAGCACGAAGGGCGCCAATGGCCTGTTCGCCGACAATTTCGTCGCCGCCGGCTTCGATCCCAAGAATGTCGACATGGTCGTGATCTCGCACTTCCACGGCGACCACGTGAACGGCCTCTTGACCGCCGAAGGCGCGCCGGCATTCCCGAATGCCGAGGTGCTGGTGCCGGCGACCGAGTGGAAGTTCTGGATGGACGACGGCGAGATGAGCCGGGCGCCGGCCGGCCGCATGCAGGGCCTGTTCAAGAACAACCGCAATATCTTCGAGGCCGGCCTGAACAAGAAGGTCACGCCCTACGAGTGGGGCAAGGAGATCGCGCCGGGCCTGACCTCGGTTGAGACCGTCGGCCACACGCCGGGTCATACCTCCTACGTGCTGGCCTCGGGCTCGGACAAGGTCTTCATCCAGTCCGACGTCACCAACAATCCGAACCTGTTCGCGACCAACCCCGGCTGGCATGCGTTCTTCGACCAGGACGGCGACGTGGCGGAGAAGACCCGCCGCCGCATCTACGACATGGTGGTTGCCGAGCGGCTCCAGGTGCAGGGCTTCCACTATCCGTTCCCGGGCCTCGGCCATGTGGTGAAGGACGGCGGCGGCTATCGCGTCGTGCCGGCACCGTGGAATCCGGCGATCTAGGTTCGTCATTCCGGGGCGATGCGTAGCATCGAACCCGGAATCTCGCGCCGCAATCTCTGGATTCCCCGATGCGCAATTGCGCATCTGAGGTTCGCGCGCAGGGCGCGCGCCCCGGAATGACAAGCAACATCTTGACGTCAAGCGGGCGCGGCCTTATAGCCGCGCCCATGATCAACGCCGCGACCATCATCATTGCCCGCCGCCGCCGCATTATCGCGGTATGGGCGGTCGCTCGCGTTTAAGACCATCGCCTCTGCCGCCGGACCTGATCCCGCGGCGCTCTCCTGAAAAAAGACACGCGGTTCGTTCTGGCGGCTCCTTCGTCATGCAGGAGCATCAATCATGTATACGCCACCGCCCTTCAAGCCTGACCGCGCCGCGAGCCTTGCCTTCGCGGAAGCGCGCGGTTTCGGCATGGCCTGCGCGTGGGACGGCGGCAAGCCGATCGCCTCCGCGCTCCCGTTCTACTTGACCTATGCCGCCGACGGCACGCCGCGGGCGCTGTTTCATGTTGCCCGTCACAATCCGCTGGTAAAGCTGGCGGGTGGCACGTCCTGGCTGCTGGCCGTCACCGGCGCCGACGCCTATGTTTCGCCGGACTGGTACGTGTCACCCGATCAGGTGCCGACCTGGCTCTATCAGGCGGTGCATCTGACCGGGCCGGTGCGGACGTTGTCGGATGACGAGCTTGCCGTTCAGATCGACGCACTGAGCGCCAAGTTCGAGGACCGGCTGCTGCCGAAAAAGCCGTGGGTGTCGGGCAAGATGACCGCCGCGAGGCTGGAAACCATGAAGAAGGCCATCGTGGGCCTCGAGATGATGGTGGAAGAGGTGGAGGGCAGCTTCAAGCTGAACCAGCACAAGTCTGAAACCGATTTCGCAGCGGTCGGCAACACGCTCGCTTTGCAGGCCGAAGCCGGTGCCCGGGACATCGCGGCCTTGATGCGCGAGGTGCGCCCGCAGGCTTTCGCGGTGATACAGACCGAGATGACTACGCTTCCGAGGAGCGAGCAATGACGAAGAAGAAAATCGGAATTTTGGGCGCGTCCGGCTACACCGGCGCCGACGCGGTGCGCCTGTTGGCGCGGCACCCGAATGCCGAAATCACCGCGCTTACCGCTAACACCCATGCCGGCAAGACGATGAGCGAGGTGTTTCCTCACTTCTTCATGCTCGACCTGCCAAAACTCGTGGAATGGGAAAAGGTCGACTGGACGCGGCTCGATGCCGTGTTCTGCGGACTGCCGCACGGGACGACGCAAGAGATCATCGCCGCGGTGCTGAAAGCCAATCCCGGAATCAAGATCCTCGATATGTCCGCGGATTTCCGGCTGCGCAACAAAGACAGCTATGCGCAATGGTACGGCCATGAGCACCGGGCGCTCGAATTGCAGGACGAGGCGGTCTATGGGCTGACCGAACTCTACCGGGAGGAGGTCACGGCCGCGCGGCTGGTAGCCTGTCCCGGCTGCTATCCGACGGCGGTGCTGCTGGCGCTTGTTCCGCTGGCGAAGGCAAAGCTGATTGACGTCGACGACATCATCATCGACGCAAAGTCGGGCGTCACCGGCGCCGGACGCGGACTGAAGCAGAACACGCTGTTCAGCGAGGCCGGCGAAGGGTTGTCGCCCTATTCGATCGGAAGCCATCGACACTCGGCGGAGATTGAGCAGGAGATTGGCGCGGCCGCTGGCTCGGCTGTGACGGTGAACTTCACCCCGCATCTCATTCCGATGGCGCGGGGTGAGTTCTGCACATCCTATGTCAAGCTCAACGGGGCTACGCCGGACGATTTGCGCGCCGAGCTGGAAAGGGCCTACGCCAGCGAGCCGTTCGTATATGTGACGAAGAAGGGTGTGCTGCCACAGACGCAGAACGTGCGTGGTTCGAATTATGTTCAGATCGGCGTCGTCGCCGACCGGATCAAGAACCGCGCCATCGTGCTCTCGACGCTCGATAATCTTGTGAAGGGTTCGGCCGGACAGGCGATCCAGAACATGAACCTGATGTTCGGCTTGCCCGAAACCACCGGACTGGAGCAGATCGCGCTGTTTCCATGAGCGGAGGTTGTTGTCGCTGGCGAGGGGCGCTCCATCTAAGGATAACTGCCCATCCCCGTTGGCGGCGCAGGCGCGGCCAGATGTGTTAAACGAAACGAACGAGCTCGAAAGGAACGTGCCATGACCCTCACCGACACCAACCAACCGAAAACCAAAAGCGGTGCGACCAAGGCCACCGTGTTCGTCGATGGCGCGTCCGGCACGACCGGCCTCGGTATCCAGGAGCGGCTGCTCTCGATCGGCGACGTCGCGGTGAAGCACATCGCCGAGGACAAGCGGAAGGACGCCGGTGCCAAGCGCGCGCTGATGGAGGAGGTGGATCTCGTGATCCTCTGCCTGCCTGACGAGGCTGCCAAGGAGACCGTGGCGCTGATCGACACGATGGGCAATGCCGCGCCAAAAGTGCTCGACGCCTCGACGGCCTATCGCGTTGCGCCCGACTGGGCCTATGGTTTCCCCGAGCTCGCGCCCGACCAGGCCGACAAGATCCGTCACGCGAACAAGGTCTCCAATCCGGGTTGCTATCCGACCGGCGCGATCGCGCTGCTGCGGCCGATCGTCGATGCCGGCCTGCTGCCGGCGGATTATCCGGTCACCGTCAACGCGGTGAGCGGCTATTCGGGCGGCGGCAAGTCGATGATCGCCAGCTTCGAGGACGGCTCGGCGCCGGCCTTCGAGCTCTACGGCCTCGGCTTCGAGCACAAGCATGTCCCGGAGATGCAGCTCTACTCGCATCTGACGCGAAGGCCGATCTTCATCCCGTCGGTCGGCAACTACCGGCAGGGCATGCTGGTCTCGGTGCCGCTGCAACTCGACGCGCTGCCGGGCAAGCCTGATGGTGCCGACCTGCAGGCGGTTCTCGCGAAGTGGTACGCCGGCAGCAAATATGTCTCGGTGATGCCGCTGCAGAACGAGGCCGCCAAGGGCGGGCGGCTCGAGCCGGAAGCGCTCAACGAGACCAACCAGCTCGAGCTCTACGTGTTCGCCAGCGACAAGCACCGTCAGGCGGTGCTGGTCGCGCGGCTCGACAATCTGGGCAAGGGCGCCTCGGGTGCCGCGGTCCAGAACATGCGGCTGATGCTCGGGCTGGCCGACAGCTGACGGCGAAGCGGATCGTGGACGACGCCACGCTGCAATTCTATCGGCGCAATGCCGAGGCCTATGCCGGGTGGGCGAAAGCCCCGTCCACCCGGCTGATCGGCTTTCTGAAGCTGCTGCCGCCGGGCGGCGCGATTCTCGAACTCGGCTGCGGCGCGGGCAATCATGCCGCGGTCATGCTCGCCGAAGGCTTTGTGCTGCGTGCGACCGACGGGTCGCCCGAGATGGCCGAGGTCGCGGCGCGCCGCATCAAACATCCCGTCGAGGCGATGCTGTTCGATGAGCTCGAGGACCGCGAAGCCTATGACGGCGTCTGGGCCAGCGCCTGCCTGCTGCACGTGCCGCGCGACGAATTGGCCGGCATCATCGGCCGCATCCATCGGGCGCTGAAACCCGGTGGCGTTTTCTACGCGAGCTACAAGATCGGCCATGGCGATGGCCGCGACAGCATCGGCCGTTACTACAATTATCCCGCGGCGGACTGGCTCGCCGCGACCTACGCCTCGTCAGGGGCGTGGACGCAAGTCTCGTCCGACACCAGCGAGATCAAGAGCTTTGACGAGGCGCCCGCGACGATGCTGCATATCGTGGTCCGGAAGAGCGGGTAGTTGATGCCGCGCCGGCGCGGCTGTCGCCGCAACCGGCGGGAATATTTGGATCAGACGATCTTGAAGATCGCGAGCGCCAGCACCGCCTGGGCGATGAAACCGACCGTGAAGGCCAGGGTGCGGAACACCGGCAGGCCGAGCGTGTACACGATCAGGTGGGCGACGCGGGCCCAGAAATAGACGGCGCAGGCCAGCACGGTCCATTTGGTGGAATAGTCGGCCGCATTGAGGATCAGGACCAGCGGCGCGAAGATCACGAGGTTCTCGATCGCGTTGTCATGGGCGAACATCAGCCGGTTGGCCCATTCCGCGTGCGGCTTGTCGTTGCGCGAGGGGTTGCCCATGGCGCCGGAGAGGCCCCGAACCTGACAGCGGTTGATGATGTAGGGAATCCACAGCAGCCCGGTCAGGATCACCGTCAGCGACAGCCAGAACAGTTCGCGCGTCATCGTCTCCCCCTCACGTGAATTCGATTCCCGACCGTCGGGACCGTCTGTTTATAGCTGAGCGGGAGACTTGGCGCTACGCGCGGACGCGGACATAGCTGCCCGGGGCGTCCTCGAGCACCTGCGTGCCGTTGGAGCCGACCATGCGCGCCGGGACCGTCTCCGGATCATGGCTTTCCAGCCAGCCGCGCCAGTCGGGCCACCACGAGCCCTTGTGCTCCTCGGCGGCCTTCAGCCAGTCGGCGAGCTTGATGTCCTTGATGTTGTCGTTGGTCCAGTACTGGTACTTCTTCGACGCGGGCGGATTGACCACGCCGGCGATATGGCCGGAGCCGGACAGCACATATCTCACCGGGCCGCCGAAGAACTGCGAACCGTAGAGCACCGATTCCGCCGGCGCGATGTGATCCTCGCGGGCGGCGAGGTTGTAGACCGGCACCTTCACCTTCGACAGATCGAGCAGCGTGTTGTCCAGCACCATGGTGCCGGTCGACAGCCGGTTCTCCAGATAGCAGTTGCGCAGGTAGTAGGAGTGGTTCGACGACGGCATCCGCGTCGCATCCGAATTCCAGTGCAGCAGGTCGAACGAGGAGGGCGTCTGGCCCTTCAGATAATTGTTCACGACATACGACCAGATCAGGTCGTTCGAGCGCAGCATGTTGAAGGCCATCGCCATCTTGCTGCCCTCGAGCACGCCGGATTCCTGCATGTCGCGTTCGAGCGCCGAGATCTGGTCCTCGTCGACGAACACCAGGAGATCGCCGGCATGGGTGAAGTCGACCTGCGCGGCAAAGAACGTCGCCGATGTCACACGCTGGCGGCGCTTCTCGGCGAGATAGGCGAGCGTCGAGGCGAGCAGGGTGCCGCCGACGCAATAGCCGGCGGTGTGCACCTTCATCTCGCCGGTGACCTTCTCGATCACGTCCATCGCCGTGAGCGGGCCTTCGGTCATGTAGTCGGCCCAGGTCTTCTTGCCGAGCTCCTTGTCCGGATTGACCCAGGAGATCACGAACACCGTGACGCCCTGGTCAACGCACCATTTGATGTAGGATTTCTCGGGGCGCAGATCGAGGATGTAGAACTTGTTGATCCAGGGCGGCACGATCAGCAGCGGCGTGCGCAGCACGTTCTCGGTCGCCGGCGAATACTGGATCAGCTGCATCAGCTCGTTCTGGAAGATCACCTTGCCCGGCGTCGTCGCCATGTTGACGCCGACTTCGAGATTGCTCGAGTCGGACTGGCGGATCCGCAGCGTGCCGTGGCCGGCCTCGATATCCTCGGCCAGCATCTTCATGCCGCGCACCAGATTGTCGCCATTGGTCTCGACGGTGGCGCGCAGCACCTCCGGATTGGTCAGCACGAAGTTCGACGGCGCCAGCGCGTTGGTGATCTGCTGGACGTAGAATTCGGCCTTCTTGCGCGTGTGGGGATCGATCCCGTCGGCGTCATGGACCAGCTGCTGCGCCCATTTTGAGGTCAGCAGATAGAGCTGCAGGATGAAGTCGAAGAACTGATTCGACTTCCATTCCGGATCCTGGAAGCGCTTGTCGCGCGGGGCCGGGGCGATCGCCGGCCTGGCATCGGCCTCGCCAGCCATGCGGCGTACCGCCGAGCCCCAGAGATCGAGGTAGTCCTTGCCGAGCTGCATCTGCAGCGACGAGGCGCGCTCCTTGTCGGACAGCCAGTATTCGGCGATCACGCTGAAGGTCTTGATCACCTCACCGAGCTCATTCGGCGGCTTGTCGCGGACTTCTCCCGACTGGCGCGGCTTGAGATAGGCTGCCAGCGCCTGGCCGCTGCTCTCCATGGCCCGCGCGATGTTCATGGCGAAGGCTTCGGCGTTGAATTTCGGGGCGGTCTGGGTGTCGGTACTAACGTTGCTCATCTGAGGTACAATATCGCGTCGTTTGGAGGGCGTCATCGCGCGGTGCGGCAATGAAAATCAGTCAAAATCCAGCATTTCGCTCTGTTGCGGTGCGAGAAAAAATCTTTGTTCCGTCATATTGAAGCCTCAGGGGTCGCTTTTGGTGTTCCCGCTTTAAGCGTTTCGGGCGACAATGGTTTGAAACGCTAAAGTCGGAATTAACGCAGCGGGGACGCTGCAAGGCTCGTACCAGTGCGACCCGTGTCGGCAACGTGCGACGTGCGCGCTAGCTTGTTGGGGACAATTCGGCGCATGCCGATCGATCGAATGAACAGGGGGCTCGCGGCCGCAGTGCTGCTCGCGTCGTTGGTGGCGCTGAGCGGGTGCTCGAGCACGATCGCCGATATGACAATGCCGGCCGATGCGCCGGCGCGCGAGAAGGACGCCGGCGGCTACCTGCCGGTCCATGATCTTCCGCCCGACCGCGCCGATCCGACGATCAAGCCGGCGGACCAGGCCAAGATCGAGCAGGAGCTGATTGCCGCGCGCGCGCGGCAGGCCTCGACGGCCGCCCAAAGCGGGAAGTAGCGCCCGACAAACGGCCGATCAGCGCTGGCGCCGCCCGGTGTCCGTGCTAAAAGAAACCCAGTTCAACCGCAGATCCGGCCGCAGCCCCCAGATCGTGCGCCTGAATTCGCTCTAAGTCATTGATTCAGTGCGATTTCTGTCAGAGGCCGAGCCGGCTTCCGCAAACTGGACCAAGGGGGTCGATTCTGGCATCGCGGTTGTCGGAGCAAGGGTCCCATGGAAGATTTTTACCGCATTCGCCGTCTGCCGCCTTACGTCTTTGAGAAGGTCAACCAGGCCAAGGCGGCCGCGCGCAACGCCGGGGCCGACATCATCGACATGGGCATGGGGAACCCGGACCTGCCGACCCCGCCGCATGTGATCGAGAAGCTCAAGGAGACGCTGGGCAAGCCGCGGACCGACCGCTACTCGGCCTCGCGCGGCATCAACGGCCTGCGCAAGGCCCAGGCCGCCTATTATGCGCGCCGCTTCGGCGTCAAGCTCAACCCCGACACCCAGGTGGTTGCGACGCTCGGTTCGAAGGAGGGGTTTGCCAACGTCGCGCAGGCGATCACGGCGCCCGGCGACGTCGTGCTGTGCCCCAATCCGAGCTACCCGATCCATGCGTTCGGCTTCCTGATGGCGGGCGGCGTGATCCGCTCGGTGCCCTCGGAGCCGACGCCGCAGTTCTTCGAGGCGGTCGAGCGGGCGATCATCCATTCGATCCCGAAGCCGATCGCGCTGATCGTCTGCTATCCGTCGAACCCGACCGCCTATGTCGCGGACCTCGACTTCTACAAGGACCTCGTCGCGTTCGCGAAGAAGCACGACATCTTCATCCTGTCCGATCTCGCCTACGCCGAGGTGTATTTCGACGAAAACAATCCGCCGCCATCGGTGCTGCAGGTGCCCGGCGCGATCGACGTCACCGTCGAGTTCACCTCGATGTCGAAGACGTTCTCGATGGCCGGCTGGCGCATGGGCTTTGCGGTCGGCAATGAGCGGATCATCGCGGCGCTGGCGCGCGTCAAATCCTATCTCGATTACGGTGCGTTCACGCCGGTCCAGGTGGCGGCGACCGCGGCGCTGAACGGTCCCGACGACTGCATCCGCGAGATGCGCGACACCTACCGCAAGCGCCGCGATGCGCTGGTCGAGTCATTCGGCCGCGCCGGCTGGGACATTCCGCCGCCGCAGGCTTCGATGTTCGCCTGGGCGCCGCTGCCCAAGGCGTTCGAGGCGGTCGGCAGCATGCAGTTCGCGACCCTGATGGTGGAGAAATCCGGCGTCGTGGTGTCGCCCGGCGTGGCGTTCGGCGAGCATGGCGAGGGCTATGTCCGCATCGCGATGGTGGAGAACGAGCAGCGGATCCGGCAGGCCGCGCGCGGCGTGCGCCGCTTCCTTGAAAGCGGCATCGAAACGTTGCACAACGTCGTTCCTCTCGCCAACCGACGCTAATCCTTCCAGGTTGCTTAATCTCCAGGTCCCTTAAATCCATGGTCGCACCCCTGAACGTGGGCATAGCGGGGCTCGGCACCGTCGGTGCCGATGTCGTCCGCCTCATCGAAACGCAAGGACGGGCGCTGGCCGAGCGCAGCGGCCGCGGCGTTCGCGTCGTCGCGGTCACGGCGCGCTCGAAAGCCAAGAAGCGCGGCCTCGACCTGCGCGGCATCGCCTGGGCGAAGAGCCCCGAGGCGCTCGCCGAAGATCCCAATATCGACTGCTTCGTCGAATTGATGGGCGGCGCCGGCGATCCCGCGCTGTCCGCGATCGAGACCGCGCTGAAGGCCGGCAAGTCGGTCGTCACCGCCAACAAGGCGCTGATCGCCAAGCATGGACTGCGCCTTGCGGCGGCGGCCGAGAAGCACGGCGGCGCGCTGAATTTCGAGGCGGCGGTCGGTGCGGCGATCCCGGTCATCAAGACGCTGCGCGAGGGCCTCGCCGGCACCAGCGTCAACCGCGTCTACGGCATCCTCAACGGCACCTGCAATTACATCCTGACCCGGATGGAGCAGGAGGGCCTGTCGTTCGAGGAGTGTCTGAAGGACGCCCAGCGTCTCGGCTATGCCGAAGCCAATCCGTCGTTCGACGTCGATGGTCACGACACCGCGCAGAAGCTCGCAATCCTGGCGAGCCTCGCCTTCGGAACCAAGGTCGCGGAAAGCGCGGTTTATGTCGAAGGCATCTCCTCGATCACGCCGGAAGACCTCAAGGCCGCCGCGGAACTCGGTTACCGCGTCAAGCTGCTCGGTGTAGCGGTGCGCACGGCAAAGGGCATTGAGCAGCGCGTGCATCCGACCATGGTGCCGAAATCATCCTCGATTGCGCAGGTGATGGGCGTCACCAATGCGGTCGCGATCGACGGCGAGGGGATTCCGCCGATCACACTGGTGGGACCCGGCGCCGGCGGCGGCGCGACGGCTTCGGCCGTGGTCGCCGACATCGCCGACGTCGCTCGCGGCATCCGTGCCAAGCCGTTCGGACGGCCGGTGGAGCGGTTGCGTGACACCACCAAGGCGCCGATGGAACGCCATGAGGGTGGCTATTATATCCGCCTGATGGCGCGCGATCTTGCAGGCACTGCCGCAACAATCGCCACCCGCCTGGCGGAACAGAAGATATCTCTGGAATCCATCGTGCAACGGCACCCCGATGGCGTCGATGTGAACGGTGCGGCCAAAAAACCTTCACCGGTCCCGGTCATTCTGATTACCTATGCGACCAGCGAGGATGCCGTGCATCGTGCATTGGCCGCAGTGCAGCGCGATAAGGTCATCAGCGGCCGGCCGCAGGTGATCCGGATTGAGAAAAACTAGCGCATGGCCTGAAACGGGTCGGGCGTGAGACGATTGATGCGGGCAGGCTGGCCTGTCCCCGAGGCTTAAGGAGTACGCCGATGTCGACCCATATTTCCGTTCCGCCGCAGATGCTGCTCGAGCGCATCCTGACGCTCGAAATCGTGCGCGTGACGGAGCGCGCGGCGGTGTCGGCCGCGCGGCTGCGCGGCCACGGCCAGGAGAAGGCCGCCGACAAGGCCGCCGTCGATGCGATGCGGCGCGAGCTCAACAAGCTGCCGATCGAGGGCACCATCGTGATCGGCGAGGGCGAGCGCGACGAGGCGCCGATGCTGTTCATCGGCGAGAAGGTCGGCCTCAACGCCGGTCCCAAGGTCGACATCGCGGTCGACCCGCTCGAAGGCACCACGCTGTGCGCCAAGAACATGCCGGGCTCGATCGCCACGATGGCGATGGCCGATGGCGGCACGCTGCTGCACGCGCCCGACGTCTACATGCAGAAGATCGCGATCGGCCCGGGCTACGCCAAGAACGTGATCGAGCTCGATGCGCCGCCGGCCGACAACGTCCGCCGGCTCGCCAAGGCCAAGGGCGTCGACCCCAGCGCGATCAACGTGCTGGTGCTCGACCGTCCGCGCCATGCCGACATCATCAACAGCGTGCGTTCGACCGGCGCTGCCGTGCAGCTGATCACCGACGGCGACGTCGCCGGCGTCATTCACTGTGCCAAGCCCGACGAGACCGGCGTCGACATGTATATCGGTACCGGCGGCGCGCCCGAGGGCGTGCTCGCGGCGGTGGCGCTGCGCTGCATCGGTGGCCAGATGCAGTGCCGCCTGATCCTCGACACCGAGGAAAAGCGCGAGCGCGCGCACAAGATGGGCGTCACCGATCCGAAGATGATCTACGGCATCGAGGACATGGCCAAGGGCGACTGCCTGTTCGCCGCCACCGGCGTCACCACCGGCTCGCTGCTGACTGGCGTGAAGTTCAAGAAGGACGTGATCGAGACCGAGACGGTCGTGATGCGCTCGGTCACCGGCACCGTGCGCTACATCAAGGCCGAGCATCGGCAGCTCGAGAAATTCCACCTGGATTAAACAGACGCTGTCATTCCGGGATGGTCCGAAGGACCAGAACCGGAATCTCGAGGTTCCGGGTCTGGTGCTGCGCACCATCCCGGAACGACGCGCTAAACAAACAACAAAAAACAGGGAGACGCGCATGTCCGATCTGTCCGAGGTCAAGGCGCTGGTATTCGACGTGTTCGGGACCGTGGTCGACTGGCGCACCAGCCTGATCAACGACTTCACCAGATGGGGCGAGACGCGCGGTATCAAGGCCGATTGGACCGCGCTGGTCGACGGCTGGCGCGCGGTCTATGCGGCCTCGATGGACGAGGTGCGCAAGAACCCGCAGAACGGCTACGTCATCCTGGACGTATTGCACCGCCGCTCGCTGGAAAAACTCGTCGCGCAGTTCGACGTCAAGGGCCTGACCGAGGCCGACCTGCAGCATCTGACGCTGGGCTGGCATCGCCTGCACGGCTGGCCCGACAGCGTCGCCGGCCTGACCCGGCTGAAGACCAAATACATCATCTCGCCGCTCTCCAACGGCAACGTCGCGCTGCTCACCAACATGGCGAAGTTCGCAGGCCTGCCCTGGGACCTCGTGATGTCGGCCGAACTGTTCGAGCACTACAAGCCCGATCCTGAAACCTATCTCGGCGCCGCGAAGCTGCTCTGTCTGCCGCCGGAGCAGGTGATGATGGTCGCCGCGCACAATTACGACCTGAAGCACGCGCAGAAGCTCGGCCTGAAGACCGCCTTCGTGGCGCGTCCGACCGAATACGGCCCGCTGCAAAAATACGATTTCGAGGCCACCGGAGAATGGGACATCGTGGCCAAGGATTTCGGGGAAATCGCCGGCCGGATGGGCTGCTAGAACTGGTCCACAAATCATCGAAGCGTTACGATTCCTACCTGATTGGGAAAGGATCATGACGCTGCACGCATCCGCACTGCCCGTTGAGGCGCCACAGGCGTTCCTCGGCGTGACGCGGTCGCTGACCGGGAAACTCTGGCGCGACCGGCTGGATGCGCGCGGGGCGGCGCGGGCGCTCGCGATCGTGCAGCGCTATCAATTGCCGGAAATGCTGGCGCGCGTTCTGGCGGGGCGCGACGTCGCGATCGACGAGGTTCCCGACTTCCTCGACCCGACCATCCGCAAGCTGATGCCGGACCCCCACACGGTCACCGAGATGGAGCACGCGGCCAAGCGCATTGCGGATGCCGCTGATCGCGGCGAGAAGGTTGCGATCTTCGGCGACTATGACGTCGACGGCGCGACCTCGGCCGCGCTCTTGACCTGGCATCTGCGCCATTGCGGGCTGGACCCGCTGATCCACATTCCCGACCGCATTTTCGAAGGCTACGGGCCGAACGTCGACGCCGTGCGCGCGCTGGCGGCAAAGGGCGCGACGCTGCTCGTCACGGTCGATTGTGGCACCACCAGCATCGAGCCGCTGGCGGAAGCCAGGAAGCTCGGGATGTCGGTCGTCGTGATCGATCATCACCAGACCGGCGATGTGTTGCCCGAGGTCGATGCACTGGTGAATCCGAACCGGCCCGACGATCTCTCGGGGCTCGGCCATCTCGCAGCGGTCGGCCTCGTGCTGGTGACCTTGGTTGCCGTAAATCGCGAACTGCGCCAGCGCGGCTTCTGGACCGGCGAGATGCCGGAGCCGGACCTGCTTAGCGTGTTGCATCACGTCGCGCTCGGTACCGTGGCCGATGTCGCGCCGCTGATCGGGCTCAACCGGGCCTTCGTCGCCAAGGGCCTGATCGCGATGCGCCGCCGCGACCATGTCGGCCACACCGCGCTGATGGATGTCGCGCGCCTCAACGGCCCGCCGGAGGCCTGGCATCTCGGCTTCATGCTGGGGCCGCGCATCAATGCCGGCGGTCGTATCGGGCGCGCCGATCTCGGCGTGCGGTTGTTGCTCGAAGGCGACGTCTCCGAAGCTGCGCGGATCGCGGCCGAGCTCGATCGCCTCAATGCCGAACGGCGCGTGATCGAGCAGGCGGCCGAGGCACAGGCCGAGGCCGAGGCGCTGGCTTCGCTCGGGCTCGAGGACAAGGGCGCTGTCATCGTCACCGCGGCGGAAGGCTGGCATCCCGGCGTGGTCGGGCTGGTCGCGGCGCGGCTGAAGGAAAAGTTCGCGCGTCCCGCGTTTGCGATCGCGCTGGAGCCCGGCGGCATCGGCACCGGATCGGGCCGCTCGATCGGCGGCGTCGATCTCGGCAAGGCGGTGCGGCAGGCGGTGCATGACGGCCTCCTGATGAAGGGCGGCGGGCACGCGATGGCGGCCGGCGTCACGCTGCGCAAGGAGAAGCTCGCCGAATTCCGCGCCTACATGGAGAGCGCGCTGGCGGCCGACGTCGCCAATTCGCGTCACGAGAACGAGCTGTTCATCGACGGCGCCGTGACCGCGCGCGCGGTGACGGCGGAATTCGCTGCGACGCTCAATCGCGCGGGCCCGTTCGGCAGTGCCAATCCGGAACCGGTGATCGCGCTGCCGTCGCATCAGCTGGTCTATGCCGACGAAGTCGGGCAGGCGCATCTGCGGCTGCGCTTCAAGTCCGGCGACGGCTCCATCGTCAACGGTATCGCGTTCCGTTCCGTCGGACAGAAGCTCGGCAGCGCCTTGACGCAAAATCGCGGGCAACAGTTGCACGTGGCGGGCTCTCTTGCGGTCGACCGTTGGCAAGGCACCGAACGTGTGCAATTCCGTGTCCTCGACGTCGCGGTGCCGGATCAGGGCCCGACGGTGATCCGATAAGAAACGTTGGGAGAGGACATGTCAGGACAGGTTGAAGGCAAGGTCGCACTGGTGACCGGCGGCGCATCAGGCATTGGCGAGGCCATCGTTGAATTGCTCGCGCAGGAAGGCGCGACCGTTGTTGCGACCGATATCGATGAGTTGAGGGGACCGGAGCTCGCAGCGCGGCTGAAGAAGGCTCGTCGCGACGTGGTCTTTCTGCAGCAGGATGTCACCAGCGAGGAGCGCTGGATCGAGGTTGTCGCTGATATCGGCAAGCGCTATGGCCGCCTGGATATCATGGTCTCGAACGCCGGTATCGGCATCGGGGCGCCTTCGATTGTCGAGATGTCGCTCGCCGACTGGCGCCGCCAGACCGCCATCAATATCGACGGCGTGTTCCTGTCGGTGAAGCATTCCCTGCCGCTGATGCGCAAGCATGGCGGCGGTTCCATCATCATGATGTCGTCGCTGGCTGGCCTGCGCGGTGCGGCGACGCTCTCCGGCTACAGCGCGACGAAGGGCGCGGTGCGGCTGTTCGCCAAGTCGATCGCGATGGAATGCGCGCAGATCGGCGACGGCATCCGCGTCAACTCGGTGCACCCCGGCATCATCGACACGCCGATCTGGGGCAAGATCCCGACCGGCGCGACCGGTGCTGGCCAGAACGCGCCGATCGATCCGGAGGAGCGGGCAAGGTTCGCCACGCCGCTGGGCCGCGCCGGCCAGGCGATCGAGATCGCGCAAGGTGTGCTCTATCTCGCTTCCGATGCGTCACGTTACGTCACGGGCAGCGAGCTCGTGATCGACGGCGGCATGAACGCCGGCGGCGTCGTGCAGCAGCCTCCGAACGGTTAGCCGCGAACTGTCGTAGCCCGCATGAGCGGAGCGACATGCGGGAAAACCGCCCCGGGTATCGCTTTCGCTCACCCGGGCTACGCAGCTGCGAGGAGTTGAGCGGCGCATTTGCATCCCAACCGCCGTCGTCCCTGCGAAAGCAGGGACCCATACTCCGCGGCCGATGTTGTGAACGGGACTTGTCATTCCAGCGGTGTGCAACAATCATCATCCGTGGTTATGGGTCCCTGCTCCCGTGCGCAATTGCGCACTAGGCAGGGACGACACGGAGTATGTGCTGCGAGCTACCCGCCTTGCCGTAACCGCGCCAGCACCTTGAGCCCGCCGTAACCATCGGCGGGCAACAGGCCCATCTTGATCTGAAAATCCTTGATCGCCTTCATGGTGTCGTTGCCGACGCGGCCGTCGGTGCCGCCGGTGTCGAAGCCGGCCTTGGTCAGCCGCGTCTGCATCTCCTGCACCTCGGCGAGCGTCAGCGCGCGCTCCGAGCCCGGGAAGGGCTGGATGAAGGGCGGCCCGCCGAGGCAGCGATCGCCGAGATGGCAGATCGCCAGCGCGTAGTTCATCGACGGGTTGTAGCTCTTCACCGAATTGAAGTTCGGACCGAGCAGGAATGCCGGGCCGCCCGCGACCGGGATCCACAGTCGCGCTGATGCGTTCGGCTGCGGAAACGGCTGGCCGTCGGCGCGCGTCACGCCGGCGCTGGCCCAGGCCGCATAGGTGCGGCTGCTGCTGGCGTCGCCGCCGGGCGCGCGGACCTCGTAACCCCAATGCTCGCCGCGGTGCCATTTGCCGCGATTGACGAGATATTTCGCGGTCGAGCCCAGCGCGTCGTCGGGCCGGCCGAACGGCGAGACCTTGCCGTCGCCGTCATAATCGAAGCCGACATTGAGCCAGACTTCCGGCATCCACTGCGAATGCCCCATCGCGCCGGCCCAGGAGCCGTTCATCTCCTCAGGCGTGCTCCAGCCGCGCTGCACGATCTTCATCGCGTTGATCAGTTCGGTCTCCCAATAGGCCTTGCGGCGCGGCTCGTTCCAGGCGAGCGCCGCCAGCGAGGGAAACACCGGCGTCATGTGGTTCTGCTGCACCAGCGGATCGCCATAGGCGGACTCGACGCCCCACAGCGCGAGCAGCGTGCCGCGCTCGACGCCGAAGTCGCGCTCGATCCGGCCGAACAGCGCCTCGTTCTTCTTCAGCGCTTCCCGGCCGTGAATGATGCGCCAATCGGAGACGCGGCGATTGATGTACTGCCAGATCTGCTCGTGGAATTCAGGCTGGTTGCGCATCTGCCTGAACACGCTCATGTCGGGCTCGACCTGTCCCATGCAGCGAGTCCAGGTCGCCTCCGAAATGCCTTTTGCCAGCGCGCGGGCGCGAAAATTGTCGCGCCACTGGTCGAAGCCGGGAGGGGCGGCCGCGAGCGCGCCGAGCGGATTGACGAGCACCGCGCCTGCGGCGAGCCCCGCCTTCAGGACGGCGCGGCGGGCAGGGGATTTCGGAGAATCAGGCTGTTTCATCGGGCCAGTGTAGCGGCGCCGATCGGGCGAGCCAAAAGCCACACCGCCGCAGGAGCCATTGTTTTGAGCATGACCTCCGCGCAAACGCGTTCCGCGTTTGTCGCGAGGGAAAACCGGTTCCCACTTTTCGGGAGCATGCTCTAGCTATCCTGCAAATCTATGGCGATTTTTGACAGCCACCGGCGCACCACCTGTTCCGACCTGGCGTCGAGACTGGCGGCGAGCCGGCGTTCCTGGGCCTGGGCGATCTGCCGGCATTTCTCCAGCAGCGTGGTCCCATGGCCGGTCAGGGTCCATTGCAGCACGCGGCCGTGGACGGGGTGCGCCGTCTTGCGGATTGCGCCGTCGCGCTCGAGGTTGCGGATGATCACGCTCACGGTCTGCGGCGTCAGCAGCGCGACGCGAGCCAGATCGGCGCCCGAGAGCCCCGGATAGGCTTTCAGCATCGTCAGCACGACGAATTGCGGCGAGGTGACGCCGAGCCGTCCCAGTTGGCGCTCCATCGACAGCCGCGAGGCCGCGTGGGCCTGGCGCAGCAGATAGGCGAGATAGCCCTGCTCGCCGCGCTTGCCTTCGCCCGGCGCCGGGACAGAAGGGGCGAGCAGGACGTCGCCTGCGGTCGATCCTGTATTCGCTGCGGCCCTTCGGCCGGCGGCTTTTCCGACCGGACGCCGCTCGGCGGTGCCGGATTTGCCTCGTTTCTGCATTGCCGCCATGTCGCCTGCTGTCGCCTTCGCCGATGTCCGCATCTTGCCGATGATATCAGAGCTCTGATAATATCTCAGTACACTGATAACACGAGGCCAGGCCAATGTCACATGCCCGCAAGGAATACACCGACTTCGAGAAGCTCGCGCCCGACGTCTTCGCCGCGGTGCGCGCACTCGGCCAGTTTGCGGCGAAGGCCGGCCTCGACAAGCAGCTGCTCGAACTGGTCAAGCTGCGTGCCTCGCAGATCAACGGCTGTGCCTTCTGCGTGCAGTATCACATCCTGCAGGGCGAGAGCCTCGGCGTGCCCACCGACAAGCTGAACCTCGTCGTGGTGTGGCGCGAGGCGCCGCAGTTCACGCCGCGCGAGCGCGCTGCGTTGGCCTGGACCGAAGCGTTGACCACCTTGCCGAACGGCGTCAGCGACGAGGTCTATGCGCAGGCCACCGCCGAATTCTCCGAGCAGGAGCTGACTTACCTGACCTCGGCGATCGCATCGATCAACGTCTGGAACCGGTTCGGCGCGGCCTATCGCTGGACGCCGCCGCCGCGCCGGCAGCGTGCGGACGCGGCGGCTTCGTAACGTCGAGACGGATCAAACGGCAACCGACAGGGAGAAAAACAATGACCTCGATGGCAATGACTCCATCTGTTCCATTCGCGCGGCCGCCGCGGCCGGTCGCGCTGGCTGTGATCGCGGGGCTGGCCTCCGCCTTCGTGATCGGCAAGGCACTGCCGACCCCGATGGACGCGATCTCCTCCGTCATCGCGCCGCTGTGCGCCAGCGCCAATGCGGCGTCGCCGCTCGATAAGGTCGAGGTCATCACCTCGCACGCGCTGCCCAATGTCGCGGGCAAGCGCGTCACGGTGGTGCGCGTGTTCTATGGTCCCGGCGGCTTCACGCCGCCGCACCGCCATTCCGGTTCGGTGACGGCCTACATCACCAAGGGAGAAATCCGCTCCCAACTCGGCGGCGGGCCGGTCGAGACCTTCAAGGTCGGCCAGTCCTTCTTCGAGCCGCCGGGGTCGACCCACATGGTTTCGGCCAATGCGAGCACCACGGAGCCGGCGGAGCTGATCGCGGTGTTTGTGGCTGACGAGGGCGCGCAGCTGACCACGATGCTCGAATAACGACCGGCGGGAAGCACTGGACCAGTTTGGTGCCCAGTTCGCGTGAAACTGGACCTTGCGCGCGACGGGGCGCGTCGATTGATTGCGCGGCAGGTTACGGCGACGGTTGCCGACGAGGGACGAACCGATGATCAGTCTGAAGGGGCTCTCTGCCTTCCCGATAACGCCTTCGAACCGGGATGGACGGGTCGATGTGGGTGCGCTCCGCGCCTTGCTCGACCCCTTGATTGCGGCGAAGGTGGATTCGGTCGGGCTGCTCGGAAGTACCGGCTCATATCCGTATTTCAGCCGCGATGAGCGGCGGCGCGCCGTGCAGGCGGCCACCGCCTTGGCAGATGGCAACACACCAATACTGGTTGGCATCGGCGCACTGCGCACCGACGATGCGGTGCGGCTGGCCCAGGATGCGCGCGATGCGGGCGCGACGGCAGGCCTGCTGGCGGCGGTTTCCTATACGCCGCTGACCGATGACGAGGTCTTTGAGCATTTTCAAACCGTGGCTCGCGAGAGCGGCTTGCCGATCTGCATCTATGACAATCCCGGAACGACCCATTTTCAATTCACGCCGGCGCTCATCGGCCGGTTGGGGCGTGTGGACGGAATCGTCGCGGTAAAAAGTCCGGCGCTGGATGCTTCGATGGTGGCGGGCCATCTCAGGGAATTGCGGGCTGTCGTTCCGGACGGCGTTGCGTTGGGTTACAGCGCCGACTGGAATTGCACCGAGGCGCTGCTGGCGGGCGCAGATACCTGGTACAGCGTTGTCGCAGGAATCTTCCCGAAGATCTGCGTGGACATCGTTCGCGCCGCGACGAGCGGCGATGCGGCCCGGGCGCGAGAGCTCAACGGGCGTCTGCAGCCGATTTGGGATCTGTTCAGGAGATATTCCAGTCTGCGTGTCGTCTACGCACTTGCCAATCTCAGAGGGATCTGTGCGGCGGAGCCTCCACGTCCGATATTGCCGCTCCCTGCGGACGCTCAGAGGCGGGTCAAGGAGACGTTGGCTGCGATCGAGATCGATTGATCGCAACCGCGGCGCAAGGCGCTAGATGCCGGCGCGCGCCAGTGGGTCGCGGCCGAACCGGTTGTCACCCTTCGATCCCGGCAGCACGCTCAGCGTTGCGACGAGCGCCAGATAGGGGATCCAGTATTTGACGTGCAGCGCGGCGGCGAGGTGGGGAATGGCGAGGATCGTGAGCGCCCACCAGCCCGAGACGTTGAGGTCGTGCAGCCGCTTCACCAGGATCGCGGCGAACGGCCACAATGACAGCATGAGCAGCAAGCGCAGGACGGACAGGTCGTCGGCGGGCGGGCTGCTGTCGTAATATCGTGGACCGGGGTCGAGCCTTACGCCGATGCGAATGACGAGCATGTCGACCAGGACGAGGCCGAAAAATCCCAGGCCGAATTCCTGCCGGCTGATGCGGCCTTTCACCGAAAGAAAGAACCAGCTGAAGGTCGAGAGCATGCTTGGTTGTGGTCCAGCCTGAATGGGCATCTGATAGAGACTTGCGTCCGATGGTCAAAGCGGGACAGGTTCCCGCGGATTGCTGCTTCCATCATGATCATTCAAGCTGGCAATTGTCGCCGCGACATGGCGCGCATCGATGCGATTCCGAATGGAACCTGCGGTGGGCGTTTGCACAATTTCGGAATAATGGAATAATGCCGCTGATTTGCCCGACGTGTCAAGCTGTCGTGTCGAACGACGGCAGCCGCCGACTACTTTGCATGGGGTTGTTTTCGATATTTTGGCAGTGCGCCCGGAACCGGTGTCCCCTTCGCTCGACAACACTCTAATTGCCGCCACCCTCCTGGGTGTCGATGCGATGCAAGACGTCGTCGGGCAGGGCATGGGCCACGGCGGCCGCAGGCCCTGGCTCCGGTCCGATCTCGCGGCCGCGGCCGCGGATCAGCCGCTCATAGGCCGACACCAGCGTGGTGTAGGGATTGACCCACAGCCAGCCGTCGCGCGTGAACACCTGGACGTCGAAATGCAGATGCCGCGACGTGCCATTGGGGTGGTCGAGATAGTTCGAGACCACGCCGATCTTCTCGCCCTCGCTGACGCGGCGTCCGTTGAGCAGGCCGTCGGCATCCATCACTGACGGGTTCATGTGCATGTAGCGGAAGCGGACGTGCTCGGTGCGGGTGTTGACCTGCAATGTCGCGGCCTGCTGTTGCGGCGAGCGGATCACGATGCTGTCGCGCACCGCAACGACCGCCTGCTGTTTGGGGTCGCAACCATCCTTGCTGTCGACAGGACATGCGCCGGGGCGGATGTCCTGGCCCTGATGGCCGTAGCCGCTGGCGCATTGGCCGACCTCGAAGCTGCGCGCCTCGCAGAAATTGTCCTGCCAGGGATACGCGTCGATGGCCGCGCCGGGCTTGCGCCTGGCGAAGGATTGCGAGTGCGCGAAGGCCGGCGCCTTCTCGAGCGGAAAGCGGATCTGCGAATAGACGGTGAAGTCGGCGTGACCGCCTAGTTGCCTGCGGCCGCCGCTGCCTGCGACGATGTCGCCGCTCGGGTGGTAGGTGAAGTCGGTGGATTGCGCGGCGGGCCGCTCGGCGATGTCGGA
The DNA here is from genome assembly GCF_029952935.1 of Bradyrhizobium sp. Mp19. Classification (NCBI taxonomy): domain Bacteria; kingdom Pseudomonadati; phylum Pseudomonadota; class Alphaproteobacteria; order Hyphomicrobiales; family Nitrobacteraceae; genus Bradyrhizobium; species Bradyrhizobium sp. Mp19. The sequence goes on along the minus strand of NZ_JASAUT010000002.1, from coordinate 68,417 downwards.
GGCGACGTCGCTGCGCGGCCGTGACGGCTGGCCGCCGGCGACGCGCAAAGCCTTCAGAAAGCGCTCGACGACCGGATAGGCCTCGCGGCAGGCCAGCCGCTTCGGCCGCGGCGCGCTGTCGAGGCACTGGATCGACACGACATAGGGAATCCCGAAGCGGGTGAAGGCGTAGCGGACATAGCCCTCGCGAATGAAGCGGCGCAGGTCCGGAAACTGCGCGGCCAGCGTCTTGACCGGCTCGCCCTTGCCGCCGAGCCGGTCGGCGAGGTCGTAGACCAGGATCGAGCCGGAAATCTGCACCTCGACCGGCTTCGCAAATGTTCGCGGCGGCATGCCGTCACCGGCGCGGGGGTCGAGCGAGAACACGGCATCGTAGCCGGACGCACCGGCATGGAAGAAATCGACCGCGCGGAAGTCGGCCTGGTAGCGCGCGATCGACAGGCTGTCCGGCGCACCGTTTTGCCGCGCGTCGAGATAGCTGGCGGGATCGAACGGCAGCAGCACCGGGATCGGGCTCTGCGCGATGCCGGGAAACAGCGGCGCTGTCACAGCGTTCAACTGCACCAGCGCAGGCGTCGCCCGCGGATCGGTGGCGGGAACGCGGCGCTGGCCGGCGAAAGTGAAGCCGGCGGAGACGGCCGGGCGGCTGCCGATCTCCTGCCGCAACTGGTCGAGCACGGCACGCCATTCGACCCGCATGGCCGAGATCGATGGCGTTCGGAATTCGTCGGCATGGGCGCCGTGAAGAGGCGAGAGCAGGGCTGCCAGCCAGCAACTGACGAAGCTGACCACCTTCCTGTTCACTGCACTCCCCGGGCTCATGTCTGATCGCCCGAGAGACTAAAGCAAGTTCCGGAAAAGTGTGTAGCGGTTTTCGGTAAAGTTGATGCTTAACCAACAAGTTGAGGCGCGGTGACGATTCATTTCAAATCCCACCGCGCCTCAAGCGCTCAGTCCTTGGCGCGTTCGACGTAGGAACCGTCCTCGGTCATGACCACGATGCGGGTGCCCGTGGTGATGTGCGGCGGCACGCCGGTGCGCAGGCCGTTGGACAGCATGGCCGGCTTGTAGGACGAGGAGGCGGTCTGGCCCTTGGTCACGGGCTCGGTCTCGACCACTTCCAGCGTCACGCGCTGCGGCAGCTGGATCGCGACCGGGTTGCCCTCGTGCATCGAGAGCTTAACGGTCATGTTCTCCTGCAGATACGGGGCAGACGAGCCGACGATCTCCTTGGAGACCTGGACCTGGTCGTAGTTGTCGTTGTTCATGAAGTGGAAGCCATCGCCATCTTCATAGAGGTAGTTGTAGTTGTGGTCCTCGACGGTGGCCTTCTCGACCTGGTCGGTGGTCTTGTAGCGCTCCGAGACCTTCACGCCGTCGCCGATGCGGCGCATTTCGATCTGGCTGACCGGGGTGCCCTTGCCGGGATGAATGTTCTCGGCGGAAAGGACCACATAGAGCTTGCCGTCCTGCTCGATGACGTTGCCCTTGCGGATGGAACTGGCGATGACTTTCAAAGGTGTTTTCCTGAATTTGAGAGCCTAAGGGCGCCAACCGGATCGGCAGCCCCTCGGCCATGGCGGCGATTTCGGGCTGCAACATACTGATTTGTCCCTGAGATGCCAGTCTTTTGCGGTCGAATTCGCAAGGTCGCGAACCGTCCCGGCCGTCCCAATCGGCCCTATTTTCGGGCCGGATCGGGCGCTTTCAGTGCGGTCCGGTTGTGCTCGGCAAAGCTCGCAGGAACCGAGAATGTGCCGGTCTTCAGTAGAGGCAACGCCAGTCCTCGACCCAGGGGAAAGGCGTTCCTCTCCTTGGATGTCGAGCGGTCGTTCAGGTTAAGCCAGGCGCGCACATGGACAAGGTGCGCGTCTTTAGACAAGAAGGGACCAACCTCGCTGCGTTCCGCGGAGGTTGGGGCTGTGCGGGCTTATGAACTTGTGTGGAATCAATCGGTTGTGCAAGACTTTTGAGTGCGGATGGCGGCTCGTTGATGTTGAATCCATGAGGATGCTCTTGCGATGACAGCTCATGACCAGCCGTCGCCCTGGTGGACGCCGCAGCGCTACGCCGACCGCAGGCCGTTCCTGCAGGCGCGGGCCGCGATCACGCGAGCGGTGCGCGCCTGGTTCGAGGAGCAAGGATTTGCCGAGGTCGAGACCGCGATCCTGCAGATCTCGCCGGGCAACGAGACCCACCTACACGCTCCCCGCACCGAGCTCAGGCAGGCTGATGGCTCGCATGCGCCGCGCTATCTGCGCACCTCGCCGGAGTTCGCCTGCAAGAAGCTGCTCGCGGCCGGCGAGCCGAAGATTTACGAGTTCGCGCGGGTGTTCCGCGACCGCGAGCGCGGCGACCTGCATCTGCCCGAATTCACCATGCTGGAATGGTACCGCGCCAATGCCGGCTATGACGCCATCATGGCCGACACGATCGTCGTGATCGCCCATGCGGCGCAGGCGACCGGGATCGGGCGGTTTTCATTCCGTGGCAGGATGGCCGATCCCTTTGCCGAGCCGGAATTGCTGACGGTCGCGGCAGCTTTCGAGCGCTTCGCCGGCATCGATCTGTTGGCGACGATCACGGGCGGCGCGGGCGATCGCGAGGCGCTTGCGGCGGCTGCAGCAGCGCGGGTGCGGGTTGCAGATGACGACACCTGGTCCGATATCTTCAGCAAGGTGCTGGTCGAGCATGTCGAGCCCCAACTGGGGCAGGGCCGTCTGACGGTGCTGTTCGAATATCCGTCGCCAGAGGCCGCGCTGGCGCGCACCAAGCCCGGCGATCCTGATGTCGCCGAGCGTTTCGAGGTCTATGCCTGCGGCGTCGAGCTCGCCAACGGCTTCGGCGAGCTGACCGATGCGGCCGAGCAGCGCCATCGTTTCACCGCAGCGATGGACGAGAAGGCCCGCCGTTATGGCGAGCGCTATCCGCTCGACGACGATTTCCTTGCCGCTGTCGGCCAGATGCCGGAGGCCAGCGGCGTCGCGCTCGGCTTCGACCGGCTGGTGATGCTGGCGAGCGGCGCGCCACGAATTGATCAGGTGGTCTGGACACCGCCTGCGGGAGAGGCATGAACAGGATCGAACCAAAACTGGCGGCGACGCTGCGACAGCCGCGCGACCTGGTTGATGCCGGGCTCGCGCCGGTCGCAGCACTTGCCGGGCTCGAGCGGGTCGCTGCGCGCTACGCGGTCGCCGTGACGCCGGATCTCGCCGCGCTGATTGATCCGGCCGATCCCGCCGACCCGATCGCGCGGCAGTTCATCCCGAGCGCCGACGAACTCGTCGAGCAGCCGGGCGAGAACGCTGATCCGATCGGTGACGATGCGCATTCGCCGGTCGCCGGCATCGTGCATCGCTATCCCGATCGGGTGTTGTTCAAGCTCGTCCATGTCTGCGCGGTGTATTGCCGGTTCTGTTTCCGGCGCGAAATGGTCGGGCCGGGAAAGGCCTCGGCCTTGTCCGATGACGCCTACCGCGCGGCGCTGGATTACATCCGCAGCCATCCGGAGATCTGGGAAGTCATCCTGACCGGCGGCGATCCCTTGATGCTGTCGCCGCGCAGGCTGACAGAGATCATGGCCGATCTCGCCGACATCGATCATGTGAAGATCGTTCGCCTCCACACCCGTGTTCCGATCGCCGATCCGGGCCGTATCAATCCCGAGATGATCGCGGCATTGCGGGTCGAAGGCGCGACGACCTGGATTGCGATCCACGCCAACCATCCGCGTGAGCTGAGCACCCATGCTCGCGCGGCGTGCGCGCGCCTTGCAGACGCCGGCATTCCCCTGGTGAGCCAGTCCGTCCTGCTGCGCGGCGTCAATGACGATGCTGCGACGCTCGAGGCGTTGATGCGCGGCTTCGTGGAGTGCCGGATCAAGCCCTATTATCTGCATCACGGCGACCTTGCGCCCGGCACTGCGCACTTGCGCACCACGATCGAAGCCGGGCAGGAATTGATGCGGGCGTTGCGCGGGCGTGTTTCCGGACTATGTCAGCCGGATTATGTGCTCGACATCCCGGGCGGCTACGGCAAGGCGCCGATCGGCCCGAGCTATTTGTCGCAGCCGGCTTCCCGCGAACGTGAAGTTCCGGTGGAACGGCGCTACCGTATCGTCGATTATTGCGGCGACGTTCATCTTTACCCGCCGCAATCCTGAGGCGGCGATGAGCGGGGCCGGGGACGGACGGCAGGAGCCGCCCGAGGACGAGGGCAACCGCAGCATCGAAAATGCTGTGATGTTCGGCTTCTTTGTGGTGCTGGTCGCCGCGGGAATCTGGCTCCTTGGCACGATGGCCGATATACGGAAGGTACAGGATTGCGCAGCGCAGGGGCGACGCAACTGTGCTACCGTCGAGGTCCCGGAACGGGCGCGATAGGGTTGAGAAGCGGAGACGCGAGATGCGGAAGACAGTTTTGTTGATGGCTCTGATGATGGTTGCGGCCGGAGCGCCCCAGCTTGGCACGTCCCAGGCATGGGCGCAGCAGCAGGGCGGATCGTCCTCCATGCAGAAGGGCGGGACGGTCCCGGAGGCGCCGATCGGACATCGTCAGCCGCGCCGCGGCGACGTTGGCAACGAGAAGAACATCAGCGATCCGAACAGTCAGGCCAACAAGGAAGACGCGGCGCTCGACAAGAAGATCAAGAGCATCTGCCGCGGCTGCTAAGCCACGGAAGAGACCGGCGGAGCGCGATGTACGCCCCGCCGGCAACGCTCAATCCGTCCGGCCGTGTCAGGCCGAACGCTCCTGCAGGCCACCACGCCGCACGCTGCGCCTTGCGTCGACGGCATCGGCCAACTGCTTCAGCACGTCAGCCGTCGTCCCGAGGTCGATGCAGCCATCCGTGATGCTCTGGCCGTAGGTCAGCGCCTTGCCCGGCACGACGTCCTGGCGTCCCGCAACAAGATTGCTCTCGATCATCACGCCGATGATGCGCTGTTCGCCGCCTGCGACCTGGCGCGCGATGTCGGCGGCAACTGCCGGCTGGTTCTCCGGCTTCTTGCTGCTGTTGGCGTGGCTGGTGTCGATCATCAGCCGCGCTGCGACACCGGCGCGGCCGAGCTCGGCGGCGGCAGCATCGACGCTCGCGGCATCATAGTTCGGCGCCCGGCCGCCACGCAGGATGACGTGGCAGTCTTCGTTGCCGCTGGTGGCGGCGATCGCCGAACGGCCGCCCTTGGTGACCGCCATGAAATGATGCGGGTGCGAGGCCGACTTCACCGCGTCCGCCGCGATCCGCACGCCGCCGTCGGTGCTGTTCTTGAAGCCGACCGGACAGGACAGCCCGGAAGCCAGCTCGCGATGGATCTGGCTCTCGGTGGTGCGCGCGCCGATCGCGGCCCAGGAGACCAGATCGGCGATGTACTGCGGCGTCGTCATGTCGAGGAATTCGGTGCCGGCCGGCAGGCCGAGATTGTTCACTGCCGACAGCACGTTGCGGGCGAGCCGCAGGCCCTTGTTGATGTCGAAGCTGCCGTCGAGATCGGGATCGTTGATCAGCCCCTTCCAGCCGACGGTGGTGCGGGGCTTCTCGAAATAGACCCGCATCACGATCTCGAGGCGGTCGGCGAGCTGTTCGCGCAGGCTGGCGAGGCGCTCGGCGTAATCGACGGCCGCCGCGGGATCGTGGATGGAGCAGGGGCCGACGACGACCAGCAGGCGGTCATCGGTGCCGTTCAGGATCGCGTGGACGGCGTGGCGGGCGCCCATCACGACCCGGGTCGCCGTCAGGGTGCGAGGGACCTCCCGCATCACCTCTTCGGGCGTACTGAGCTCTTTCAATTCCTTGATGCGAAGATCGTCTGTCGTACTCAACACGGCTGGCTCCTTTGGATTTCGGGACCTGCCGGCACACAAAAAAGCCGCCAGGTCTGGCGGCTTGTTTTGGACTTTTGCTGCAATTCTTCAGATTGAGCGCGATCCTCCTGCCGCCAGCGAGCTGTCGTAGCTAAAGTACCAAAAATAGCTGGTGGCGGATGTGATCATGGGGCGGCTCTATAGCGCAGGGATTTGGGGCTGTCACCCCCCAAAAGCAAGCCCCCCGCGGTTCGGCGTCAGGTGTTGCGCGCCGCCAACGCCATGCCGATCAGGGTCGCACCGCCGAACATCAGATTGAGGCCGACGAGGAGGCCGATCGCCCATCCTGCGGATTCCGGCAAGCCGGCGATGATGAAGAAGGCGATCACGACGTCCATCAGGCCGGCGATCAGCAGCCAGGACCAGCGTCCCGACAATTCGCGGCGGTGCTCCAGCGCGTACATGACGGTGGCGACGCCCTCGGCGACGAAATAGGCGCCGACCACGATGGTCAGCGTCAGCACGCCCTGCATCGGACGGGCGAGCAGCACCATGCCGGCAAGCACAGCGAGCGCGGCCGAAATCAGCGACCACCAGAAGCCCGGCATGTTGCGCGCCCAGAACGTCACGATCAGCCCGCCGATGCCTGAGATCAGGAACATCCAGCCGAGGAAGATGGTGACGGCGAGGCTCGCGAATGTCGGCACGATCATCGCGGCAATGCCGAGGATCACGAGCAGGATGCCCTCGAACAGGAACGCCTTCCAGTGCGCCTTCACCGCGGCCTGCATTTCCGATCGCAGCTTGTCGAGGTCGTTGGACAGGGTCATCGCGGCTCTCCGGATCTGCGCATGTGCAGTCTATCCTAACCCGTTATAAATGGTCAGCCCGTCAGTTGCGGCAGCAATAGCTGTGCGCTCATCTTTCCGCATGGCGGTTTTCGACAGCCAGAATCCTTGGCACAAGCTTGGCCGCCAGATATCGCGAGGCGCGCGGCGACAGATGCAGGAAGTCGGCCGATACCAGGTCGTTTGCGCTGGTCCCGACCCTCGTCAGACATCCGTCCGCGTTGCACAGCTCGTCATAGGGCGACAGATATTCGATCCCGAGATCGGCGGCGATCTGCCCAACCCTGTCGTCAGTCTGCTTGGTCAATCGCACGTCGTGGCTTCGTTCCGGGATCAATGCATGATGGCGCAGGAAATATTGCACCGTCAGATGGGGCACCGTGTCGGTCCAGACCGGGACAGGGCCGACCAGGATGACACGAACGGCGCCGGCCTGTCTGAGGGCGGCAATCGTCGGGCGGAGATCGTCGGCGGTGGGTTCTCTGCTCCACACCAGGTGCAGGAGCACGACATCGGGGTGCGAGCGGGCAACCGCAGCAACGATGTGGCGGTTGGTTTGAACACAAAACGGAATGGTCTCGGCCTGCGCGGTGAAGAGCGGCGGGCAGGAATTGACGGTGAACTGGGCTAACCCGAATTGATCGCCCTGGACTTGCCGCAGCCCGGCGGCAAGCATGCCGGCGGTCGAATCGCCCCATACGAAAACAAGCGGGCGCTTGCTGGCGTCGACGCAACTCGGATCAAACGCGAGATTGGCGGAAGCGGAGATATGGCATTCGCCGTATCTCAGGAAGTCCCTGGATACGGTCATGGCGCCGGCTTCGCGAACGATCGCCGGAAGCCGAAAGGCAAAGCCGTCGACGATCGCCAACGCTCCCACCGATGCAACGGCCACCATCGATGCCGCAAGGACCGGCGCCACCCGCCACTGCCCGAACCTGATTGGGCGCTCGACGTAGCGATAGGTTGCCCAGGCCAGAATGAAGCTGGCCCCAACGGCCAGCCCGTTCTCGGCCAAAGTCAGGGGACGACCCTTGAAGCTCGCCGCAAAAACCAGGATCGGCCAATGCCAGAGGTAGAGCGGATAGCTGATCAGCCCGATCGCGACCGCGGTACGGGTCGAGAGAAATCGATTGCGACCTGACATGATGAGGGCAGCTGCTGCGGCGACCGGCGCCACCGCTGCGATCCCGGGGTAGGTCATGGAGGGCGAATAGAACGCGGTTACCGCCGCGATCACTGCGAGCGCAGACCATCCGAGAAGATCGCGCGCCGCGGAGAATCCGTTGGGCAGGCAGACGGCCACCAATGCTCCGGCTGCGAGCTCCCACGCCCGCGTGAACGGCTGGTAGAATGCGGCTTCAGGGTTGGTTCGAACGACCAGGATATTTGCGACAAGCGATGCGATGAAGATCAGGGCAAGGGGAGCGGCGGCGGCGATCCGCCATCGCATCAGCGCCCACAGCAGCAAAGGCCAGACAAGATAGAACTGTTCCTCGATGCCGAGCGACCAGAGATGGAGCAGCGGCTTCGTTTGCGCGGCCGCATCGAAATAGCCACCTTCCGAATAGAACAGCAGGTTTGCCGAGAAACCCGCGCCTGCAGCAATCTCCTTTCCAAGGGCCACCAACTCGCTCGGCATCAGAAGTTGCCATCCGGCGACGAAGGCGGCGATCAAGACGACGATCAGGGCGGGAAAAATCCTGCGAATGCGACGCGCATAGAACGTCGCAAGGCTGAAGCTCCCGTTCTGAATGTCGCCATAGATGATCCCGGTGATCAGGTAGCCGGAAATGACGAAGAAGATATCGACCCCGACGAAACCCCCGGGAACATATTGCGGGAACGCGTGGCCGAGCACGACCAACGAGACGGCAACGGCCCGCAGGCCGTCGATATCCGGCCGATAATTCTTGTAGTTGTGCCCCATCGTCCTCTCGCGCCTGTCTGTGTCTCTCCCTGAACCTGCCGAGGTTGTTTTGCAAGGGGAGCGGTGCCGGCCGGGGCGCTAGCTTTGACCGGGTGCGGACGGAAAGCCCTCCGAGGCGGTCCGCATCCGGTTGCGGCCGAGGAAGTAGACCGCGGTGGTCGCGATCAGCAGCGCCAGTCCGATCAGGATCGAGGTGAAGCCGATCGGGACCAGGATGAACGACGCATTGCGCTCGGGATTGACGTACCAATGATGCAGCGAGGTGAGCAGGAAGGAGACGCCGGCAAAACCGGCGCCACCGCCGATCAGCAGCAGCGCCCACATCCGCCGCAGCTGGCTGAGCCGCTCGCGCGCAACGTCGGTGCGCGGCGCATGATGCTTGCCGAGGCGTCGCACCAGGCGGATTGCAAAGCCGATCGAGGAGAAGCCGATCAGCACGCTGGCCGAGCCGAGCAGCAGCCGCGTGGTCGAGCCGAGATCGGGGATGCGCTGGAGCGCCAGCAGCGGAAAATCGAACGCCGCATGCAGCGCGACCGGCGCGACCAGCACCAGCGCCCAGTTCGTCATGCGCGCCCAGTCGCGGTGACCCCGGTAGGCGCCGAGCGCGCCGCCGGAGCGCGCGATCGCAAGATAGGCGCCGGCGATGATACCGAGCGCGCCGTGGAACGGCACCGTGAGCACGCTGCGCAACGCCGCGAGCGCGCGCCACATGTCCTTGTGCTGGACCAGATAGGCGAGGTTCTCATAGGCGGCAAATCCAAGTCCGGCGGCCGCGCCATAGACCACCGTATCCATCGGATCGGCGAAGGCGCGGCGCCGCGTCGAGATGACGACGATGACGAGCACCTTGACGATCTCCTCCGGTGCCGCGACCCCGAAAGCTGCACGCACCGCCTGCGTCGCCCAGGGATTGTCGGGAATGGCGAGCAGCGCATTAAACGGAATTCGCGCCAGGCCGAGCAGCGAGATGCTGGCCGCGCCGAGCACGAAGGCGAGCCACACCTGCACCGGCGGTCCGGGGCGCTCGTCGGCGGCGATGACGAGCCACAACACCAGCAATGCGGGGGCAATGGCGGCGGCGCCGATAACGGTTGGAAGCGACTCAAGCAACAACATGAGCCGGACGGGCCCCTTTGATGGCACCAAAGCGATGCGTGCCGAAGAAATGGCAGCAAGTTCAGCGGATTGCAAATCGGTCTGATGCCGTTCTCGTGACCAATATGCCACGGTGCCTTACGAAAGCGGGTTGGAAAGGTGCCGTTGCGGGCCTCGATCAGCTCAAGGGGGAGGGCGGCACCCGGACAAGTTCCTGACGGGAGGCAGGCCCATGGCGTTTCCAGGCGCAGGAGCTTCGATAACCCCGACGATGGGTGGGATTGCGACCGGTGGGTCCAATCAGCTTTCGGCACCGCGTTCCCTTCGTTGGGCTATAATGCCGTGGGCAAGGCGACTGATCCGGTAAAAGCCAGAGATGCTTTCGATTGATTCTGCTGTGATCGTTCTTGCCGTGATCGCGCTGTTTGCGGCGTTTGTGAATGGCGCGCTTGGTTACGGGTTTTCCTCGCTCACGGTGCCGGTCGCACTCGTCTTCTACACCAACCGCGTCCTCAATCCCGCGGTGGTCCTCGTCGAAGTCTTCGTCAATCTGTATGTTCTGTGCATCAACCTGAGCGGTGTTCCGGCCGTGTGGCGGCGCGTGCTGCCTATTCTCATCGGCATGCTGCCCGGCATCGCGGTCGGAGCCTTTGCGCTGACGTCGCTTCAGCCCGGCTGGACCAAGTTCGCCACCTACTCGATCATTCTGCCGCTCATTCTGCTGCAGGCGGCCGGTTGGCGGAGGCCGATCCAGTCGAAATGGCTGGTCGGTTTGCCTTTTGGAACGATGCTCGGGGTCTTGTACTCGGTCACGACCATTTCGGGCCCGCCGCTGGCGATCCTTTTCAACAATCAGGGCCTCGTCAAAGATGAGTTTCGGGCCGGTCTCGCACTGGTTCGGGTGACGGAGTCCAGCCTGACTGCAATCGCGTACTACAAGCTCGGTCTGTTCATCGACGAGAGCCGGAGCCTCTTGTTCGTGCTCGTTCCCTGCGTTGTCCTCGGCATACCGCTCGGTGCCTGGCTGATCCGGCGGCTCGACGCCGAGACGTTTCGCCGGATCTGCATGAGCTTTGATGCGTGGGTCGTGGGATTCGGCCTGTCGCGCGTGTTGATCGAAGTGAAGCTGATGGAAAGCCCCTGGGCCTACAGCGTCATGGCCGGCACGATCCTGATCGACATCTGCTTGCTGTACGTCTTCTTCACCGCGAGGAGAAGCGCCGTGCAGAGCTCGCACGCGTTGGCTTCGCTGAAGTCGGGCAACCGGGGCGGTCCGACCTGAAGGTGCTCTAACCTGCGAGCAGGCGCCGGCAGGTTTCGACAAATACCTCGGCACCCGTGACGATGTCGGCGTCGTCGGTGTTCTCGCTCCAGTGATGGCTGATGCCGCCGATCGACGGCACGAACAGCATCGCCGCCGGCATGATGGTGGCGAGGACCTGGGCGTCATGGCCGGCGCCGCTCGGCATGCGGATCGATTTGCCGCCGGCGCAGGCTGCGCTCGCGGCTTCGATCGCATCCTGGAATGCGGGCGTCATCATCGCGGGCACCCCGGTGCGGATGCGCTCAACCTTCACGCCGCAACGGCCCTGAGCGGTGGCCTCGGCCGCCAGGCGATGCAGCTGCTCCTCGAGACGTGCGATCACCTCGGGATTGTCGTCACGAATCTGGAACAGCATCTCGGCGCCGCCTGGAATGATGCTCGGCGCGCCCGGGTCCAGCGTGATGCGGCCGGTGGTCCACACCGTGCGCGGTCCCGACAGGGCAGGGAAGCTGTCGTCGACCGCGACGCAGAACCGCGCCAGCGCCAGGCCGGCGTCCCTGCGCACCGCCATCCGCGTGGTGCCGGCATGGTTCTGCTCGCCGGTGAACGTGATGCGATACTGCCAGATGCCGACGATCGAGGTGACGACGCCGATCTTGAGCCCGCTGCTTTCCAGCGTGTCGCCTTGCTCGATATGCGCTTCGAGATAGCCGATGTGGCGGCCGGTCTCGGCGTTGAGGCGCGGGCGGCCGGCGAAGCCTGCGTCGCGCAATGCATCGCGCATGGTGCGATCGCTGGAGCGGTCGCGGGCTGCATCGATGTCGGCTTCGGTCACCGCGCCGACAAACGACCGGCTGCCGAGGAAACTGCCGAAATGTCCTTCCTCGTCGCACCACGCAGCGACCTCGACCGCGCCGTTCGCGTCCGGATCCGTATTGATGACGCGCGCCGCCTCCAGCGCGTAGATCACGCCGAGCGGCCCATCGAGCCAGCCCGCATGGTTCTGGCTCTCCAGATGCGAGCCGGCGAGCAGCTTTGGTCCCGCCTTTGCGCTGGAGCCGAGCACATTGCCGATGCCGTCGATCGTTGCGGTGAGATTGGCGTCGGGCAAACGCGCCGCGAGCCAGTCGAGCGAGCGCAGATGCGGTTCGGAGAATGTCGGCTTGTGCACGCCGGTCTTGTAGGCGCCGATCGCGCGCAGCGCGTTGAGATCGGCGAGCGCGCGCTTGCCGTCGAAGCGACCGTTGATGCCTGGCATGACTGGACTCCGGATTGCCGTCTTGATTTCGCGTCTTGATTTGCGCCTCGATTTGCTCCTTGGCGCCTCAATCCCGTCTTGATGCCGTCGTGGTTGGGTGCGACGGAACAATCAGGGCAAACGATTTCTTAGCGGTTCTGCTCTTAGGTCGCAGTACGAATAGCGTGAGAGTGTGATCATGTCTGCATTCCGGAACTGGGCTCGCAAGGCCGCTGTGCTGTTTTTTCCGATCGCGCTCGGCGCCTGCGCGCAGGTTTCGCAGCAATACAGCATGACTACGCCGCCGCCGGGGACAGGTCCGCTGGCCTGGGACGGTGCCGGACAGGACCCCAATCTCCCGCAGCCGCGGCGCCATGCGCGCAACGCGTCGCCCGCAGTAGCGGACACATCGGGCGCGCAACTGTCGGAAGCGGACGCCGACGAGCGGCTGGCGCGCAAGCTCGTAATCTGCAGCACCTGCATCAAGCGGACGCCTGTGGCGGCGCAGCCGAATAATCGTCAGGACGTCGCCAGCAATCACTGACGGCTGCCGCTGAGCGCCATTGCCGGACATCTCGCAGGCCTTAGTTAGGCCACGATGTCGGTCGATGCGCAGGCCCATGCCGATCCGAAGATTCATTGTTCCCGTCGTCGTCGTCGCGCTTGCCGCCGCAATCCTGATTCACGTCGGCGGCTCGCGGGCGCATGCGCATGTGCCGACGCATTGCGGCTTCTGGACCTCGATCGAGGCCGGATTGTCCTGCAGGTGATCTCCAGGTGACCTGCAGCGTGACCTGCAATCCGGGAAAAGCGCTCTGAACGCTTGCCCGCCCGGCCAATCGCCACTATACGTTCGCCCGTCGCGGCTTGAGGGCTGTGGCCAGTCCGGCGCATCTCACGTCTAACGTATTGATTTGCCGGGAGTTTTGCTCCCTTCGTCTATCGGTTAGGACGCCACCCTTTCACGGTGGAGAGAGCGGTTCGATTCCGCTAGGGAGCGCCATCACGGCCAAAGTGAAGACTCCACAAAATCAGACCTTTACGCGTCCAGATTGATATTTTCGGCGCATCACCCGGTCAATCTCGCGACGACAGCTCTATCAGCAACTCCGTGAAGTGATCCCCAAGCGCGGGCGATCGCCGCGCTTGGGGCCGGAACGGTCCAGGGTGAACTGGCGCTTGTCTTTGCTCTGCCGTCAGACCTGCAATTGCCGCAACTGCTTCTTGATTGGGGGCTTACGATCGCGATTGGCGCTGCTCGGAACATGACGTCAGGGCAGACCGATGACTTTTTCGACCTGCTGCGCGACTGTGCGAATTGCTGGATCAATTTCGCCTGGAAATAATCCACACGACGATCGGCCAGCTCGGCTCATTTCGTAATGCCAATTGGTAAATTGGATTGGCAGGATCGTCCGGGATGGGTTTCATCCGAAGCGGGGACGCCATCAAGTTGATCACCTCGCGGTTGCCCCATCCCCCACAAGCGATCGACTCGGCGTTCGCCTTGTCAGATAACAGCCTTAGCGATTCCGGAGTGAAGCGCCAAAAGTCCTTCGGCGCCGCGTGAATGCCATTGACGAAACAGGTCGTGTGACAGACGTAGCCGCCCGGCTTCACAACTCTGATTGATTCAGAGAATGCTTTTTGGGGGTCGCCCTCGACGTGTTCGAGAACCTGATCCGAGACACAGAAGTCAAAAGTGTCGCTCTCGAATGGCAAATCTATGAAGTTGGCATCAGGATAGCTGACCTCTGTGTATTTCGTTTTGGTCAGTCCCAGCTCAACACCGAGTCCCTTCGATCCGGATATCGACAGGCAAGTTTTTTCGTTTCCGTCATATTCCGATAGAGCGCGATGGAGCGCTTTGTACATCGCGAGGCGCGTGATCCACCACGTCTTTGGACCGGGCGCATCGAGAGCGTGTTCGTAAAGTTGCCGAATGGTGGTTGGCGAGAGACCGTCCATTGTTTTTCCTTTGAAGGTGGCACACTACCGTATTGCAAATATCGAACTGAGCCCCAGCAAACGGAAAAGAGATGTGCAGCAGTCGCCCGCTCCCTTCAAAAGAAAACAGCATACGCACCACGATCAATCCGATCAAGTGCGGCGTTTAGCGATCGAGATTTGCTGCGGCCCAAGCCGCGCGGACTCGCCACCAAACGGAGAGGGCCAAGGTCGCTTCATCAATTGAGTTCGTTGCCAAGACTGCGTCCTTGATGAGCGACGATGTGACTATCGCGCGAACGCTGGCGGCATTTACGGCAACGACGTCACCGCAGCACTTGGCCACAGCCAGGCAGCCGCGCTCCGCTTGGTACCAAGCCATGCAGCAGATCAGCCAAGTCAGCCAGGATGTCACTTGCGGAGTCCGAACCGACTTCGAAATCCAGATTTGCAACGGCGCCGTGCCGCGCTGGCAGATGTGAACAATCCTGAGATCGCTGCAATCCGCCGCTCTTTCGCAACCCTTTGTAAAGCCAACGGCGATACGGCTGGGCCCGGGATGATGTGATGGCTCCAGGGACCAGGAAGCGCGAAACGCGCAAATCGCTGCGGCAATCCGGCTGGATCACGCTCGACGGCGGATTCGCCGCGCGGCCCTGCGTGGTCGAGGACATGTCTTCGTCGGGCGCCAAGATCACGGTCCAGGACAACAACACGCTGCCGGCCAAGCTGCGGCTGGCGTTCTCGCGCGACGCCCGCACCGGGCGCGCCTGCGAAGTGGTGTGGCGCGAGGGCAGGACGTTCGGCGTCAAGTTCGTGCGGTAGAGCATGATCCGAAAAAGTGGATCCGGGTTTCCGAACAGATCATGCTCAAGAAAGAAGCAAGCTCATGCCGCAATTCTGCCCGATCGCATCATGAGCTAGCCTCATCCGGTGGCGCAGGATAAAAGGCCGGATGCGCAAGACCTGCTTCGCCATCATCGCCGTCCTGCTTCCCGCCGCTGCGTTCGCCCAGCAGGGCGACCGCCGCAGTTTCCAGACGCCCGCTGACGCCGGCAAAACCTTGCCGTCGAAATCCGCGACGCGAAGCAATCCTTGCGCGTCGTACGGACCGGGCTTCGTCAAGGTCGAGGGCGCCGACACCTGCGTGAAGCTCGGCGGCGGCATCAGCGTCGATGGCGGGATGTCCGGCCGCGGACGGTGAGCGGTTTGCCGCCCGCGCTCACGACATCGGCGGCGCGATGAAGCGCACGAAGGCCGGCCGGCCTGCGATCTCACCGAACCAGCGTTCGAGATTGGGCAGCTTCGGCTTGCTGACGCCCTCGACGCCGAGCCAGCGCCGCGCAAAGGCGCCGAGCGCGATGTCGGCGATCGTGAAATGGTCGCCCTCGATGAAGCGGCGCCGTGCAAGCTGCGCCTCGACGACGCGCCACACCACGCCCTCGGCATCGGCGTCCTTCTGGATTTGCACCATGTCGCGCTTCTCCGGCGGCGTGCGCACCAGGCCCCAGAACACCGGCCGGTCGACCGGCTGCAGCGTCGACAGCGTCCAGTCGAGCCAGCGGTCGACGGCGGCGCGCGCCTTCGGCGCTTGCGGATAGAGCGGCGCGCCCTGACCGTAGGCCATGCAGAGATAGCGCATCACCGAATTGGATTCCCACAGCACATAGTCGCCGTCGACCAGCGTCGGGACGCGGCCATTCGGATTCATCGCGAGATAGTCGGGCTGATCGTTCTTGCCGAACTGCATGCCGGCATCGATGCGCTGATAGGGGAGGTCGAGCTCGACGAGACACCAGAGCACCTTCTGCACGTTGACCGAATTGGCCCGGCCCCAGATTGTCAGTTGCGGCTTGCTATCCATCACGCGTTTCTTCCCGCTGTTGTGCTTTGCGCGCGTTCATAGCTGAAGCGTCGGGGAAAAGCGCGGGGTGAATTGTACCGAGAGCAAAAAAAGAGGCCCCGCCGCGTTGCGGCAGAGCCTCGCTGATAGCTATGCATCAAGACGCCGTCAGTGACCGAACAACAACCACAACACGATGATCACCGGGATCGGCACACCCAACAGCCAAAGCAAAATTCCTCTTCCCATCGTTGCCTCCTCGCATGCTTGTGAGGAGGCAACGTCAACGATCGTGTCGCGTTCCTCGCGTTCGCTCGGCGCTTCAGCAGAAGCGAAATGCCGACAGGAACGCGGCTGCGGGCGCGGTGTTTACCAGTGACCGGTGTTCGGCATCGACGCCCACGGCTCGGCCGGGGCCTTCGGCTCGCCCTTTTGCAGGATCTCGATCGAGTGCAGGTCGGGCGAACGCACGAATGCCATGTTGCCGTCGCGCGGCGGCCGATTGATGGTGACGCCCATCTTCATCAGCTTCTCACAGGTCGCGTAGATGTCGTCGACCTCGTAGGCGAGATGGCCGAAATGGCGGTCCTCGCCGTATTTCTCCTCGTCCCAATTGTAGGTCAGCTCGACCAGCGGCGCGCCGCGGGTCTGCGGCAGGGACTTGAGCAGATGCAGATCTTCCTCCGCGCAGAGAAACAACAGCGTGAAGCGGCCCTTCTCATTGTCGATGCGGCGCACTTCCTTCAGCCCCAGCGCGTCCTGATAGAATTTCATCGCGACATCGAGATTGCGGACGCGCAGCATGGTGTGCAGATAGCGCATTTTTTTATCCTCCTGCAGATTCAGAGATTTTGTTTGGGCTCGGGCGAGACGGGGCAAGAAATAGCAGCAAAACGCGGCGCGGGGCAGGGGTTTGCGCGACTTTTGCCGAGCGCATTTCGCCTTTGCATGCTCACGCCTTCGCGAGCGCTGGCGCCCGTTGCGCCGCGCGATCACGCAGCCAGGTATGGACGGGACGCGCGGCGACACGCTTGCACAGCAAGCGGATGCAAGAAAGCCCCGCCCAGCAGAATTTCTGGGACGGGGCTTGTGGTCGAGCCTTGGAGGCGCGGCCTCTATCGCACCGATTGCCGATCACGGCCAATCAAGGACGCGCGAGGTTGGACGTCCTCTAAAGCGCAAAACCCCGCGAGTGGGCTCGCGAGGTCTGATGCCGACCGGCCTTGGGGAGATCGTGCCGGCAACCGGGCATACAATGTCGCTGCGCGCGGAAAGTTCCTGGGGCCGGAAAATAGAAAGCCCCGCAGGCTGGATGCGGGGCTTTCCCAGCTAACGGACTGGGGATCTCTCAGGGCGTGAGCCGTCAACTGTTGGAGACCAAACTTAAGGTTGAATTTATAAAATGCAACAGCGCCGCGTAGACGGAGTATGTTCGTCCCACAGCGCTGCGCCGGATGCTGGGCCCTGAAATCCCCAGCGCCCTTTATGTCTTCGCGCCGTACAAAAGGTTCAAAGAAGGACCCCGCGAGGGGGATTCGCCGGGTCCTTCCAAAGCCGACAGGGCGGTGAGCTGTCGGCACCACGCGTGATGTGCCGTTGCGCTTGTTCAATGCGGACTGGGTCCGCCAGCTGGCCGACCGCCTCCAGAAAACAAAACCCCGCCAGTTTACCGAAGTAAGCTGACGGGGCTTGTTGAGCTGATATTTCCGGTGGATTTCTCCCTCGTTGTACCGCTCGCCAAACCAACGGCGGAACGAGAGAGTCGTTCCTTCCTTTTTTGAAGGTCGCCACTTTTTTTGAAGGTCGCTTTTTGAAGGTCGCAACTCTCCGGATGTTGGTCGTGGGAACCTACTTTTTTGCGTCGTACCTTTTCGCCGCGCCCTTTGCCGTGTCCTTCATCTCGGATTTGTTGGCCCGCTTCACGCCCATGCCCGTGGTGTCCATCGCGCCGCTCTGGGTAGCTCCGTTGGTGTTTTCAGGCCGTTCCATGCCGCTCTGCGGCGCGGGACCGGTATCCTGGGCAAATGCCGCGCCGCATATCAGGGTGAGGACGGTGACCGCGATGAGCTTGCACATGGGCGCCTCCTGGCGTCACCAGGATGACCCGCGCGCAGTCGAGAGGTTCCTGTCGGCTGGTGCCGCTCTCACACCTTGATGTCGAGGATGGTCTCGACCGCTTCCCGGTCGGCCTGGTTCTTCGCGGCGAAGACATCCAGCACATCCTCATTGATGATGCGCGGCTGCTCCTTCGCCGTCTGGTCGACGACGAGCTGCACTCTGGCTTGCGTCACTTCGACAGGTACGGGGTATACGAGCATGGCTCTCTCCCTCCGGAGGATCGAACCTTGTCAGGGCTTTCTTAACGATTTGTAAGCGCCCGGGAGCTGCGTTTTGCGCCGATTCGGAGGGCCGGGCGGTATCGGCCTGCTCGCACGCCGGCCGGATTGGAGCCATACTGCGGGCCGCCAGGACCGGGCGGCGCGATCGATGAAGAACGGGCTCTATTCGATCCACATCCACATGACCGACGGCGTGAGGGGCCGCGACAGCGGCATCCTGATCCTGCGCGACGGTCTCTTGATCGGCGGCGGGCCGTATTTCTGGTCGATCGGGGCCTACACGGTCGGCGAGGGCACCTGGAAGGGACATCTCAGCACCAACCAGCATTCGCCGTTCGCCGACCCGTTCACCCGTCCGCTGTTCGCCGGACAGGAAGTGACGAGCGGGTTCTCCGGCACGTTCAGCGGTGACGAGGCCGAAGTGTTCGGGACCGTGTTGGTTGGAACCCGCAGCCTGGGTTTCCGGGCCACCCTGAAACGGCTGGCGGATGCCTGACGCGCGCACGCGGCGTGAGGCTGTGGACGAGGGTGCAGCAAGATCCGTATTTTGTTGGATAATTGGACCCACTGGTGCTGTGAATTTGCTGCGGACAAGTGGGGGATATCGCTGTGAATCCCGCTGCAGTGGCTGATCGGAACTTTCCTGACGAGGCATTACCCGGCCACCGCTAACCCTACCTGGTTAGGTTAAGGGCAGCATGGTGTTGTCACCACTTGCGATTGCGATTGGGATGGCTGCGGGTGACAGCCATGATGCCATCGTTCCACAGTGCTGATCGACCGACCCACCGGCGCGTGATGGTGGTGGGGCTGCTGTTCTGCTCGGCTTTCGTCGCGATCAGCTTCTGGCTTCGGCCGCAGCCGGAGAGCGGCAAAGTGCTCGTGAAGTCGGACCGGCTGGTCCGGACAGCGGGAGAGGCTCGGAAGGCAAACTGAAGACGGCAAGCCGGGGAGAGGCAAGTGGAGACGGGCCGCCGGCGCTCAGTCCGGCAGCTTCCCGTTCGGATGCTTGTGATACATCGCGATGCCGATGAAACCGGCAAAGCCCATCACGTTAAGCAGCAGTTCCATCCACGCCGGCATCGACGCCAACCTCGTTCTCCGTCAAGCTAATCTCTGAGGTTGTATTTTTGTTCCAGCGCTATCCGATGGTAGCTTTGCGCTATCGCATGGCTGGCGCGTTTTCGAGCGATCCGATCGGAAAACGCTCCAGGGAACCGGAACTGCGTTTGCGGCAACCATCGCACAGCGGCACTGGCAATAGCCATAAGCCCGGAGCACGCCGCTCCGGGCTTTCTCACTTGCGCCTCATGGCGCAATCGCGGTGCCCGGACCACCAGCGCGGTCGCCCGGCAGGGCATCAAGCGGCCTTGCGTCAAGCGGTCTTGCGTTGAAAGCCACTCCAGGCATTGCCGAGCGTGTTGTCGTAGTATTCCTGGCGATCGCGCTCGAACTTCTGCTGCGTCGCCCTGAAGCTGGCGACACGTGCGACGATCTCCTCGCGCTCGCGCGCGACGCGGTCTTCCTGATCGGTCATGCCCATCCTCCTGGCCGTGGTCCTGTCCCGGGCGCATTGGCGTCAGCGAATTGGGCGTCAATGCGGAGCGGCCAGTGCAGGAATGTGATGATGCTGAGGCGGTGGAAGAGCGACGAAGCGGATGCGCCGAGGCGGCTGGTCGCAGCCGATCGATCAAGGCATCTCGATGGCAGCCGATCGCTCGCGCAACGGTTGAACTCGCAATCGGTTTGGCCGTGCTATAGTCGCTGCGGCCAACCGGATTGTTTTCAGTGATCGCAAAAGACTTGCGCAACGGCGTCGAGCAGCTCGGCAACATGATTGCCGAGGCGTCGTCCATCGTGCCGTTCACCGGGGCGGGCATCTCCACCGAGTGCGGCATTCCCGATTTCCGCTCGCCCGGCGGGCTGTGGACCCGCAACCGGCCGATTCCGTTCGACGAGTTCGTCGCCAGCCAGGACGCGCGCGACGAGTCCTGGCGGCGCCGCTTTGCGATGGAACAGACCTTTGCGGCGGCCAAACCCGGTCGCGGCCATCGCGCGCTTGCGTCGCTCTACCGGGCCGGCAAGGTTCCCGGCATTATCACGCAAAACATCGACAACCTGCATCAGGCATCGGGCTTCAAGGCCGACGACGTGATCGAGCTGCACGGCAACACGACCTATGGCCGCTGCATCGGCTGCGGCAAGGACTACGAGCTGTCGTGGGTGAAGCAGCAGTTCGACAAGACGGGCAGCGCGCCCGACTGCGCGGACTGCGGCGATCCGGTGAAGACCGCGACGATCTCGTTCGGGCAATCGATGCCTGAGGATGCGATGCGCCGCGCGGCGGAACTCTCCAGGCACTGCGACCTGTTTCTGGCGATCGGGTCATCGCTTGTGGTGTGGCCCGCCGCAGGCTTTCCGATGATGGCGAAGGAGAGCGGCGCGCGGCTCGTGATCATCAACAACGAGCCGACCGATCAGGACGACATCGCCGATCTGGTGATCCGCCACGACATCGGCGACACGCTTGGTCCTTTCGTAGGCAATTGATGCCCGATTGATTCGCGGCTGTGCAAGCCTGTTCATAGTTCCCGCAAGAATCGTTTTTTAGCTATGCCCCGCAAGCGGGAGTGTTATCTTTTGGTTGAGAGATTCGCGCCGCGTCCAAAATCAGTCCGAGTGAGTTGGTCATGGAGAGCAGCGTGTACAGGGTGCGCCGCAACGACGGCGATCTGCATTTGATGTGTGGGGTCCGGGGTCATGGGGTCGGACGGATTTGAGTCCAAGAAGCTCGGCGGACCGCCGATGGGCGGAGTTGGGCAAAGCAGGATTGGTCAAGGCGAGTATGGAAGCGCGCCGCGCGATCCGGCGATCGATGCCTTCTCCGGTCTCGGCGACACCGCGGCCAACCTCGTCGAGGTTTCCGGCGTCATCAAATGGTTCGACGCCTCGAAGGGATACGGCTTCATCGTCCCCGACAATGGCTGGCCCGACATCCTTCTGCATGTGACCGTACTGCGGCGCGACGGCTATCAGACCGCCTATGAGGGCGCACGGCTGGTCGTCGAATGCGTGCAGCGCGCGAAGGGCTACCAGGCTTTCCGCATCGTCTCGATGGACGAATCGACGGCGATCCATCCGGCGCAGATGCTGCCGCCGCGCACTCATGTCACGGTGACCGCAACCAGCGGGCTCGAGCGCGCGCAGGTCAAGTGGTTCAACCGGCTGCGCGGCTTCGGCTTCGTGACCTGCGGCGAGGGCACGCCCGACATCTTCGTGCATATGGAGACGCTGCGCCGCTTCGGCATGACCGAACTGCGCCCCGGCCAGTATGTGCTGGTGCGGTTTGGGCCCGGTTCCAAGGGCATGATGGCCGCCGAGATCCACCCGGAGACCGGTCCGTCGGCGCTGTCGTCGCATTAGCGCCAGAACAGACTCCCTGACGGAAACGTGAGCCGCCGGCGAGCCCTCCCGGCTCTGGCATTTGCCGCAATCGTCGGGTTAGGGTCCGCCGGAAAATTGTCTCCGGTGTGAGTATTTGTCGATGAATTTCGTTCGCATTGTTGAGCGGCTTCGCCCGTGGCTGATGGCCTCGCTCATCATCATGTTCGGCGCGCTGCTGGTCCCGGCCGCGCAGGCTGCAAGCGTCCAGCCGCTCGAGATCGTCACCAAATCGGGCGTGCACGTCTTCTCGGTCGAAATGGCGACCACCGAGCAGGAGAAGGAAACCGGCCTGATGTACCGGAAGGAGCTCGCGGACGGCAAAGGCATGCTGTTCGACTTCTCGCCGGAGCAGGAAGTGTCGATGTGGATGAAGAACACCTACATCTCGCTCGACATGATCTTCATCCGCGCCGACGGGCGCATCCTGCGGATCGCCGAAAACACCGAGCCGCTTTCGACCAGGATCATTCCGTCGCGCGGGCTGGCCAAGGGCGTGCTCGAGGTGATTGCCGGGACCGCGCAGAAATACGGCATCCAGCCCGGCGATCGGGTTGCCCATCCGCTGTTCGGCGGCCGTTAGCATCCGGTTTTGACGCGATTTCCGGACGGAAAGCGGTGCCCGGATTCGCCGCACGAAGCCCCCATCCGTGCCTTGCTGGCGCTGGCTGAAGCGTGTATCCACGGGGCTTCTCGGAAATGTCGGGGTATAGCGCAGCCTGGTAGCGCGGCAGTTTTGGGTACTGCAGGTCGTTGGTTCGAATCCAGCTGCCCCGACCATCCAAATCAAAGACTTAACAGAACGCTCCGTCGGTAGATGAGGCGGACGCAATGATCGGCGCGTGCTCGGCATTCGTGTCTGACCTAGTCCGCAAATCGCGGTCAGTTGGCACCCTGAAATAGCACGCGCGGGACCGAAGACCCGCGCTCCACTGCTCGCAACTTCAGCCGCCCGGGCGCTGACCAGGTCAACGAGCCGGCGGGTTGTAGCGATCCAGGATCACGGTTCTTGAGCCACTCTCCGGCGGTCGCGAGATGGGGTCGTCGAATTTGTGATAGCGGTCGAACTGCTGCTGCTCATCGCGCAGATGCGGCGCTTCTACGGACGAGTAAGCTCTATTTGCACCGTTCCAGTGATCAAATCCCGACACGACGCAACCCCGTCTTGATTCAGATGCAGGTTGGTTAGCATCGTTGTGGGGGTATCTCTGTATCGCCGTGGCAACACCACCAGCAATCCGCGCGACATGAGCACACGGATTGTTTCTGTGGCTCTCTGTGCGTGAACAGCGTTCTGGCACGGGTAACCAGGCTTCGGCCGAGATTGTCTCGCCTGAGGCAACAACGCCGCCTGGACGGAATATGCTCGTCCGGACGGCGCCGTCGAAATACTGGGCCCTGAAATCCCCAGTGCCAATGGGTCGTACGGGCGCGGGATAGGTTCAACGTTGCGCCGCCTTGCCGCAGTCCAAGCCACGACATCGTGAGCTGCGATCTCGAGCGGATGTGGCTTGCCGATAAAGCGCGCGCGCTGGCAGGGTGGTTCGACCCGACAAGTCCAATCCCGCGAGAAAACCATGGCGCGCAGACTGATCGATATCTCCGTTCCCCTGCAGAACGACGTTCCGGCCGATCCGCCCGGCAATCATCCGACCATCCAGTATATCGATCACCAGCAGGGGCTGCCGCGCATGCTGCAGTTCTTCGATGGTCTGAAGGCCGATGATTTGCCCGACGGGCAGGGCTGGGCCGTCGAGCAGGTCTCGCTCTCCACCCACAACGGCACGCATCTCGACGCGCCCTGGCATTTCCATCCGACCATGAACCGCGGCGAGCGGTCCTGGACCATCGACGAGGTGCCGCTGGAGTGGTGCTTCCAGCCGGGCGTGAAGCTCGACTTTCGGCATCTGCCTGATGGCTACGTCGCGACCGCCAAGGATGTCGAAGCCGAGCTGAAGCGCATCGGCCACGCGCTGTCGCCGCTCGAGATCGTCGTCGTCAACACCAGCGCGGGCGCGAAATATGGCCAGCCCGACTACGTCAATTCGGGCTGCGGCATGGGCTACGAGGCGACGATGTATCTGCTCGAGCGCGGCGTGCGGCTGACCGGCATCGACGGCTGGAGCTGGGACGCGCCGTTCGTCTTCACCGCGAAGAGATACGCCGAGACCAGGGACGCCAGCCTGATCTGGGAAGGCCACAAGGCCGGGCGGCACATCGGTTACTGCCACATCGAGAAGCTGCACAATCTCGAGCAGCTGCCGTCGACCGGGTTCATGGTGTCGTGCTTCCCGGTGAAGATCGAGCGCGCGTCGGCGGGCTGGACGAGGGCGGTCGCCATCCTCGACGGCTAGGCGCGCCGGGGTTGTGTTCGGCCAGCTTCGGGAACCGGTGGACAGGCTGTGCATTACGGCGGGTTGTTGCGGCACGGCTACAGCCTGAGGCAGCCGAATCTGCTTTCATGCACGTAGTAGATGCATTGGGTGATCGGGCCGCCGGCTCGTCCTCGCGTCCCGATTTCGGAAGCGTTCTCTCCCGTGACTAGAGCCCCGGCGTCTCCGGGGCTCTTTCTTGCGTGCCGCAGCTGAGCCAAGCCCGGCAGGTGAACCAACCCCCAAAAAGCAAATCAGGTGCGTCGGGACCGACGCACCTGATTTCATGTCTTCAATATCGCTTGTGTCGACCGGGCGGTTGTTACCACCGGCAAACGCGAACACCACGCGGGGTCCACCAGCAACGGGGACCGGCGTAACCGCCGTAGCCATAGCCACGGCCATATCCATATCCGCGGCCATAGCCCCACCCGCGACCGCGGCCCCAGCCGCCGCCGCGATAGCCCCAGCCACCGCCGCGTCCGCGCCAGGCTTGCGCAGGCGCTGTGGTGACGCCGACCAGGATGGCAGAGGTGCTTGCGACATAGACGAACAACAAAGCGACTGCTGCTAGGCAACGAGTCAGGATATTGTAGCGTTTAGTCATTCTGAAGATCTCCAGTCCACTTCCAAACATCTGAACTGATGCTGGCTGTCTCGCTTAGACGCGCGACACCGGCATTCGGTTCGTGCATGCTAAGACAATATTTTCACTAAGGTTCTTGCGAGCTTTAACGACTCTATTGAGACCAACAGGTAAGGTCAAGTTACAGTCCCGCCTGCAAAGGATACTGTCGTTGCTGCGCTCATCTTGTCGTTCATCCGCCGTTCATTCTGTTCATCTTGCGTTGCGCCGATTTGATTTGTGCATCGCAGAAGCAGAGATTTGAGAACGTCGGAAAATGCCGGCGAGAACTTGAAGTCGACACGATCCTGTTCTCTCAGCGTTGCTGTATCCTTCCAAAGAGTGCCCATGCCGAAACAACACACTTACGTCCTTGGTCTCAACGTCTACGACCATGACGTCAGCGCCTGCCTGCTGCGTGACGGCGCGATCGCCTACGCGATCTCCAAGGAGCGCATCACCCGCGAGAAGCACGCCTCCGGCTTCTACAAGGAAGTCGTCGACTACTGCCTGTCGGCCGAGGGCATCACCCTCGACGACGTCGATCTCGTGGTGCACAACAGCTACATCCTGCCGGTGCTCGAGATGGAGGAGCGGATGCTCCACCAGGATATGCCGGGCTTCCTGCCGATCGCCGAACGCAACGAGGCAATCAAGCACCCGCTGTTTCGTTCCAAATCCGACAAGGTGGTGTCGATCTCGCACCACCTCGCGCATGCCTACAGCGCGTTCGCGGTGTCCCCATTCAAGGACGGCGTCGTGATGATCGTCGACGGCGTCGGCAATTATCGGGCCGACGCGATGGAGTCCTACTCCGAGGATGAGGCGTCGCCGCTGGCCCGCGAGTCCGAGAGCTACTACAGGTTCGACGACACCAGGCTCGAATGCCTGAAGAAGGTCTGGATGGAGCCGGCGCGCGGGCTGTTGTCGGACGAGTTCTACAACATGCCGGGGCTGGGGGCGCTGTACAGCCGGGTCTCGACCTATGTGTTCGGCGACTGGAACAAGTGCGGCGAGCTGATGGGGCTTGCGCCCTATGGCCGCCATGAGCAGGTCGGCCATCTGCTCGAGATGAAGGACGGCAAGCTGCACGTGCCATTCTGGGGCGCCGAGAACCAGCAGCCCTTCGTGCTCGACAGCGGCAGTTGGGACAAGAGCCCGGCGATGCGGCACTGGGAGGACATCGCCTGGCGGGTGCAGGACGACACCGAGAACGTGCTGCTGGCGCGGGCGCGCTGGCTGCGCGAGACCACGGGGGCGAAAAATCTCTGCATCGCCGGCGGCGTCGCGCTGAACTGCGTGGCCAACGGCCGCATCGCGCGCGAGTCAGGTTTCGAAAACATCTGGATCCAGCCCGCCGCCGGCGACGACGGCATCGCGATTGGTTGCGCTTATTACGGCTGGCTCGAAGTGCTCAAGCAGCGCCGCTCGTTCGTGATGGACCACGCCTATGTCGGGCGGCGCTACAGCGACGCCGAGGTGACCGCCGCGCTGCAAAGCTTCCTGGTGCGCATCCAGATCGACGCGAAGCGCAGCGACAATATCTGCCGCGACACCGCAAAGCTGCTCGCCGACCAGCGCGTGATCGGCTGGTTTCAGGACCGTTCCGAATTCGGTCCGCGCGCGCTCGGCAACCGCAGCCTGATCGCCGATCCGCGCAAGGCCGAGATGAAGGACATCCTCAACAGCCGGGTCAAGCACCGCCAGGCATTCCGGCCGTTCGCGCCGATCGTGCTGGCCGAGCGTATGAAGGAGATCTTCGAAGGCGAGGAGGACTCGCCCTACATGCTGATCGCAAAGCCGGTGCGGCCGGAATGGCGCGACAGGATTCCGGCGATCGTGCATGTCGACGGTTCGGCGCGGGTGCAGAGCGTGCGGGAAGAGACCAACCCGATGCTCTACCGCCTGCTGAAGGAGTTCGAGGCGCTGACCGGCGTGCCGGTCCTGATCAACACCTCGTTCAACGTCAAGGGCGAGCCGATCATCGAGACGCCGCAGGACGCGGTCAGCTGCTTCCTCACCACCGGGATCGACCACCTCGTGATGCACGACACCCTGGTGTCGAAGACCGCCATGCACAAGGTGGTCACGCCTGTCATGACGACGTTCGGCGACGTCGCCACCATCGTCTCCTCGACCACGCAGGACCCCAGTCGCGGCGGCGGCTGAAACTTATTACGCGGGTGTCGCCGGTGCCGCGGGCTTTGCCGCCGGCGGCTTGACCGGCTTGTCCTGCCGCTTCGACCACGAGATGTAATAGGCCACGATCGTCATGATCGCGATGCCGGAGATGCTGACGAAGATCTGCGCGAACAGCGAGCCCGAGCTCATCGAGAGCTCGAAATGTCCGACAAAGGACAGGAACACGCCGACGCAGAACACCGCCAGCGACTGCTGGCCGCAGACGATCAAGGGATCGAACACCTTCCACTCCAGCGCCGCCCAGTCCTTCGGGATGAAGCGGATCACCAGCACCGTGATCACCACGAAGTGCAGGAAGCGATACGGCGCGAGGTTGGTCTTGTCGTTCGGGTTGAAGGCCGAATAGAGCCAGTCCGGGAACATGGCGCCGAAGTCCGGGAAGCGCCCGGCCATCGTCATGATCAGCGCGAAAATCATATAGGCGATGCAGAACCACAACGTGTAGCGCGAGTTGATGATGCCCATGTTGTTGCGCGCGCCGCCCATCGCGCACCACGAGCCGAACACGAACAGCACCTGCCAGGCGAACGGATTGAAGTACCAGCTACCGGCCGGGTAGGCCGGCAGGTTCCAGCCCTGGTGGCGCGACACCAGCCACAGCACGAGCGAGGCCGCCATGGTCCAGTTCGGCCGCCGCAGCATGAACCACAGCACCGGCGGGAACAGGCCCATCAGCACGATATAGAGCGGCAGCACGTCGAGATTGACCGGCTTGAATTTCAGAAACAGGCCCTGGCGCAGCGTCTCGGTGGCGTTGTCGACGAGGCCGGCGACGTTGAACTCGTTGATGATCTCGGAATCGCCGAAGCGCAGCGCCAGATAGCTGATCGAGGCGATGTAGATCACGAACAGGATGATGTGGGCGACGTAGAGCTGCCAGACCCGCTTGGTCAGCCGGGTGGCGCCGACGATGAAGCCGCGTTCCAGCATCATGCGGGCGTAGACGAAGGAGGCGGTGTAGCCGGAGATGAAGACGAACAGGTCCGCGGCGTCGCTGAAGCCGTAATTCCGCGTCGTGATCCAGTTCACGACATTGTCGGGGATGTGATCGAGATAGATCGCCCAGTTCGCGACCCCGCGGAACAGGTCGAGCCGGAGGTCACGTCCTTTTTCGGGCAGGGTAGCGTGGATTTCCATGGGGCGCCGCTTCCTCGAGGTGATGCTTGTCGAGAAGATCGCGCCGCGGGCCCAGGGGACTGCTAAGGGAAGCCTCCCGAGGCCAGATTGTCACAGCGCGGTAGAATGACTATACCGGTCCGGCGAAGGCTGCCTCCGAGATCCGAGGAATCACCGATCAGATCGTTGATAGGTGTCTCTATACTATCCCGGCGGTTTCCTTCAAATCGCTTCCATGTCGCACATCCCACGGGGCCGACCATCCATGACCGCACGCATTTTTAAGCCCGCCAAAAACGCGATGCAATCGGGACGTGCCAAGACCAAAGAGTGGCAACTGGACTACGAGCCGGAGCAGCCGCGCTCCGTGGAGCCCTTGATGGGCTGGACCTCGTCCACCGACATGAAGCAGCAGCTGACGCTGCAGTTCGAGACCAAGGAAGAGGCGGTCGCCTATTGCGAGCGCAAGGGCATCGCCTACCAGGTGATCGAGCCGAAGGATTCGGCGCACCGCCAGATCGCCTATGCCGACAATTTCGCGTTCCGCCGCTGGGAGCCGTGGACCCACTAAGGTTGGACGCACTGGTCCGGACTGGCGCCCCGATCAGCTCGCCGCAGGCGCGGCGAGGGCGCCCGGGATCGGCAGCGGCGCATCCTTGGAGACGCCGAGCACCGGAAAGCTTCTGATCTTGCGCACATTGGGCAGGCCGGCGAATTGCAGCAGCTGCTGGCGCATGTCGTCGACGCTGGGCGCGACGCATCGGAGCATGAAGTCGGCATCGCCCGAGATCCGCCAGCATTGCAGGAAGCGCGGCACGGCCGCAACATCAGCCTCGAACGCCTCGATCGCGCTCAGGGTCTGGCTGTCGAGCTGGATCAGCACGAAGGTCGTCACCTCATAGCCGAGCAGCCGTTCGTCCAGCGTGGCGCGGATCGCCTGGATCACGCCGCGGCTGCGCAGGGCGCGAACCCGGCGCAGGCAAGGCGGGGCAGTGATGCCGATCCGCTCGGCGAGCTCGTTGATCCTGATCCGGCCATCCCGCTGCAACTCGGACAGGATCCGCAGATCGATGTCATCGAGCTGTGGGCGCTCTGTCACGGTCACGAGCCCGCCACGGCGGCGCGCCGGCTGTCGCTGCCGTGGCTCGCCTGGCCGATCGCGGCCTGCGGCGCGACGCCCGACAGCACCAGCTTCTCATGCGCCGCGATGATGGCGTCGCGGGTCAGACGGCCGCCGGGGCGGTACCAGGTGCAGAGCCCGGTGAGCAGCGCCAGGATCGCGAAGGTCGCGACCTGGATGTCGACCACCTCGAACACGCCGACCGACGCCCCGTCGGTGAGGATCTGCGCCAGCCGCTGCTCATAGGCGCCGCGCAACGCCACCACTGCGTCGTAGTTCTTCGCATCGAGGCTGCGCAGCTCCGAATTGGCGATGAAGACCTCGCGCTTGCGGGTCATGTGATAGCTGACGTGGAACGCGACAAAGGCACGCAGCTTCTCGACCGGATCGGCCTTGCCCTCGAGCGCAAGATCAAGCTCGCGCAGCAAATCGTTGATATGATCCTGCACCAGATCGAACAGCAGGTCCTGCTTGGTTGAGATATGGTTGTAGAGTGAGCCGGCCTGGATGCCGACCTCGGCGGCAAGCTGGCGCAGGCTCATGGCCTCGTAGCCGTGCTCGAAGATCAGGCGCACGCCGGCCTTGCGGATCGCCTCCAGCGTGGTGGGGCCGTGTGAGCCGATCGTGCGTGCCATCGGGGCCTCGGAGGGTGTTGGCTTGCCAGGGAGAACCAGGAAACAAGCGAACGACCGTATGTATATCGCATGAAATCCCAGTGAATTCAATGAACTGCGGATTTCACGCGCAAACCATAGCACGATTGCTTGCGAAGCCAAGAAAAAAACGTATGATCGTTTAATTGCACGATGAATCTCACGGGAGGGATCATGGCCTCGAACCAGGCGGCAATCTTCAATTTCGACCTTGGCGAGACCGCGGACGCGATCCGCGAGACGGTGCATGATTTCTCGACCAACGAGATCGCGCCGCGCGCCGCCGAGATCGACCGCAGCAACCAGTTTCCGCGCGACCTCTGGCCGAGGATCGGCGCGCTCGGCCTGCACGGCATCACCGTCGAGGAGGAGTATGGCGGTTCGGGCCTCGGCTATCTCGAGCACTGCATCGCGGTCGAGGAGATCTCGCGGGCGTCGGCCGCGGTCGGCCTGTCCTACGGCGCCCATTCCAACCTCTGCGTCAACCAGATCCGCCGCAACGGCAACGAGGCGCAGAAGCGCAAATATCTGCCGAAGCTGATCTCGGGCGAGCACGTCGGCTCGCTCGCGATGTCG
The DNA here is from genome assembly GCF_029952935.1 of Bradyrhizobium sp. Mp19. Classification (NCBI taxonomy): domain Bacteria; kingdom Pseudomonadati; phylum Pseudomonadota; class Alphaproteobacteria; order Hyphomicrobiales; family Nitrobacteraceae; genus Bradyrhizobium; species Bradyrhizobium sp. Mp19. The sequence continues at coordinate 38,007 of NZ_JASAUT010000002.1, read as the reverse complement.
GAGCCGTCGGCGGGCTCGGACGTGGTTTCGATGAAGACCCGCGCCGACAGGAAGGGCGACCGCTTCGTGCTGAACGGCAACAAGATGTGGATCACCAACGGTCCGGTCGCCGATACGCTGGTGGTCTACGCCAAGACCGATCCGAACGCCGGCCCGCGCGGCATCACCGCCTTCATCATCGAAAAGGGCATGAAGGGATTTTCGACCGCGCAGAAGCTCGACAAGCTCGGCATGCGCGGCTCCGACACCTGCGAGCTGGTGTTCGAGGATTGCGAGGTGCCGGAGGAGAACGTGCTCTCCGAGGTCGGCCGCGGCGTCAATGTGCTGATGAGTGGTCTCGACTATGAGCGCGCGGTGCTGGCGGCGGGGCCGATCGGCATCATGCAGGCCTGCATGGACGTGGTGCTGCCTTACGTCCACGAGCGCAAGCAGTTCGGCGAGCCGATCGGCTCGTTCCAGCTGGTGCAGGGCAAGGTCGCCGACATGTACACCACGATGAACGCCTCGCGCGCCTATGTTTACGCCGTGGCGAAAGCCTGCGACCGCGGCGAGACCACGCGCGAGGATGCCGCCGGCGCCATCCTCTATGCCGCCGAGAAGGCCACCCAGTGCGCGCTGGATGCGATCCAGCTGCTCGGCGGCAACGGCTACATCAACGACTATCCGACCGGCCGCTTGCTGCGCGATGCAAAGCTCTACGAGATCGGCGCCGGCACGAGCGAGATCCGCCGCATGCTGATCGGCCGCGAGCTGTTCGCCAAGACGGCCTGATGTCTTCTCCCTCGCCCCGCGCTTGCGGGGAGAGGGCGGGGTGAGGGGCTGTCACCGCATCAGTGGTGGCAGTTGTGCTGACCCCGGCACGATGATTGACCATGAACCCACCGATACTCCAACGAAACGTGCAACACCGATGCCGCTTCATTCGACGATCGATCCCACATCTTCTGAATTCGCCCGCAACGCCGAGGTGATGCGCGGCCTGGTCGCGGAGCTCCGCGGAAAACTCAACCAGGTGGCCGGCGGCGGCGGCGAGACCTCGCGCAAGCGGCACACCTCGCGCGGCAAGGTGCTGGCGCGCGATCGCGTCGATCTTTTGGTCGACCCCGGTACGGCGTTTCTGGAGCTGTCGCCGCTCGCCGCCAACGGGCTCTATGGCGGTGACGTGCATTCCGCCAGCGTCATCACCGGCGTCGGGCGCATCGCAGGGCGCGAGTGCATCATCGTCGCCAACGACGCCACCATCAAGGGCGGCACCTATTACCCGATGACGGTGAAGAAGCATCTGCGCGCCCAGGACATCGCGCGGCAGAACAATCTGCCCTGCGTCTATATGGTGGATTCCGGCGGCGCCTTCCTGCCGCTGCAGGACGAGATCTTTCCCGACGAGCGGCATTTCGGCCGCATCTTCTACAACCAGGCCCAGATGTCATCGCAGGGCATCCCGCAGATCGCGATCGTGATGGGCTCCTGCACTGCGGGCGGCGCCTATGTGCCGGCGATGTCCGACGAGAGCATCATCGTGCGCAACCAGGGCACCATCTTCCTCGGCGGTCCGCCGCTGGTGAAGGCGGCGACGGGCGAGGTCGTCACCGCCGAAGAGCTCGGCGGCGCCGATGTGCACTCCCGGCAGTCGGGTGTGACCGATCACTATGCGCAAAACGACGCCCACGCGATCGGGATCGCGCGCCGTATCGTCGGCACACTGAAGCAGCCGGTGAAGGCTCAGCTCAACATGCGCCCTGCGCAGGAGCCGCTGTTTCCGGCCGAGGAGATCTATGGCGTGGTCTCCGCCGACGGCAGAAAGCCGTTCGACGTGCACGACATCATCGCGCGGATCGTCGACGGCTCCGAATTCGACGAATTCAAGAAGCTCTACGGCACCACGCTGATCTGCGGCTTCGCCCATATCTTTGGCTATCCGGTCGGCATCATCGCCAACAACGGCATCCTGTTCAGCGAGAGCTCGCTGAAGGGCGCGCATTTCATCGAGCTGTGCTGCCAGCGCGGCATTCCCCTGGTGTTCCTGCAGAACATCACCGGCTTCATGGTCGGCAAGAAATACGAGGCCGGCGGCATCGCGCGCGACGGCGCCAAGCTGGTGACGGCGGTTGCCACCGCCGGGGTGCCGAAATTCACCGTCGTGATCGGCGGCTCCTACGGCGCCGGCAATTACGGCATGTGCGGCCGCGCCTACAGCCCGCGCTTCCTCTGGCTGTGGCCCAACGCGCGCATCTCGGTGATGGGCGGTGAGCAGGCGTCGATGGTGCTCAGTCAAGTGCGCCGCGACGGCATCGAGGCCAAGGGCGAGAGCTGGTCGGCGGAAGAGGAAGACAAGTTCCGCGAGCCGATCCGCGCGCAGTACGAGAAGCAGGGCAATCCCTATTACGCGACGGCGCGGCTGTGGGATGACGGCGTGATCGATCCGGCCGATACGCGCCTCGTGCTCGGGCTCGGCCTGTCGGCGGCGGCCAACGCGCCGATCGAGCCGACGAAGTTCGGCCTGTTCAGGATGTGACCCAGGAACTGACCATGGACCGCTCAAAACTCACCCGGCGTTTCCGCACGCTTCTGATCGCCAACCGCGGCGAGATCGCCTGCCGCGTCATCCGCTCGGCGCGCGCCATGGGGCTGCGCACCGTCGCGGTTTATTCCGAGGCCGACCGCGACGCGATGCATGTCGCGCTCGCCGACGAGGCCGTGCTGCTCGGGCCGGCGCGGGCGCGCGACAGCTATCTCAACATCGAGCGCGTCATCGCGGCGGCCAAGGAGACCGGCGCCGAGGCCGTGCATCCCGGCTACGGCTTCCTGTCTGAAAATGCGGAGTTCGCGCAGGCCTGTCTTGAAGCAGGCTTGGTGTTCGTCGGCCCGACCGCCGAGATGATGACGGCGATGGGCTCGAAGTCCGGCTCGAAGGCGCTGATGGAGAAGGCCGGCGTGCCCTTGGTGCCCGGCTATCACGGCGAGGCCCAGGACGAGGCGACGCTGGCGGAGGCCGCCAACCGGATCGGCTTCCCCGTGCTGGTGAAGGCGTCCGCCGGCGGCGGCGGCCGCGGCATGCGCGTGGTCAATTCGGCGGCTGAACTCACGGCCGCGATCACCAGCGCCAAGCGCGAGGCCAAGGCGGCATTCGGCGACGATCGCATGCTGATCGAGAAATACGTGCAGAACCCGCGCCACATCGAGGTGCAGATCATCGGCGACAGCCACGGCAATCTGCTCTCGCTGTGGGAGCGCGAATGCACGCTGCAGCGCCGCCACCAGAAGGTGATCGAGGAGGCGCCGTCGCCGACGCTGAACGCCGCGCAACGCGAGACGGTTTGCGAGGCCGCCCGCAAGGCTGCCGGCGCGGTCAATTATATCGGCGCCGGCACCATCGAGTTCGTCTCCGACGGCAAGGACGTGTTCTTCATCGAGATGAACACCCGCCTGCAGGTCGAGCATCCCGTCACCGAGCTGATCACCGGCGTCGATCTCGTCGAATGGCAGCTCCGCGTCGCCTTCGGCGAGGCGCTGCCGCTGAAGCAGGACGAGATCAGGCTGAACGGGCATGCCATCGAGGCGCGCGTCTACGCCGAAAATCCCCAGAAGAACTTCATGCCCTCGGTCGGCCGCATCAAGACCTGGCGCACGCCACAGGAAGGCGACGGCCTGCGCATCGATGCCGGCTATCGCAGCGGCGATAATGTCTCGCCCTACTACGACGCGATGCTCGCCAAGGTGATCGCCTGGGCGCCGACGCGCGAGGGCGCGATCGAGAAGCTCAATCGCGGGCTTGAGGAAACCGATGTCCGCGGCATCGTCACCAACATCCCGTTCCTGTCGTCGCTGATGACGCATAAGGATACGCGAGCCAATGCGATCGATACCGGCTTCATCGAGCGCGAGCTGAAGAACCTGACATCGGGCACGGGCACGGCCGGCGAGTTCGAGCTTTGCGCGGCGGTGGCCGCGATCGTCAACGACGAGCAGAAGGCGGCGCGGCGCGAGGCCAACTCGCCCTGGCAGGCCTTCGGCTGGATGCCGGTCGGCCGCCGTCAGCGGGTGTTTTCGTTCCGGCAGGGCCATGAGCCCGCCCAGACCATCACGCTGCACTATGGCAACGGACCGTCGACGCTCTCCGTCGGCGGCCGCGAGCTCGTCTTCGCGATCTCGTCAGCCGGCGATGACGGCTTCGACCTGACGCTCAACGGTCTCAAGTCGCGCATTGCTTCGGTCGTCGAGGGCCACGAGCTTTACTTGCGCACCCGCAACGGCCGCTTCGACCTGCATTGGGTCGATCCGTTCGGCGGCGAGAGCGAGGAGCAGGTCGGCGAGGACAAGATCGTGGCTCCCTTGCCGGGCACCGTGGTCGCGCTGCTGGCCGAAGAGGGCGCGACCTTGGAGAAGGGCGCGCCGATCCTCACCCTGGAAGTGATGAAGATGGAGCAGACCCTGCGCGCGCCCTATGCCGGGGTGCTGAAGAAGCTCAAATGCAAGGTCGGCGACATCGTCGGCGAGGGCGTCGAGCTTGCCGAAGTCGAGCCCGCGGCCGCGTCATGAGCGATCAGATCAAGATCATCGAGATGGGGCCGCGCGACGGCCTGCAGAACGAAAAGACGCCGGTCAGCGTCGAGGCGCGCATCGCCTTCGTCGAGGCGCTGGTGGCGGCCGGGCTCAATACGGTCGAGGTTGGCGCCTTCGTGTCGCCGAAGGCGATCCCGCAGATGGCAAGCTCCGACCAGGTGCTGCGCGGCGTCAGCCACGTCAAGGGTGCCGAATTCCATGTGCTGGTGCCGAACGAAAAGGGCTATGACGCAGCGCGCGCGGCGGGCGCCCAGGTGGTCTCGGTGTTCGCGGCGGCCTCCGAAGGCTTCTCCCGCGCCAACATCAACTGCTCGGTCGCGGAATCGATCGAGCGCTTCAAGCCGGTGCTGGCCCGCGCCAAGGCCGACGGCGTCAAGGTGCGCGGCTATATCTCCTGCGTGCTCGGTTGTCCGTTCGACGGCGAGATCGAGCCGAAGGCGGTCGCCGACCTCGCGGTGACGTTGTGGGATCTCGGCTGCTACGAGATCTCGCTCGGCGACACCATCGGCGTCGGCACGCCGCTGAAGGCCAAGCAGATGCTGCGTGCGGTCGGTTCTGAGTTGCCGGTCGGCAACCTCGCGATGCACTTCCACGACACCTATGGCCAGGCGCTCGCCAATCTCTATGCCGGCATGGAAGAGGGCGTCCGCGTCATCGATGCCGCCGCGGGCGGTCTCGGCGGCTGCCCCTACGCCCCCGGCGCCACCGGCAATGTGGCGACGGAGGACGTCGTCTACATGCTCGAAGGCATGGGCGTGAAGACAGGGATCGACATGGACAGGCTGCTGGCCACGACGAACGAGGTCGCCGGATTGCTCGGCCGTCCGCCGGTCAGCCGTGTTGCGTCCGCGCTCAACGCGAAGCGCAAGCGGCTCCCCAAATCGTAAATTGTGGGATGCTTGGAGCGATTTGGGATTGTAGCCGCCTCAATCTTCGGCGGTCGCGCTCGGACTTATGCGCTGCGAAGCGCAGATTCAAGGCACATAGTCGCACCCCCGGCTTGCGCAGTCTGGGCTCCCGAAGCTGGACTCTCAACCCATATGCGTATGGTGCGACAGCGCCTTGCGCTATCGCCGCCCTCCTTGAGGGCGTTTCCTCCCTAGACTTGGGCCGCTTGTTGTTTCGAGCGGCCCTTTTTCTTACGCTGCCGGAGCGTTGATCGTCGCGATCACGGCCCTCATATCGGTCGCCAGCTCGCGATAGTGCCCGCCCAGCCGCTGGTACAGTTCGCGGTTGCTCCCATCCAGCGTCCTGCTAGCGATCAGCTCGCATTCGTCGGCGAGGATCTCAAATCGTTCCAGCTTCGCTTGAAGAGCAGACATGGCGGGAATTTCCCTGACTGTTACTGAGGGAGTTGCGACGCTACTACTCCGACTGCGTCTAGCGCAGCATAATTATAGGGTAGAACTAAATTCTTCCCGGCAGTTTTGCGGCGCACACAGCCGCCGTCATCGGCGCGGCGCCCGATTAAACCCTCCCGAAAGCGTTCATGGCTTGGTGACTCAAACGTGCTGAGGTGAGGGGGCTCGCAATTGCTCCAGGTGGATTCTCGCCATGTCCGGACAGGTGTCAGCTTCCCGCGGCCGAACGTTTCTGGCCGGAAAAATCGTCTTCAACTTCGGCCGGTCGGCCTTCGACTGCACGGTCCGCCAGCTCACGGAGACGAGCGCCACCGTGGAACTCGAAAGTGTCGTTGGCATTCCCGATCACATTCAACTGTTGCTCGTCGGCAGCAATCAGGTGAAGCCATGCAAACGGCTGTGGCAATCGGACCGCCAGCTTGGCCTGGTTTTTGAAGAGCAGCAGGCCAACGCTGCGGCGCCCGCGCCTGCCGCTCCCGCGCCGGCCGCCATTCCGGAGCGGCGCAGCGGCGATATTCTGCGCGGGCACATGCTGGCGCTGCGCGCAGCGCTCGATCAGATCCCCGTCGGCATCCTGCTGTTGGACGCAGAGCTGAAAGCCCTGTTTATCAATCGTGCGTTTCGGAGCATGTGGGCGCTTCCGGACGCGGTGGCCGACCGCAACCCCACCTTCGCCGATCTGATGCAGCACGGCTGCAAGACCATGGCCTATGAGCTGCCGGCTGAGCAGCTTCATGCCTACCTTGCCGAGCGCGTCCGCCTCGTGAGCGTCGGGGACCCAAACCCGATCGATCTCAGGCGCAGCAATGGTGATGTGGTTCGATGTCAGTGCACGCCGCTGCCCGACGGCGGCCGGATGGTGAGCTACACGCCCGTGACCGACATCGTGCGCGCATCGGACAAGCTGAAGCTGCTGACCGGTGCGCTCGAGAACGTGGAGGACGGCGTCGTCCTGCTCGACCGCGATCTCAATGCGATCTTCCTCAATCGGCGAATGCGGGAATTCTGGGAGGTGAGCGAGGAGGAGGTCGCGCGGCATCCGGCATACATCACGCTGCTCACGCGCAACCGCCGCGCCGTTCCGGCGGACGCGACCCCGGAGCAAGTCAGGGCCTTTCCCGCGAAGCGGATCGCCGAGATCAAGGCGGGCGACCACAAGCGCGACATGCAGACGCCGGACGGCCGCCATATCAGGATCCATTGCTCGACGATGGCAAACGGCGGTCGCATGCTGACCTTCGTCGACGTGACCGATCTCGTACGCAACGCACGGCAGCTGGAGGTGCTTGCGACCACCGATCCGCTCACCGGATTGTTCAACCGCAGGCACTTCCTGACGACGCTGGATGCGGAGTGGAGCCGGTTCCAGCGCTACTATCGTTCGGTATCCGTGCTGATGGTCGATATCGATCACTTCAAGAGCATCAATGACCGCTTCGGACATGCGGTCGGCGACGAAGCCATCAAGGCTGTCGCCGGGATATGCATTCGGGGCAAGCGCAAGTCCGACGTCGTCGGCCGCGTCGGAGGCGAGGAGTTCGCGGTCCTGCTGCCGGAGACCACTTTGTCGCGCGCCCGAACCGTCGCCGAGCGCATCCGCAAGAGGGCGGAAGCGTTGACGGTGGGCGCGGATGATCGGCCGGTGTCACTCACGGTAAGCATCGGCGTTGCCGAGGCCCTCACAAGCATGCCCGGGATCGATGCCCTGATGAAGGCCGCCGATGCGGCGCTCTACCAGGCCAAGGAGCACGGCCGGAATCGCACGGAGTGCTGGTCACCTCCGTCGCCACCGAAGCTGGCCACCGGGTAAACGGCTCTGGAATACTGGATCACCCGCATGCGCATGCGCGGGTGATGACACCGAATACGCCGTTTGACAGTTGAATCCGTGAGCAAGGGCTGTCCTTCAATCCCGCTACTCAAGCGAGCTCCATCACAAGGCGGCAATCTGACAGCTATGTGGTCAGCCACGCGTCAGGTTCCCATAAGGATTGATAATACATGGTTGCCCGGCGGCCACGATTGTTGCGAAACTGCAACGGTTCTTGAACATTTAACCTTAAAAGCACCCGGTCCGTAGTCGCGCCGCTTTTTAGCCACACCCCGACATGAAAGGATATTCACGTAGCTGAATCCGACGGTGGGACATTTTTTCGGGTTCCGGCGTTGATGCAGGAAAGAGCGCCGGGAACAGGGTCGCGATGGACGTCAAGACGAACATCAAGGGCAGGCTGCCCAGCCGTCACGTGACGGAGGGCCCAGAGCGCGCACCGCACCGGTCCTATCTCTATGCGATGGGGCTGACGACAGCCCAGATTCATCAACCCTTTGTCGGCGTTGCTTCATGTTGGAATGAAGCCGCTCCCTGCAACATTTCGCTGATGCGCCAGGCGCAGGCGGTGAAGAAGGGCGTGGCCTCGGCCGGCGGCACGCCGCGCGAGTTCTGCACCATCACGGTGACCGACGGAATCGCGATGGGCCATGACGGCATGCGCTCGTCGCTGCCGTCGCGTGAATGCATCGCCGATTCGGTCGAGCTGACGATTCGTGGCCACTCCTATGACGCGCTGATCGGGCTCGCCGGCTGCGACAAGTCGCTGCCGGGCATGATGATGGCGATGGTCCGCCTCAACGTGCCGTCGATCTTCATCTATGGCGGCTCGATCCTGCCAGGCAACTTCCGCGGGCAGCCGGTGACCGTGCAGGACATGTTCGAGGCGGTCGGCAAGCACTCGGTCGGAGCCATGTCGGACGAGGACCTCGACGAGATCGAGCGGGTGGCGTGCCCGTCGGCCGGTGCCTGCGGCGCCCAGTTCACCGCCAACACCATGGCCACCGTCTCCGAGGCGATCGGCCTCGCGCTCCCGTATTCTGCCGGGGCCCCGGCGCCTTACGAGATCCGCGACTCCTTCTGCGCCGCCGCCGGTGAGAAGGTGATGGAGCTGATCGAGAAGAACATCCGGCCCCGCGACATCGTCACCCGCGAAGCCCTTGAAAATGCTGCGGCCGTGGTTGCAGCCTCAGGTGGTTCGACCAATGCTGCGCTGCACCTGCCGGCGATCGCCCATGAGTGCGGCATTAAATTCAATTTGTTCGACGTCGCCGAAATCTTCAAAAAGACTCCTTACGTCGCGGATTTGAAGCCGGGCGGCCGTTATGTTGCCAAAGACATGTTTGAAGTAGGTGGCATTCCGCTGCTGATGAAGACGCTGCTCGACAATGGCCACCTGCACGGGAATTGCCTGACCGTCACTGGCCGAACGATCGCCGAAAACCTCAAAAGCGTGAAATGGAATCCGCACCAGGATGTGGTGCGGCCCGCCGACAATCCGATCACCGTGACAGGTGGCGTTGTCGGGCTGAAGGGTAATCTCGCTCCGGAGGGTGCGATCGTGAAGGTCGCGGGAATGTCCAACCTGAGGTTTACCGGTCCGGCCCGGTGCTTCGACCGCGAGGAAGACGCCTTCGAGGCGGTGCAGAAGCGCACCTACAGGGAAGGCGAGGTTATCGTGATCCGCTACGAGGGGCCGAAGGGCGGTCCCGGCATGCGGGAGATGCTGGCGACCACGGCGGCACTGACCGGGCAGGGGATGGGCGGCAAGATTGCCCTGATCACCGATGGCCGGTTCTCCGGCGCCACTCGTGGCTTCTGCATCGGACATATTGGACCCGAAGCGGCCGTCGGCGGGCCGATCGGGTTGTTGCAAGACGGCGACATCATCGAGATCGATGCGGTTGCCGGCACCCTTAACGTAAATTTGAGCGACGCCGAACTCGCAAATCGTAAGACCAAATGGGCCCCTCGCGCGACGAACCATACATCTGGTGCGCTGTGGAAGTACGCCGAGCAAGTGGGGCCGGCGGTGGATGGCGCAGTCACCCATCCGGGTGGCGCGTACGAGAAACAGTGTTATGCGGACGTTTAGGCGTACGATATTTGCGTTTGCGTTAGGGGCCATCCCGATGGCGGGCCCCGGATTCGGATTCGACGGCGCTCCGGTTAACCCACAAGATACGGTTCTTCCTGTGGTTTCCCCGCAGCCCGGGACAGCCGGCGCGCTGAAACGGGCCGCGACTCCGGTGGCGCCTGCGGCGACCTCGCCGACCTCGTCGTTCAGCTCATTGCAGTATCAGGCCGAGGGCGGTCACCCCGTCGCGCAGTGGAAGCTCGGCAAGATGTACGCCGAGGGCGATGGCGTCATCCAGGACGACATGCGCGCCTTCGAGTATTTCAGCCGGATCGCCAATGCGCATGCCGAGGATTCTCCGTCGGCGCCGCAGGCCTCGATCGTGGCCAACGCCTTCGTGGCGCTCGGCCGCTACTATCTGAGCGGCATTCCCAATTCCAAGGTGAAGGCGGATACCGAGCGGGCGCGGGAGATGTTCTCCTATGCCGCGTCCTATTTCGGCAATGCCGACGCCCAGTACGATCTTGCCCGGCTGTACCTGAAGACGCCGGACGCCTCGCGGGACGACTTCCGTTACGGGGCGCGCTGGCTTGGGCTCGCCGCCCAGAAGGGCCAGCATCAGGCGCAGGCGCTGCTCGGCCAGATGCTGTTCAACGGCGACCGCCTGCCGCCGCAGCGGGCACGCGGCCTGATGTGGCTGACGCTGGCGCGCGACAGCGCGACGCCGGACGAGGCCTGGATCAAGGAAAGCTACAACCGGGCGATCGCCAAGGCGTCCGAGGACGATCGCGCGATGGCGCTGCAGATGCTCGAGCACTGGGTGCAGGGCCGCCGGGATTGATCTCCCGGCCGGCCGGCGAGGTCAGGCGGTCTCGAAATCGAGATCGGCCCAGACCGGGACGTGGTCGGACGGCTTCTCCCAGGCGCGGACATAGCTGTCGATGCCGACATCGATCAGCCGGTCGCTCGCCTGCGGCGACATCAAGAGGTGGTCGATGCGCAGGCCCCAGTTCTTCTGCCAGGCGCCGGCCTGGTAGTCCCAGAAGGTGTACTGGCCGGGCTCGTCATTGACCGCCCGCAGCGCGTCGGTCAGGCCGAGGCCGAGCAGGGACTGGAAGGCCTCGCGGGTGGCGGGGCGGAACAGGGCATCATCCGCCCAGGCGGCGGGATTGTAGACGTCGCGGGCCGCCGGAATGACGTTGAAGTCGCCGGCCAGGATCAACGGCTCCTCGGCCTTCAGCCGCTCCTTCGAATACTCAAGAAGCCGCGACATCCACTTGAGCTTGTACGGATATTTGTCGGTATTCGCGGGATTGCCATTGGGCAAATAGAGGCACGCGACCCGGATCACGCCCTGCTTCAGCGTGACGACGCCTTCGAGGAAGCGGGCATGGGCGTCCTCGTCGTCGCCGGCAAGGCCCGATTTGGTTTCGTCGAACGGCAGCTTGGAGAGCAGCGCGACGCCGTTGAAGGTCTTCTGGCCGTGGGTGACGACATTGTACCCGAGCGCCTCGACCTCGAGGCGGGGAAACGCGTCGTCGACGCATTTGATCTCCTGCAGACAGACGATGTCGGGGGAACACTCCTTCAGCCAGCTGACCAGAAGTTCGATCCGTTGCCGGACCGAGTTGACGTTCCACGTAGCGATGCGCATGCAAATGACCGGATTGAAGCCGCACTATTTCACTTAGGTGGCATACCATGGGCGGTCCGCCTGTGCTAACCCTCTCCGGAAACAAGGCGCAACAATTGCCGACGGGGGAGTGACGACGCGCACCGGCCTGCAAGGGAAGCCGGCGGCGCACGTGCAAAACTTATGAAAAAACGCAATTTGGTTCTGACTGTCGCTGTTCTCGGCATTGCGGCCGGGGCGGCTTACATGACCCGCACTTCATGGATGGGTGGCGGCGCCGCCACCGCGCAAGGGACGGCGCGGCCGCGCGTGGTGTCCGTGGATCTCGCCAAGGCGGAACGCAAATCGGTTCCGGTCGATGTCGATGCCATCGGGCAGGTCACGCCGGTCTCCAGCGTGGCGCTGAAGTCGCGGCTGGAGACCACCATCGTCTCGGTGCATTTCGAGGACGGCGCCAAGGTCAATGAAGGCGATCTCCTGTTCACGCTCGACGCGCGGCAGATCGACGCGCAGATCGAGCAGGCCGAGGGCGTCCTGGCCCGCGACCAGGCCCAGCTCGAGGGCGCGCAGCGCGACCTCCGCCGCTACACCGAGCTGGTCGGCAAGGGCGCGACCACGCAGGTCAACCTCGACAACGCCAAGACCCAGTCCGACGTCCTGATCGGCACCATCAAGGCCGACCGGTTCGCGCTGGAAAATCTCCGCGTCCAGAAGAGCTACACCGTCATCCGCGCACCGTTCGCGGGACGGATCAGCGCCGCCAACGTCAAGGTCGGCAACTTCGTCCGCCCCGCCGACACCCAGCCGCTCGCGGTCATCAACCAGATGGCGCCGGTCTATGTCACCTTCGCGATCCCGCAGCGGGCGCTGGTCGATCTGCGCGACGCGATGGGCAAGGGCGATTCAAAGGTGATCGCGACCATTCCCGGCCACCAGCGTTCCGAGCGCGGCAAGGTCGCGATGGTCGAGAACGCCGTCGACGCGACCACCGGCATGGTGACCGTGCGCGGCATCATGAACAACGAGAGCGAGACGCTGTGGCCCGGCACCATCGTGCAGACCAAGCTGATCATCCGCAGCGAAGACGCGGTCGTGGTGCCGACGGTCGCCGTGCAGCGCAGCCAGAACGGCAATTTCGTCTTCGTCGTCAGGGACGGCGTCGCCAAGGTCCAGCCGGTCAAGGTCGATCGCACCTTCCAGGGCAGCTCGGTGATCTCAGACGGATTGGCGGGCGATGAAAGCGTCGTCGTCGACGGCCAGCTGCTGCTGTCCGAGGGATCGCGGGTCGAACTGCGGGCGCGCAAGGCCGGAGCCTGACCGATGACGCTCTCCGAGCTTTGCATCCGCCGCCCGGTCATGACGACGCTGATCACGGCGTCGATCATCGCATTCGGAGTGTTCGGCTTCCGCCTGCTGCCGGTCTCGGCGCTGCCCAAGGTGGACTTCCCGACCATCGCGGTGACCGCGACCCTGCCCGGCGCCAGCGCCGACACCATGGCGGCCTCGGTCGCCGGCATCATCGAGCGCCAGCTCTCGACCATTGCCGACATCTCCTCGATGTCCTCGAACTCCTCGCAGGGCACGAGCGTCATCACCATCCAGTTCGACCTCAACCGCAACATCGACGCTGCCGCGCTCGACGTGCAGACCGCGTTGACGATCGCGCAACGCCGCCTGCCGATCGAGATGACGATCCCGCCGAGCTTCCGGAAGGTGAACCCGGCGGACTTCCCGGTGCTGTTCGTTTCGCTCGGCTCGGCGACACTGCCGCTGTCGAGCGTCAATGAATATGGCGACATCACCATCGGGCAGGCGCTGTCGCAGCTGCCGGGCGTCGCCCAGGTGCTGATCTACGGCGCGCAGAAATTTGCCATCCGCGTCCAGGCCGATCCGGAGGCGGCGGCTGCCCGCAGCGTCTCGATGGAGGATATCCGCGCCGCGGTGTCGCGCGCCAATTCCTCGACCCCGGTCGGCACCTTGAACGGCCCCAAGCAGGACGTCGCGCTGCAGGCCTCCGGCCAGATGGACAAGGCGGCCGACTACCGCCAGATCTATGTCGCCTGGCGCAACGGCTCGCCGGTCCGGCTCGACGAGATCGCCAAGGTCTATGACAGCGTCGAGAACGACAAGATCGCGACCTGGATGAACGACGAGCGGGCGATCGTGCTCGCGATCCAGAAGCAGCCCGACGCCAACACCGTGGCGGTGGTCGATGGCGTGCTGGCCAAGCTGCCGTCGCTGCGCGCCGCGATCCCACCCTCGGTGACCATGCAGGTCATGATGGACCGCTCGGTCTCGATCCGCCAGGCAGTCAGCGACGTCGAGGAGACCCTGCTGATCGCGATCGGCCTCGTGATCCTCGTGATCTTCCTGTTCCTGCGCTCGGCCTCTGCCACGTTCATTCCGGCGCTGGCGGTGCCGATCTCGCTGTTCGGCACCTGCGCGGCGATGTACGCGCTGGACTACTCCATCAACAACATGACGCTGCTGGCGCTGACGCTCTCGGTCGGCTTCGTGGTCGACGACGCCATCGTCATGCTGGAGAATATCGTCCGCCATATCGAGCACGGCATGAAGCCGTTCGAGGCGGCGCTGAAGGGCGCCCGCGAGATCGGCTTCACGATCATCTCGATCACCTTCTCGCTGATCGCCGTGTTCATTCCGGTGCTGCTGATGGGCGGCATTGTGGGCCGCGTATTCCGCGAGTTCGCGGTGACGATCTCGGTTGCCATCATCGTCTCCGGCTTCGTGTCGCTGACCTTGACGCCGATGCTGTGCGCCCGCGTGCTGCGCACGCATGACGCGACCAAGCGGCCGAACGTGGTGCTGCGGGCGTTCGAGGCGATGTTCGAGGCCTGGCTGCGGGCCTATGAATGGGCGCTGGATTGGGTGCTGGCCAAGAAGGCCCTGATGCTGGTGGTGACGCTGGCTACGCTGGGCGGCACCATCTACCTCTACATGATCGTGCCGAAGGGCTTCTTCCCGCAGGAGGACACCGGCTTTCTGATCGGCGTGACGGAGGCTGCGACCGACACCTCGTTCGAGGCGATGAAGGTGCGCCAGCAGGCGCTGGTCGAGGTGCTCCGGACCGATCCGGCGATAGAGTACATCAACTCTACGGTCGGCTCCGGCGGTCCCAATCCGACGGCGAATTACGGCCGGCTGTTCATCGCGCTGAAGCCGCAGAAGATGCGTGACAACGCCACCGTCGTGATCGGCCGTCTGCGGCAGAAGGCGCGCGAGATCCCGGGCATGCAGGCGTTCTTCCAGAGCATCCAGAACCTCAGCATCGGCGGGCGTATCTCCAAGAGCCAGTATCAGTATGTGATGCAGAGCGGCGATACCGAGGCGCTGTACCGGCTGGCGCCCGAGATGCGCGACAAGATCGAGAAGATACCGGGCTTGCTCGATGTCACCACCGACCTCTACATCAAGAACCCGCAGATGACGGTCGACATCGATCGCGAGAAGGCGGCGGTCTACGGCGTCACCGTCGATCAGGTCCGCAACCAGCTCTACAACGCCTACGGCGCGCGGCAGGTCGGCACCATCTACATGCCGTCGAACGACTACCAGATCATCCTCGAGGTGCAGCCGCAGTTCCGCGTCGATCCGTCCGACCTCTCGAAGCTCTACATGAAGACCGCGAACAACCAGACCATTCCGCTGGATGCGGTGGCGAGGCTGGTGCCGACGGTCGGGCCGTTGCAGATCAACCACCAGGGCCAGCAGCCGGCGGTAACGATCTCCTTCAACCTCGCGCCGGGCACCTCACTCGGCTACGCGGTCGACAAGATCACCGAACTCGAGCAGACCGCGAATTTGCCGCCGACGATTGTGACCGG
Organism: Bradyrhizobium sp. Mp19; assembly: GCF_029952935.1. Taxonomy (NCBI): domain Bacteria; kingdom Pseudomonadati; phylum Pseudomonadota; class Alphaproteobacteria; order Hyphomicrobiales; family Nitrobacteraceae; genus Bradyrhizobium; species Bradyrhizobium sp. Mp19. The sequence continues at coordinate 22,697 of NZ_JASAUT010000002.1, read as the reverse complement.
CTTCTCCGGCACCGCGCAGGTGTTCCAGGATTCGCTGCGCGGGCAGGGTGTGCTGATCCTCGCCGCGGTGTTCGCGGCGTTTGTGATCCTCGGCATTCTCTATGAGAGCTTCATCCACCCGATCACGATCATCTCCGGCCTGCCGTCGGCCGGCATCGGCGCGATCCTGACGCTGATGATGTTCGGAATGGAGCTGTCGGTGATTGCGATGATCGGCATCGTGATGCTGGTCGGCATCGTCAAGAAGAACGCGATCATGATGGTCGACTTCGCGCTGGAGCGACGCCGGGTCGGCCTGAGCGCCGAGCATGCGATCCGCGAGGCGGCGCTGCTGCGCTTCCGTCCGATCATGATGACGACGTTCGCGGCGATCTTCGGCACGCTGCCGATCGCGCTCGGCGCGGGCGCCGGCGCCGAACTGCGTCAGCCGCTCGGCGTCGCCGTGGTCGGCGGCCTCTGCGTCTCGCAGCTGCTGACGCTGTTCATCACGCCGGTCATCTACATCTACCTCGACCGCATCGACCGCAGGCTGCGGCGCAAGCTCGATCCGCAGGTGGAGGCGGGCGGCGACGTCGAGCGGCCGCAGGTGGTCGCGGCGGAATAGCCGAGCGTTCGGCGCGAGCCGGAAACCGGCTCGCCGGGAGAAACTGCTCCGGATCGTGAGGCGTTAGATCGAGAAGCTGGTCCCGCAGCCGCAGGAGGCGGTGGCGTTTGGATTGACGACGCGGAACGAGGCGCCGATCAGGTCGTCGACGAAGTCGACTTCCGAGCCCGCGAGGAAGGGGACCGAGGCGGGATCGATCAGCACCACCGCGCTGTCGCGCTCGATCACGAGGTCGTCATCGGCCTGGGTGCGCTCGACGTCGAACTTGTACTGGAAACCGGAGCAGCCGCCGCCCTCGACCGAAATGCGCAGCTTGGCGCCTTCGCCTTCCTTGCTGAGGATCTGCCCGATCCGGCGGGCGGCCCGTTCGCTGACGGTGATGGCAGCAGTCATGTCGGTCTCCGAAACCCTATTTGAGCGTGATCCGATCGGGATCAGGCCCGGCGTCATCCCCAATTCATTTGGTCGGCCGCCTCAGTCATAGTTAAGTGCGTCGGACCATGGAATCAAATGGATAAGGACTAAAATACAGTGTCGGTCGGAATGGCTGCCCCCCGCGCGCCTTATGCCTGCGACCCCGATCGCAGCCGCGGCCGGCTGGTCGCGGAGCCGCCGAGCCGGACCCGCAGCCCGTTCCGGCGCGACTGCGACCGGGTGATCCATTCCACCGCGTTCCGCCGCCTCAAGCACAAGACCCAGGTCTTCGTCTTCCACGAAGGCGATCACTACCGCACCCGGCTGACCCATTCGCTGGAGGTCGCGCAGATCGCCCGGGCGCTGGCCCGCCAACTCGGGGTCGACGAGGACCTGACCGAGACGCTGGCGCTGGCGCATGACCTCGGCCATCCGCCGTTCGGGCATGCCGGCGAGCGGGCGCTCGACGAATGCCTCAGGGATGACGGCGGCTTCGACCACAATGCGCAGGCGCTGCGGGTCGTCACGTCGCTGGAGCATCGCTACCCCGAATTCGGCGGGCTGAACCTGACCTGGGAATCGCTCGAGGGGATCGTCAAGCACAACGGTCCGCTGACCGAGCGCAATGGCGCGCCCGCAGGCCGCTACCTGGAGAGTGGAATCCCGATCGGAATTGCCGACTACAACAAGGGCTACGACCTCGAGCTCTGGAGCTATGCCTCGCTCGAGGCGCAGATCGCGGCCTTCGCCGACGACATCGCCTATGACGCGCACGATATCGATGACGGCCTGCGTGCCGGTCTTTTCGCGGTCGACGATCTCAAGGAGATGCCGCTGACCGCCGACATCATCGCCGAGATCGACCGTCACTATCCCGGGCTCGACGAGGTCCGGCGCGGCGCCGAACTGGTGCGTGAGCTGATCTCACACTTCATCAGCGCAGTCTTCAACGAGGCCAGCCGACGCCTCGCGGCGGCGCAGCCGCAATCGGCGCACGACGTGCGCCACCACAATGCCCCGCTGATTGCGTTTCCGTCCGAGGTGGCGGAGCAGGAGGCGGCGATCAAGGCGTTCCTGTTCCGGCGGATGTATCGCCACAAGCGGGTGATGCTGGTGATGGGGGAGGCGGAGGAGGTGGTCCGCAATCTGTTCGAGCGCTACCAGCAATCGCCTGAAGACCTGCCGGCGGAATGGATCGAGGGGAGCGTGCAGGAGACCGGGGGCGCTCGGAACAGGCGGATCGGCAATTTCATTGCCGGGATGACCGACCGTTTCGCCCTGATCGAGCACCAAAGGCTTTTTGACTCGACCCCGGATTTGCGTTAGCGCCCTGCCATGGCCGACACCACTGCTTCACCACACCTTTTTGCCGACATGTTGACGCGCGTGCACGCGATCTGTGCCGCTGTGGCAGCCGAGGACAATTGGCCCGCCGGCATCGATCTGTCCCGCGTCGTGGTGGAGCCGCCGCGCGACGCCAGCCATGGCGACATGGCGACCAATGCCGCGATGGTGCTCGCCAAGGACGCCAAGGCCAAGCCGCGCGAGCTTGCCGACAAGATCGCCGAGCGCCTGCGCGCCGATGCGCTGGTGGCGTCGGTCGATGTCGCCGGGCCCGGCTTCATCAACCTGACCTTGAAGCCGCAAGTCTGGTCGGACGCGCTACGCGCCGTGCTGGCCGCCGGCTCGGCTTACGGGCGCAGCGACGTCGGCAAGGCCGAGAAGGTCAATGTCGAATACGTCTCGGCCAACCCGACCGGGCCGATGCATGTCGGCCATTGCCGCGGCGCCGTGTTCGGCGACGCGCTGTGCAGCCTGCTGCAATTCGCGGGCTTCGACGTCTGCCGCGAATATTACATCAACGACGCCGGCGCCCAGGTCGACGTGCTCGCGCGTTCGGCGTTCCTGCGCTACCGCGAGGCACTCGGCCAGGACATCGGCGCGATCCCGGAAGGGCTCTATCCCGGCGACTACCTCGTGCCGGTCGGCGAGGCGCTCGCCAAAGAATATGGCGAGAAGCTGCTCGACATGCAGGAAGCCGCGTGGCTGCCGATCGTACGCGACAAGGCGATCGCCATGATGATGGAGATGATCAAGGGCGATCTCGCCGCGCTCAATATCCATCACGACGTGTTCTTCTCCGAGCGCTCGCTGATCACGTCAGGCAACAACAAGGTCGCCGAGACCATCGATTTCCTGCGCGCCAAGGGCGACATCTACGAGGGCCGTTTGCCGCCGCCGAAGGGCAAGCCGGTCGAGGACTACGAGGACCGCGAGCAGTCGCTGTTCCGCGCCACCGCCTATGGCGATGACGTCGATCGTCCGCTGATCAAGTCGGACGGATCCTACACCTACTTCGCATCCGACATCGCCAACCACCGCTACAAGTTCGAGCGTGGCTTCACCAATCTGATCGACGTGTTCGGTGCCGATCACGGCGGCTACATCAAGCGCATGCAGGCCGCCGTGAAGGCGGTGACCGCGGGCAAGGCTGTGCTCGACGTCAAGATCGTGCAGCTCGTGAAGCTGCTGCGCGACGGCGAGCCGGTGAAGATGTCGAAGCGGTCCGGCGAGTTCGTCACGCTGCGCGAGGTGGTCGACGAGGTCGGCTCCGACGCTGTCCGATTCATGATGCTGTTCCGCAAGAACGACGCGGTGCTCGATTTCGACCTCGCCAAGGTGATCGAGCAGTCAAAGGACAACGCGGTCTTCTACGTCCAGTACGGCCACGCCCGCGGCCACTCGATCTTCCGCAACGCGCGGGAGGAAGCGGTTCCCGATCTGCCCGAGACCGATGAGGCCCGGCTGGCCTATCTCCGTAATGCTACGGTCGAGCGGCTGACCGACCCGGCCGAGCTCGAGCTGCTCAAGCGGCTTGCGCTTTATCCGCGGATGATCGAGGCTGCGGCGGTGGCACATGAGCCGCACCGAATCGCTTTTTATCTCTATGATTTGGCCAGTGAATTTCATGCGCTTTGGACCAAGGGGCGCGATTTGCCCTATTTACGCTTCATTATCAATAATGATGCAGAGATCACGAGGGCGCGACTGGCAATGGTTCAGGGCGTCGTCTCGGTTCTGGCATCGGGCTTAGCTGTTCTAGGCGTCCACGCTCCGACCGAGATGCGGTAGGCAGGGGCATTAGGCCCTCACGAGTGGGGATTTGTGAGGGCGTCTGGCAGAGGCCAACTCGTACGGACCGGCTGTGCCGGCGATCTTGGCGCTGTCCCGAAGGGGATGCATCATCACAATGGCTGATCGATATCAGGACCGACATTTTCCCGCCGACACGGCTTCCAAGGCCGACAGCGATCCGCTTGCCGAACTGGCACGGCTGATCGGCCAGACGGATCCGTTCGGCTCCTCCAACAAGCCGCCGCCGCGTCCGCTGCAGTCGCGCGCCAACGCGCGGCCGCAACAATACGAGCCGCAGGCCGCGGAAGAGGATGCGCCGCCCGCGGGCCCGCCGCCCTGGATGCAGCGCGCGCGGCAGGAGGCCGTCGCTCCGCCTCCCGTGCAGCACACCGAAGACGAAGAGCCCGAGCAGGACTACCAGCCGAAGCCGGTGCATCCGTTGCACCGCTATGCGGCCCAACAGGCGCAGCCCGCGCCTGCGCCGGTGGCGCAGTATCGGCCGGTCGAGGCCCCTCGGCAGCCGGAGGCATTTGACGAGGAGCCGCACTATCAGAGTGGCGGTCAGAGTCAGGATCCGTCGCGCTATGACGACGCGCTCTACGGCCAGCTGGAAGCCGGCGAGCAGGACCTGCAGCGCGATCCCGCCTATCCGGACGATCCCTATGCCTATGAGGAGGCATACGAGGAAGAACCCGAGCCCCGTCGGCGGCGCAGCGGCCTGATAACGGTCGCCGCGGTGCTGGCGCTTGGCGTGTTCGGCGTCGGTGGCGCGTACGCCTACCGGACCTATGTCGGCTCGCCCCGCAGCGGTGAGCCGCCGATCATCAAGGCTGACAACACGCCGACCAAGGTGATCCCGGCCCAGGCCGATGCGCCGGCCAAGACGCCGGACCGGATGGCGACGGGCGACGGCACCGAGAAGATCGTGTCGCGTGAAGAGACGCCGGTCGACGTCAATTCGAAGACCGCCGGACCGCGCGTCGTGTTTCCGCCGCTGAACGCCAATGCGAATCCGCCGCCGGCGGCCAGCGTGCAGACGGCGCAACCCGCGCCGGCGCCGCTCACCGCGAACGGCACGTTGCCGAACAACGAGCCGCGCAAGGTCCGCACCCTCTCGGTTAAGGGCGATACGCCCGATGGCACGCAGGCCACCGCGGCCGTGCCTGCAAAACCTCCGGCGGCGGCGAAGCCTCCGGTGTCGCGTGGCAACCCGGCTGCGGCCAATGCCAGCGTCAACTCGCCAATGTCGCTTGTTCCCGGCCAGGCTGAGGCGGCTCCGGCCGCGCCTCCGACCAGGGTGGCGTCGACCTCGGCGGCTCCGGTTGGTGGCGGCGGATATCTGGTCCAGGTGTCCTCGCAGAAGAACGAGGCGGACGCGCAGGCGTCCTATCGGACGCTGCAGGGCAAGTATCGCAACGTGCTCGGTTCGCAGCCCTTGGTGGTGAAGCGCGTCGATCTCGGAGAGAAAGGCGTCTACTACCGCGCCTTTGCCGGCCCGTTCGCGTCCTCGGAAGAGGCGAGCCAAGTGTGCAAGAGCCTGATGTCGGCGGGTGGACCGCAGTGCCTCATCCAAAGAAATTAAGGGCGGTTTCCTTGACCCGTGAGCTGCATACGGCCTAATCGGCCGAATGACGAACCGCGCATTCATCACAGGCATATCCGGGCTGATCCTCAACGACGCCGAACGCGAATTCATTCGCGCCGAGCGGCCATGGGGCTTCATCCTGTTCAAGCGCAACATCGAGAGTCCTGCCCAAGTGGCGGCTCTTGTTGGGGAACTCCGGTCCGCAGTCGGCGTCGCCGATGCCCCGGTCCTGATCGATCAGGAAGGCGGGCGGGTGCAGCGGCTCGGCCCGCCGCATTGGCCGGCCTATCCCCCGGGCGCGAGCTTTGGGGCGCTCTACGACATTGATCCGAAGCTTGGACTTGCGGCAGCCCGGCTCAGCTCACGGCTGATTGCGGCCGATCTGATCGATCTCGGAATCACCGTCGATTGCCTGCCCTTGGCCGACGTTCCCGTGGCCGGGGCGGATGCGGTGATCGGCAACCGGGCCTATGGAACCGAGCCGGACAAGGTCGCGGCGATCGCCCGCGCGGTCACGGACGGGCTGGAACAGGGCGGGGTGCTGCCGGTTCTCAAGCATATTCCCGGCCATGGCCGGGCCACGGCGGACAGCCATTTCCGGCTTCCGACGGTCGGTACCGCCAGGGACGAGCTGGAACGGACCGATTTTGCTGCGTTCCAGCCGCTCGCGGACCTGCCGATGGCGATGACTGCACATGTTGTGTTTAGCGCGCTCGACCCCGTCCATCCGGCGACGACTTCTGCGACAATCGTCGAACAGGTGATTCGCGGCCTGATCGGGTTCCAAGGTTTGTTGATGAGTGATGACGTGTCGATGAATGCTCTGGCCGGATCGATTGCCGAGCGGACCCGCGCCATCGTCACCGCCGGTTGCGACATGGTTCTGCACTGCAACGGCAATATTGACGAGATGCGCGAGGTCGCACGCGAAACGCCGGAACTGACCGGCAAGGCGCTTGAGCGCGCCAACGCGACGCTCGCCGCGCGCAAGCCGCCTCAGCCGCTCGACCGGCAGGCGGCACGGGCTGAACTGGATGCGTTGTTGGATCGGGTAGGGACGGCATGACCGCTGAAATTCTTTCGTTTGATACCGGGCGGCCGGCCGACCTCGCCGAGGGCGAACCGGCGCTGGTGGTCGACGTCGAGGGCTACGAGGGCCCGCTCGATCTGCTGTTGACGCTGGCGCGACAGCAGAAGGTCGACCTGTCGAAGATCTCGATCCTCGCGCTCGCCGACCAATATCTTTCGTTCATCGAGGCGGCGCGCAAGATTCGCCTCGAGCTTGCGGCCGACTACCTGGTGATGGCGGCGTGGCTGGCGTTCCTGAAGTCGCGGCTCCTGCTGCCCGAGCCGCCGACCGCGGAGGGGCCGAGCGCCGAGGAAATGGCGACCGCGCTCGCCAACCGGCTGCGCCGGCTGGAGGCGATCCGCGAGGCGGCGAACCGGCTGATGAACCGGCCGCAGTTCCAGCGCGATATCTTTCCGCGCGGCAATCCGGAATCGATCGCCGAGATCAAGCATCCGAAGTTCACCGCGACATTGTACGACCTGCTGTCGGCCTATGCCACGCAGCGCGCGTCGCGCGTTCTGACATCGGTGCATCTGGCCAAGCGGACGGTGTGGTCGCTCGCCGAAGCGCGCGCGTCGCTGGAGCGGCTGGTCGGCCTCGCCGAGGAATGGAGCTGCCTCGACGAGTACCTGATGAAGTACGTCGCAGATCCCAAGCAGAAGGCGACGGTGTTCGCCTCGAGCTTCGCGGCCGCCCTCGAACTGGTTCGCGAAGGCGAGATGGAGATCAACCAGAAGCAGGCGTTCGCGCCGATCTATTTCCGAAAGCGTCAAGCGCAGGCCGCAATGGCCGCGCCGGACCTGTCGGTTGAGTAAGTGGAAGAAGGAGAGCAAGCCCATGGCAAGCTTGGCGGAAGTGCGCAGAGAAGAGCCCGAGGAGGAGGTTTCTCCTATGGATCCGGTGGCGCGTCCTGAGGAATTGCGGCTCCTGGAAGCCCTGTTGTTTGCATCGGCCGAGCCGATCGATCAGGCAACGCTGGCAAAGCGGATGCCCGACGGCGTCGACGTCAAGGCGGCGTTGGCACAGTTGCAGGCGGAATACGCGCCGCGCGGCGTCAACCTGGTGCGTGTCGCCAACAAGTGGACGTTCCGCACCGCGGGCGATCTGTCGTGGCTGATGACGCGCGAGAGCACCGAGACCCGGAAGCTGTCGCGTGCCGCGATCGAGGTGCTGGCGATCGTCGCCTATCACCAGCCGGTTACCCGCGCCGAAATCGAAGAGATTCGCGGCGTGGTCACGTCGAAGGGCACGATCGACGTGCTGCTCGAGACCGGCTGGATCCGCCCGCGCGGCCGCCGCAAGACGCCGGGCCGTCCACTGACCTTCGGAACCACCGACGCGTTCCTCTCGCAGTTCAGCCTGGAAGCGCTCGGCGACCTGCCGGGGCTCGAGGAGCTGAAGGGCACGGGTCTGCTCGACTCGCGTCTGCCGACCGGATTTTCCGTTCCGTCGCCGTCGGATGACGCGACGCTGCGGGAGGACGAGGAGCCGCTCGAGCCGGGTGATACGCTGGAACTGCTGCTGGCGCCGGCCATCGAGCCGGAAGCCGAGGAACCCAAGATTGAGGCCGAAAAGACTGAGGTCGAAGCGACTGCGGAGGTTGAAACCACCGCCGAGGCCGAGGTCGAGGCGGATGTTGCCTCTGACGCGGATACGGCCGAACCTGACGCTGGCGAGCCGCAAGACCGGATCGACCATGCGGGTGATGAGGCCAACGCCGAGGACAAGGGCGAATAAGCCTGAATATTCCCGGTTAAGCCTAGCAATATTACGTAGCCGCGACAGCGATTTGCCGCGGCCGAGGTCCTTGTTTTTGACACCCCGCGGGCCTACCTTCCGGCAAAGTTCAGGCCGGTCCGCCGGCCATTTCTGGAGGGTTGCAGGATGGGTTCGTTGAGCATTTGGCACTGGATCGTCGTGATCGCAGTGGTCCTGCTGCTGTTCGGACGCGGCAAGATTTCGGATCTGATGGGTGACGTCGCTCAGGGCATCAAGGCCTTCAAGAAGGGCATGCAGGACGACGACAAGGTCGCCGAGAAGACCGAGCCCACCAAGTCGATCGATCACAATGCGGCGACGTCGGCCGCGCGCCAGGACGTCGGCAGCAAGGCCGTCTAACGCGCTTGTACTGACGCATATTTCGACGTTTTTTCTTGCGCGAAACGGTGACGCCGTCGCACAGACGCGCTATGGACGCCGATTGAGAAAAGGCGCCGGCAGCCCCAGATCCTGTTAGGAGCGATGGGGCCGATGGCGGCGCGCTTAGGCGGAAGAATTCATGTTCGATATCGGGTGGAGTGAACTGGTCGTCATCGCGGTCGTCGCGCTGATCGCCATCGGCCCGAAAGAACTGCCGGGCGTGCTGCGCATGGTCGGGCAATGGATGGGCAAGGCCCGCAAGATGGCCTCCGAATTCCAGGGCCAGTTCCAGGAAGCCATGCGCGAGGCCGAGATGGCCGACCTCAAGAAGAGCTTTGACGAGGTCAGGGAGGCCGCAACCGGCATCACCAGCGGCAACATCATGACCTCGCTGCAGAAGGACGTCGGCGACGCCCTGCAGATCGACAAGCCGGTCGATGCGCAGGTTGCGTCCGCAATCGACGCACCGGTGACGTCCAGCGACGCACTGGTGACGTCAAGTGACGCACCGGTTACTCCCACGACTCCCGCCGAGCCGACGCCCGAAACCTTCGTCGAGGCCGAGACGCATGTTGCCGTCAGCGAGCCGCTCGCGATCACCAATGAGGTGAAGGGCGAGCCGACGCCGCAGGACGTGACGCCGACGCAGCCCGATGTGCGCAAGGACGCGAGGGCGTCATGAGCGCCGAAGACATCGAGGCCAGCAAGGCCCCCTTGATGGATCACCTGATCGAGCTGCGCTCGCGGCTGATCAAGGCACTGCTCGGCTTCGGCGTGGCCTTCATCATCTGCTTCTTCTTCGCCAAGCAGATCTACAATGTGCTGGTCTGGCCGTTCGTCTGGATCGCCGGGCCGGAGAATTCGAAATTCATCTACACCGCGCTGCTGGAATATTTCATCACCCAGCTGAAGCTCGCATTGTTCGGCGCGGGCTTCATCTCGTTTCCGATCGTGGCCACCCAGATCTACAAATTCGTCGCGCCCGGTCTCTACCGGCATGAGCGCAACGCGTTCCTGCCGTATCTGATCGCCACCCCGGTGTTCTTCGTGATGGGCGCGGCGCTGGTCTATTTCGTCGTGCTGCCGATGCTGGTGCGGTTCTCGCTCGGCATGCAGCAGGCCGGCGGCGCGGAGACCGCGCAGATCCAGCTGCTGCCCAAGGTCGGCGAATATCTCTCGCTGATGATGTCGCTGATCTTCGCCTTCGGCATCGCGTTCCAGCTGCCGGTGATCCTGACGCTGCTCGGCCGCATCGGCATCGTCACCTCGAAGATGCTGAAGGAGAAGCGGCGCTACTTCATCGTGATCGCCTTCATCATCGCCGCGGTGCTGACGCCGCCCGACGTGCTGAGCCAGGCCTCGCTCGCGATCCCGCTGCTCGCGCTCTACGAGGGCGCCATCATCGCGGTCCGCATCGTGGAGAAGAAGGCTGCCACCTCGACCGCCTCGTCCGGGGCGCCGTCGGCGACCAATCCCGCCGAATAGAGTGATTTCGCCTCACAGTCGGTGTCATACCCCGCGAAATCGGGGTATCCAGCACGCCGTGACTTCTCGGTGACACGCCGACGTCTCTGGAATGCTGGATCACCCGCTTTCGCTGACGATGAGGGTCGTGATAGTGGAACTACATAGCCGTAGTTTGCCAGCGCAATAGTTGGTTGCATACGCATAGCCTGCCAGGACTGACCCATGCACGACATCAAAGCGATCCGCGACAACCCGACAGCCTTCGACGCCGGCCTGAAGCGCCGCGGGCTTGGGCCGTTGTCGCCGTCGCTGCTGGCGATCGACGAGAAGCGGCGGGCGGCGATCCTGGCGTCCGAGCAGGCCCAGGCGCGGCGCAATGCGGCCTCGAAGGAGATCGGCGAGGCCAAGAAGGCCAAGGACGAGGCGCGTGCGGCCAAGCTGATGGCCGAGGTCGCCGAGCTGAAGACCACGATGCCGGAGCTCGAGGCGGCGGCGAAATCGTCCGATGACGAGCTGACCAAGGAGCTGTCGTCGATTCCGAACCTGCCGCTCGACGAGGTGCCCGACGGCACCGACGAGCACGGCAATATCCAGCACCATGTGTACGGGAAGAAGCGCGACTACGGCTTTGCGCCGAAGCTGCATGACGATCTCGGCACCGCGCTCGGCTATATGGATTTCGAGGCGGCGGCGAAACTGTCCGGCGCACGCTTCGTCGTGCTGAAGAAAGGGCTGGCGCGGCTCGAGCGCGCGATCGGGCAGTTCATGCTCGATTTGCACACCGGCGAGCACGGCTACACCGAGATCAATCCGCCGCTGCTGGTGCGCGACGCCGTGATGTTCGGCACCGGCCAGTTGCCGAAATTCGAGGACGATCAGTTCTGGGCGATCAAGGGTGAATTGCTCGCGGCACCGGATGCCGATCTGCGCAGCGAGCGCCTCGGCCTGATCCCGACCGCGGAAGTGTCGCTGACCAACCTCGCGCGCGAATCCATCCTCGACGAGAAGGAGCTGCCGATGCGGCTCACCGCGTTGACGCCGTGCTTCCGTGCGGAGGCCGGCGCGGCGGGGCGCGACACGCGCGGCATGATCCGCCAGCACCAGTTCACAAAGGTCGAGCTGGTGTCGATCACGACACCGGAAGCCAGCAAGGATGAGCTGGAGCGCATGCTGTCCTGCGCCGAGCAGGTTCTGCAGAAGCTCGACCTGCATTATCGTGTGATGACGCTGTGCGCCGGCGACATGGGCTTCTCCGCGCAGAAGACCTACGACATCGAGGTGTGGATGCCGGGGCAGGGCGACGGCGGCGCATATCGCGAGATTTCGAGCTGCTCGGTGTGCGGCGATTTCCAGGCCCGCCGCATGGACGCGCGCTATCGCGGCCCTGACGGCAAGCCGCGCTTCGTGCATACGCTGAACGGCTCCGGCACCGCGGTAGGGCGCGCCTTGATCGCGGTCATGGAGACCTATCAGCAGCAGGATGGTTCGATCGCGGTGCCCGATGTGCTGCAGCCCTATATGGGCGGGCTCAAGGTCATCGAGCACGGCATGTGAGGCGAGGGCCAGTGTGATGCCGCTCCACCGTGACATCCACTGGCTTGGTCGACAATGGGCCGTTACGGGCCACGGTCTGCAGCTGATCAATCAGAAGCAGATGGGCTATTACGACATCGAGGCCGCGCGCCTGTGGGAGGCGCGCGTGACCGAGGTGCAATCGAAGGCCTGGATCGACAGGCCCGACTTCGACAAGGCGCTGGAGATCGCGCGCGGCAAGTTCGCCCAATTGGCGCCGGCCGATTTGCCGCCACCACCGGCACCGATTGCGTCGTCGCCACCACCGGTCCGGGCGACGCCGCCGGCCCCGCCGCCGCGCGTGCCGCTTGACGCGACATCGGTGCCCTCGATCGAGGAGCTGCTGGCCAGGCTGAAATCGAAATCGGCTGCGACGGCGCCGATCGCAAAGCCGGCCGAGGCACTCGCTCCGGTGCCGCCCAAACCCGAACCGCTCAGGGTTGAGCCTCGGAAAGTCGAGCCGGCGAGGTCTGAGCTCCCCCAGGCGGCTTCGGTCGCCCCCGAACCGTCCAAGGCCGAGCCTCGCGCGTTTGAAGCTCCGAAGGCCGAGTCGCTCACGACCGCACCCGCCAAGGCCGATCCCATCACGGCCGATTCCATCAAGTCCGAGCTCCCCACATCGGAGCTTCCGAAGCCTCCCAAGCCCGAGCCTCGCCAAACCGCACCAATTGCTCTTGAGCCCGCCAGGCCGGAAGCGCGGAGGGGTGAGCCGCCCAAGGTTGAAGCTTCCAAGTCTGAAGCTCCCAAGGCTGATGCTTCCAAGTCTGAAGCTTCCAAGGTTGAAGAGCCAAAGCCTGAACCTGCCAAGCCCGAGCCTCCAAGGTCAGAAGCTGTCACGTCCCGGGGTCTCGGGGCCGAACTGCGTCAGGCCCCGCGGGTAAAAATGCCAGGGGCGCCGCCGCCAGCGCCCGTTATCGCGGTTGTTCGGCGGCCGGCGAGACCGGCCTGGCCGGTGTTCGAGCGCAAGATTGCCGGCAGCGCGCGATTTGTCCGTCCATGGCGCGTGACGTCGGCACGATGGCACGGGCCATCGCCAGGTTTGCCTCCGCGGCCCTAGCCGGTTAAGACGGCAATCAACTCAAGAAACCGCAGCGTAAGAAACCCGCGTCGAATCGGAACAAAAGGCACTTTGACGGATGCGAATTCTCTGCACCAATGATGACGGCATCCACGCTCCGGGCCTTAAGGTCGTCGAGCAGATCGCACGCGCGTTGTCCGACGATGTCTGGATCGTTGCCCCCGAGCTCGATCAGTCCGGCGTCTCGCATTCGCTGTCGCTCAACGATCCGCTGCGTCTGCGCGAGGTCAGCCCGCGTCATTTCGCAGTGCGCGGCACGCCGACCGATTGCGTCATCATGGGCGCGCGCCACATTCTCGGAGACAAGCTGCCCGATCTCGTGCTGAGCGGCGTCAACAAGGGCCGCAACGTCGCCGAGGACGTGGTCTATTCCGGCACCATCGCCGGTGCGCTGGAAGGCACCATTTTGGGCTTTCCGTCATTCGCGCTGTCGCAGGAATTCTCGATCGAGACGCGCAATGCGCCGCTGTGGGACACTGCGCTGAAATTCGGACCCGACATCATCCGCAAGGTGATCGGCGCCGGCGTCCCCAGGAACACGGTTATCAACGTCAACTTCCCGTCCTGCATGCCCGATGACGTCAAGGGCATCCGGATCACGCGGCAGGGCAAGCGCAATCAGGGTTTCCTGAAGATCGATCGCCGTCACGACGGACGCGGCAACCCGTATTTCTGGATCGGCTTCGAGCGCGCGGCGATGATGGATGCGCCGGCTGAAGGCACCGATCTCGCCGCGCTTGCGGCGCGCTACGTCTCGGTGACGCCGCTGCGGCTCGACCGCACCGATGAAGCATTTTCGGAAACGTTGCTTGATACGCTGAAGTGAGCCCTTGTAGCCCGGATGAAGCGAAGCTAAATCCGGGTCCGCTCGCAATGGGTGCAAGATTCCCGGATTGCGCTTCGCTGCATCCGGGCTACGCACCTCCAATGCGGTGAGATCTAAACCGGCGCACCCTTCATCGCGCTGGAGATCACCTGGGCCAGCGTTTCCAGTTGGAAGGGCTTTTGCAGCGCCGGACGGTCGCGATACTCCGGAGGCAGGCCGGACGAGCCATAGCCGGTCGCGAAGATGAAGGGGCGGTTGCGGGCGTTGATCAGCTCGGCGACCGGGGTGATCACCTTGCCATTGACGTTGACGTCGAGGATCGCGAGGTCGAATTCGGTCGATTGCGCAAGCTTGACCGCTTCGCCGATCTCGCCGGCCTCGGCCGCGACGCTATGGCCGAGTTCCTCCAGCATATCGGCGACCATCATCCGGATCATGACCTCGTCCTCTACGAGGAAAACTGAACAGCCCGCCGGCCGTATCGCTGTCATGATGGAATCCTTGCCCTTCCCTGAATCAGGCTCGCAAATAACATTACAGCGCGCAATGCAAACGTTTGGGAATTGGTCCTTTTCCAGCGCGCAGCAGGGTTTGCCGCGTCGCCCTGGCTGACCTTGTTGCGCAAGATTTGCCCAACAGCCGACGAGGTATGTTGGCTCTACCAGAGCCCCGATCTGCACCACCCAGACGTTAACCCGCGCATCGTCGCGATTATATGTGATGCAACCGGGCCAGCGCCAATGCGAAACCGGGCGATGGTTCCTGGCCGGGAACAAAACGCGACGGGAAATTTTTCCTTAACGCGGTATTTCGGATTTCAATGGCATCAAGAGGGCGGAGATTCCGCGCTGCTGCCCAGAGACGCTGATGAACATGGCCGTGAACCCCGATCCGACCGAGAAGATGATGTTTCAGCTGACCCTGCGGCGGCGCGGGGTGAGCGATCGGGCGGTGTTGCGTACGATGGAGGAGGTGCCGCGCGAGGTCTTCGTCGATCCGCGCGATCGCAACGAGGCCTATCGCGACAGCGCGCTTGCGATCGCCTGCGGGCAGACCATCAGCCAGCCTTTCGTCGTGGCCTACATGACCGAGCAACTGCAGCTGCAGAAGGACCATCGCGTGCTCGAGATCGGCACCGGCTCGGGCTACCAGGCGGCCGTGCTGTCCCGGTTGTGCAAGCAGGTTCTGACCATCGAGCGCTACCGGACGCTGGCCGACGGCGCCCGCAAGCGCCTCGAAAAGCTGGGCTATTACAATATCGAGGTGCTGCTCGGGGACGGCTTCGACGTTCCGGCCGGGGCAGGCGATTTCGACCGCATCATCGTCACCGCGGCGATGGAGCAGATCCCGGAGAAGCTGCTGGAGCGGCTCGAACCCGGCGGCATCCTGATCGCCCCGGTCGGGCCGCATCAGGGTACCCAGACCCTCGTCCGCGTGGTGCGGACCGAGAACGGCTTCGACCGCAAGGAATTGGTCGACGTCCGCTTTGTGCCGGCGCTGCCGGGAATCGCGCGCGAATTGTAAATTTGGCGATTTGCTGCTTGGCACCAACGCCTTATTCGCAGGGTTAAGCGGTTATTTACTCGGTACGTGTTTACTCAAAACAGTCTTTTGTTGCGTACGAGTGAGTAACCATGTCTGGGGTTGTCGAGTTGCTTCGCTCGCGTCGCGTGCCGCAGGTTGCGGTGCTGACGCTGATGTCCATGGCTTTTGCCGGTTGCAGCGCCGATATGTCGTCGCGCTTCTCGCAAAACTCCTACTCGCAAAATCCGTTTGCGTTTGATCCGCAGCCGACCGGCACCGTGCAGCAGGCGCCGCCGCCGCGCGAGTTGCCGCAATACGCGCGGCCGCGAACGCAACCGCAGTATTCGCAATACCAGTCACAGCCGTTGCCGCCGCCGGTCGCAGCGGCGCCGCAGTCCTATCCGGTCGCCAATGGCAATGCCGGCGTCTCCGGAGGAGGGCGCGGGGTCTCGTCCTACACGCCGCCGCCCGCGCGTCCGCAGATCGAATCCACCGGCACCGTTCCGCATTCGGTCGCCGCAGCCCCTGCCGGGCACAACGGCACCACCATCATCGTCGGCACCAGCGATACGCTGGAAGTGCTGGCACGCCGCTACAACGTCTCGACCGCCGAGATCCTGCGCGCCAACGGCTACAAGGGACCGCGCGCGCTGTCGCCCGGCCAGCAGCTGGTCATTCCGCGCCCGACGGCGTCGGCCGCGGCGCCAGCAATGGCCGCACCGGCCGCGCGCCCTGTCGCCGTGGCAGCCGCGCCCGCCGGCGTCCACCATGTCAATCGCGGCGACACGCTGCACAGCATCGCGCGCCAGCACCACATTCCGGTGGCCGAACTCGCCCGCGCCAACAATCTCGACCAGTCGGCCCGGCTGAGCCTCGGCATGAAGCTCGTGGTGCCCGGCGCCAAGACGGCGATGGCGGCACCCGCGCCCGTTGCGCAACCTGTTGCCGCCGCGCCGGTTGCTGCCGTGGCTCCGGCGCCGGCGGTCGCGGCCCCGAAGGTTGTTGCAACCGCGTTGCCGCAGCAGAGCGCGCGGCTGGTCCAGCCAACCGCGACGGTCGAGCAGCCGGCGGCCGCCGCTGAAGCGCCCGTCGTCACCAAGTCGAGCGAGGCCACCGGCGCGTTGCCGACCTTCCGCTGGCCGGTGCGCGGCAAGGTCATCACCGCCTACGGCTCGAAGACCAACGGCAAGGTCAATGACGGCATCAACGTCGCGGTGCCCGAGGGCACGCCGGTGAAAGCGGCCGAAGACGGCGTCGTCGCCTATTCGGGCAATGAGCTGAAGGGCTACGGCAATCTCGTGCTGGTCCGTCATTCCAATGGCTACGTCACCGCCTACGCCCATGCGAGCGAAATCCTGGTGAAGCGCGGCGATACCATCAAGCGCGGTCAGGTGATTGCCAAGTCGGGCCAGTCCGGCGAGGCGGGCTCGCCGCAGCTCCACTTCGAGATCCGCAAGGGATCGTCGCCGGTGGATCCGCTCCAGTTCCTCAACGGCGCGTAAGCTACGCGTCGGGACTTCAAGGGACTTCCAAGTCTCACAACAAAGACAGCGGGGGAGGCGCAAGCCTCCCCCGTTTTGTTTTGGCGATTGCAGCGGCGATTACTTGCCGCTCAGCCGCGTAACCCGGATGGAGCGACGCGAAATCCGGGAGCTCACTCGCGGAGTGCACCGATCCCGCATTGCGCTGCGCTCCATCCGGGCTACACGGGCGATGACGGGAGGGGCTATGCCTCCCATCGCCTGTTAGTTGCCGCTCAGCCGCACGCCGAGCCGGCCTGCGAGCTCCTGCGTGTACTGCCAGGCGACGCGGCCCGAGCGCGAGCCGCGGGTGGTCGACCATTCGAGCGCCTCGCGCTCGAGTTCGTCCTCGGCGATCTTGATGCCGTAATGGTCGCAATAGCCCTTCACCATCGCGAGGTATTCGTCCTGGCTGCAGCGATGGAAGCCGAGCCAGAGGCCGAAGCGGTCCGACAGCGAGACTTTCTCCTCGACCGCTTCGCCGGGATTGATCGCGGTCGAGCGTTCGTTCTCGATCATCTCGCGCGCCAACAGATGCCGCCGGTTCGAGGTCGCATAGAGGATGACGTTGTCGGGGCGCCCCTCGATGCCGCCTTCCAGCACGGCCTTCAGCGACTTGTACGAGGCATCGTTGCCGTCGAACGAGAGGTCGTCGCAGAAGACGATGAAGCGGAAGGAGGAGCTGCGCAGCAGCTCCATCAGGCCGGGCAAGCTCTCGATGTCCTCGCGGTGGATCTCGATCAGCTTCAGCCGGTCGGCCGGCTTGCGGTCGAGATTGATGCTGGCATGGGTGGCCTTGACCAGCGACGACTTGCCCATGCCGCGGGCGCCCCAGAGCAGCGCATTGTTGGCGGGCAGGCCGTCGGCGAAGCGCTCGGTATTCTCCATCAGGATATCGCGCATCCGGTCGACGCCCTTGAGCAGGCCGATCTCGACGCGGCTGACGCGTGGCACCGGGGCCAGGCGCCCGTCCGGATGCCAGACAAAGGCGTCCGCGGCGCCGAAGGTCTCGGCCGGATCGAGGGCCGGGGAGGCGTCAGCGAGGCGGCTGGCGATGACCTCCAGGGCGTTCGCGATCCGCTCGGCCGCTGCGCCGTCGAGCGCCGTTACCGGGCGTTTTGTCGCGGCGTTTTCAGCACGCTTGGCGGCAGCCTTGGGGGTGGTTTTGCGGGTTGTTTTACTGGTCGTTTTCTTGGCTTTTTTCGGCATTTGTCCAGTTCCTGACGGCGCAGCCTTATCGGGCTGGCGGCGGTCCCGCAAGCGCCCTAAATGAAGGTGCGTTAACGTTGCAATTGGGACCGCGGCCGCTATAGTCCGCGCGAATTTGTCCGGACCGCCATACCGCCCCGAATCCGAGGGCGCTGCCGGTTCTTTCCCGTCTTATCCGAGGATCGTCCGAATGCTGATTACTCCTGCGTTTGCCCAGGCTGGAGCGACTGGTGACACCAACAGCATGTTGATGTCGCTGCTGCCATTCGCGCTGATCTTCGTCATCATGTACTTCCTGATTCTGCGCCCGCAGCAGAAGAAGGTGCGCGACCATGCGGACCTCGTGAAGAACATCCGCCGCGGCGACACTGTGGTGACCTCGGGCGGCCTCGTCGGCAAGGTGACCAAGGTGGTCGACGACGACCAGATCGAGTTCGAGATTTCGGACGGCGTGCGCGTGCGCCAGATGCGCCAGATGATCTCGGGTGTGCGTACCAAGGGTGAGCCGGCGAAGGGCGACGCCAAGGACGAGGCGTCCGCGAGCTGATCGCCGCGGCGCCTTTTTGGAATCTGACGGGTCAACTCGATGTTGTATTTCACGCGGTGGCGAGCGCTGGGGATTATCCTGACAGCGCTGGTGGTCTGCCTGTGCGCCGTGCCCAATTTCTTCCCCGAGGCGCAGGTGAAGACCTGGCCGGCCTGGGCGCAGCGGCGCCTGGTCCTCGGCCTCGATTTGCAGGGCGGCTCCTATCTGCTGCTCGAGGTCGACTCCAACTACGTGAAGAAGGAGAAGCTCGACCAGATTCGCGACGATGTTCGGAAGGTGCTTCGTGAAGCCAAGATCGGCTACACCGGCCTCAACACACGCAACGACGCGGTGGAAGTCCGCATCTCCAAGGAAGGCGACCAGTCGACGGCATTGTCGAAGCTCCGCGAGCTGTCGCAGCCGCTCGGCGGCCTGCTCGGCTCCAGCGGCCAGCGCAGCCTCGAGGTTGCCGATGCCGGCGGCGGCCTGATCCGCCTGACGGTCCCGCAGGCCGCGATCACCGAGCGCATCCGGCAGACCATTGAGCAATCGATCCAGATCGTCGAACGGCGCGTCAACGAGCTCGGCACGGTCGAGCCGGTGATCCAGCGTCAGGGCACCGACCGCATCCTGGTCCAGGTGCCGGGCCTTCAGGATCCGACACGCCTGAAGGAACTGCTCGGCAAGACCGCCAAGATGGAATTCCGCATGGTCGACAGCTCGGTGTCGCCCGACCAGGCCCAGCAGGGCCGCCTGCCGCCGGACTCCGAGCTCTTGATGAGCGCGTCACCGCCGCCGGTTCCGTATGTCGTCAAGAAGCAGGTCCTGGTTTCCGGAGGCGAGCTCTCCGATGCCCAGCCCGGATTCGACCAGCGCACCGGCGAGGCGATTGTCAGCTTCAAGTTCAATACGTCGGGCGCGCGCAAATTCGCGCAGGCGACCGCCGAAAACGTCGGCCAGCCGTTTGCGATCGTGCTCGACAACAAGGTGATCTCGGCACCCGTGATCCGTGAGCCGATCACCGGCGGACAGGGCCAGATCTCCGGCAGCTTTACCGTGCAATCGGCCAACGATCTGGCGATCCTGATGCGTGCCGGCGCGCTGCCGGCACCACTGACCGTGATCGAGGAGCGCACCGTCGGTCCCGGCCTCGGACAGGACTCGATCGAGAAGGGCGAGCTCGCGGCCTATGTCGGCTCGATCCTGGTCATCGTGTTCATGCTGATCACCTATCGGCTGTTCGGCGTGTTCGCCAACATCGCGGTGGCGATCAACGTCGCCATGATCTTCGGGCTGCTGTCGCTGCTCAACGCCACGCTGACGTTGCCGGGCATCGCCGGCATCGTGCTGACCGTCGGCATCGCGGTCGATTCCAACGTGCTGATCTACGAGCGCATCCGCGAGGAATTGCGCGGCGGCCGCAACGCGATCTCGGCGATCGACGCCGGCTTCAAGCGGGCGCTGGCGACCATCCTCGACTCCAACATCACTACCTTCATCGCCGCCGCCGTGCTGTTCTACATCGGCACCGGACCGGTCCGCGGCTTTGCCGTGACGCTCGGCATCGGCATCATCACCACGGTGTTCACCGCCTTTACCCTGACGCGCCTGATCGTCGCCGGCTGGGTGCGGTGGAAGCGGCCGCAAACCGTGCCGATCTGAGAGGCCTGTTGTGACTCATACCGTTCTCATTGGCCTTGGTATCCTGATTACCGTGCTGACCGTGGTCGCGGCGCTCGGCCTGCTGCCGGCGCTGCGCATCGTGCCTGACGACACGCATTTCGACTTCACTCGCTTTCGCCGCATCAGCTTCCCGATCTCGGCGCTGCTCTCGATCCTTGCCATCACGCTGTTCTTCACCCACGGCCTGAATTTCGGCATCGACTTCAAGGGCGGCACGCTGCTGGAGGTGCAGGCCAAGTCCGGCACCGCCGACATCGCCGCGATGCGCACGACCTTGAACGGCCTTGGCCTCGGCGAGGTGCAGCTGCAGCAGTTCGGCGGTCCGGCGGAAGTCCTGATCCGCGTCGCCGAGCAGCCCGGCGGCGACAAGGCGCAGCAGGATGCGGTGACGAAAGTGCGCGGCGCGCTCGGCGAATCCGTCGACTACCGCCGCGTCGAGGTGGTGGGACCGCGCGTCTCCGGCGAACTGCTGGCCTACGGCATGATCGGCCTGATGTTCGCGATCATGGGCATCCTGATCTACCTTTGGTTCCGGTTCGAATGGCAGTTCGCGCTCGGCGCCATGATCGCCAACGTCCACGACATCGTGCTCACGATCGGCTTCATGTCGATCACCCAGGTCGATTTCGACCTCACCAGCATCGCGGCGCTGCTGACGATTCTCGGCTACTCGCTCAACGACACCGTCGTGATCTACGACCGTATCCGCGAGATGCTGCGGCGCTACAAGAAGATGCCGATGCCGCAGCTGCTGAACGAATCGATCAACTCGACGCTGTCGCGTTCGATCATCACGCACGTCACCGTGACGCTGGCGCTGCTCGCACTGCTGCTGTTCGGCGGCCAGGCGATCCACAGCTTCACCGCGGTCATGATGTTCGGCGTGGTGCTGGTCGGCACCTACACCTCGATCTTCATCGCGGCGCCGATCCTGATCTATCTCGGTGTTCACACCACGCGGGGTGGAGAGGCGGCGCAGGACGCGCCGGCCAAGAAGCCGGACACGGCGGCAGCCAAGAAGTAGCCGGTCATGAGCAACTCCTCGGACGCTCCCCATCTTCCGAGGTCGGCGCCGATCGAGGCCTACGGCAAGGGTGGCTTCGCGTTTGCCGATATGTCGCACCGCGGCTCGCTCCTGTGCCTGCCTGACTCGATCTGGGCCTGGCCGGTCACCAGACCGCAGGAGATCGACGAATACTCGCTGCAAAAGGTGTTCGCCGCCGCCAATGCGATCGACACGCTGATCGTCGGCACCGGCACCGACGTCTGGGTCCCGCCAAAGGGCCTGCGCGAGGCCCTGCGGGCCGTGCGGGTGGTGCTCGATCCGATGCAGACGGGACCCGCGATCCGCACCTACAACATCATGCTGGGCGAGCGGCGGCGCGTCGCGGCGGCGCTGATCGCGGTGCCATGAGCGCGACGGAGGCACCGCAGGACGGCGCGGCCTTCTGCGCCGATCTGGTGCGGAGCCATGACTTCGTGCGCTACGCGTCGACCCTGTTCCTGCCGGGTTCGGAACGGCGGGCGATGCTTGCGATCTACGCCTTCAACATCGAGGTCGCGCGCGTGCACGAGCAGGTCAGCCAGCCGCTGCCCGGCGAGATGCGGCTGCAATGGTGGACCGACATGCTGGCCGGAGCGGGCCATGGCGGCGTCGAGGGCAATCCGGTCGCGGCAGAACTGCTGCACACGATCCGCAATCACCGTCTGCCGGTCTCGCCATTCTCGCTGCTGGTCGAGGAGCACCAGTTCGATCTCTACAACGACCCGATGCCGTCGCTGACGGCGCTCGAGGGCTATCTCGACGCCACGGCCTCAGGGCTGTTCTCGCAGGCCACGCGCGTGGTGGCGCGGCCGTCGGAGGCGATCGATCACCTGGTCCGTCATGCGGGTCTTGCCCAGGGCATGGCGCAGGTCATCGCTTCGCTCGGCCGCGACGCCTCACGGCAGCAGCTGTTTCTGCCGTTGCAACTGCTGCAGCAGCACGGCGGCAGCAAGGAGGAGGTGTTTGCCGGCAAGGTGACGCCGAACATCCGTGCCGCGATCGATCAGCTTGCGGACGAGGCCCAGGGCCATCTCAAGACTGCATTCGGACTGCTTGCGGATGTCCCATCCGGCGTGAGGCCGATCTTTCTGCCGCTCGCTTGCGTCAGGCGCGAGCTGAACCGGGCGAGGAGGGAGGACTACGACCCGTTCCTGCCGAGGCCGGTCTCGCGCCTGCGCACGCTCTGGACGTTGTGGCGAGCCGCGCGCACGGAGGAGTTCGGTCGCTAGTGTCCCGAGTCACAAGTTCGCAATCATAGATTCGCAGTAGATTCGCGTCGCTGTGCCAAGGATGGAGGCAAA